>CAYFOT010000003.1:72453-88739 GCA_964344825.1 uncultured Actinomyces sp.
GCGTGTCACGGCGCCCGCGTCTGCGGCGCTCTCGCCAACGCCCTCGCCCTCGCCCCGAACTGTCACCCAGCGCGACCGCGGGTTTGACGTGGAGACGTCCTCGGAAGAGGGCCGCGAACTGGGACGTGCGGGAGTGATCCACACCGCCCACGGCGACATCCAAACGCCTGCATTCATCCCCGTGGGAACGAAAGCGGACGTGAAGGGGATCGTGCCGGAAATGCTGCTTGGGCTGGGCGCCCAGGCGGTGTTGGCCAACGCGTATCACCTGTATCTCTTGCCGGGTTCGGACATTGTGGACGAGGCCGGGGGCTTGGGTGAGTTCATGCACTGGCGCGGGCCGTCCTACACGGACTCCGGCGGATTCCAGGTTCTCTCGATGGGCGCCGGTTTCAAGAAGGTCCTCACGGAAGAGTTCGCGGGAACCGCCATGTCCGACGTCGGTGAAGTCCCCCCTGAACTGCTGAAACGCCAGCGCGAAGCGGTCAAGGAGTCAAAGGCGGTGGTGGACGAGGACGGAGTGGTGTTTTCCTCCCACATCGATGGTTCCAAGCACCGTTTCAACCCGGAAATTTCACTGCGCATCCAACATCAGTTGGGCGCGGACATCATGTTTGCGTTCGATGAGTTGACGTCGCTGTCGCACCCTCGTTCCTACCAGTTGGAGTCCTTGGATCGGACGGAGGCGTGGGCACGCCGGTGCCTGGCGGAGCATGCCCGGCAGACTGAGGCGCGTCCGCACCGCCCCTACCAGCAGCTTTGGGGTGTCGTGCAGGGCGCCGACTACAAGGACTTGCGGGTGCGTGCGGCCCGGAATCTGGCGCAGATGAATGAGGGCGGAACGGCCTTCGACGGTTTCGGGATCGGCGGGGCGTTGCGTAAGGAGAAGCTCGGGGAGATCGTTTCCTGGGCGACGGCTGAGCTGCCCGAAAACAAGGGGCGCCACCTCTTAGGCATTTCGGAACCATTTGACCTGTTCGAAGCCGTTGACGCTGGCATCGACACCTTCGACTGCGTGAACCCGTCCCGGGTGGCGCGCAATGGTGCAATCTATGCGCCCTCGGGCCGGTTCAACATCACGAATGCCCGTTTCGCGCGCGACTTCACTCCCCTAGTTGAGGGGTGCGGATGCTACACGTGCACGCATTTCACGCGGGCGTACGTGCGCCACATGTTCAAGGCGAAGGAAATCTTGGCGTCAACTCTTGCCACGATCCACAATGAGTGGTTCACGGTGCGCCTTGTCGACGCCATCCGCCAGTCGATCAAGGACGGCCGACTGATGGACTTCCGGGAGGAGATGCTGGGCCAGTTTTATGGCCGCACCTTCCCCCAGAAGTGAGCGCATCGCGCTTCCAGGTCAAATGTTGAACCCGATGGCACGCAGCTGGTCGCGCCCGTCCTGCGTGATGCACTCCGGACCCCACGGCGGCAGCCACACCCAGTTCACCGTCGTGTTGTCCGTGTAAGCCCCAAGGACCATCTGCGCTTGGCGCTCAATGACATCAGTCAAAGGGCATGCCGCGGACGTCAGCGTCATGTCAAGGTCGATTGAGTTGTCCGCGTTGATCTTCACGCCGTACAGCAACCCTAGGTCCACGATGTTGATGCCCAGTTCCGGGTCAATCACGTCTTTCAGCGACTCCACCACATCGTCTGCGGGGTAGTCACCGTTTTCGATGCGGGTTATGTTGAGTCCCTCATTCAGTTCCGGCTGCTGCACCGTGAACTGCTGCTCCGGCGGATCCGACGGAATCGGTGGCGCTGCCATCGGATTGTATGCGTCGCTCATCTTGCTTCCTCTCCATCAGTAGACCCGCTGTCTTCGAGGGCTGCGGTAACGTCGAACCCCGCCTGTGCGAGGGCGTCGCGCAACGCGTACCACCCGAGCAGCGAACACTTAACTCGATTCGCGAACTTACTGGTACCTTCCAGAGCCGCCGCGTCCTCTAATTCATCCAAGACTTCTTCTGGCACACCGCGCCCGCGCGAGTGCATCATCAGCTCCATCGCACCATACTTTTGGCGCACCAAATCAAGGCTCCCGCTTTCAACCATTTCACTCATGATCGAAAGGGACGCCTGAGAGATGGAGCAACCATCCCCATCCCACGAAAGCCGCTTGATGTTACCGTCGCCGTCGACTTCCACACCAAGCGTCACCTCATCGCCGCAGGTTGGATTCGCTTGGAACGACGTGTGCTCAAAATCCTCAACTGACCCGGCCCCGCTGCGCCTGCGCGCCTGGTCCAAAATGACCTGCTGGTACAGGGCATCCAAACTACTCATCAGTTATCTCCATTGTTCTTTTTCGAGGGCGAGCCAAAATATTCCTGCACCTTAGCCAACCCGTCAAGGAACTGTTGGACTTCCGCCTCCGTCGTGGTGAGCGCGACCGTCGCACGCGATGACGACTTCACGTCGAAGAAGCGGTGGAGCGGGATGGCACAGTGGTGGCCGACGCGCACCGCAACGTCCTCGAAATCCAAAACTTGACCGACATCGTGGGGATGGACGCCCTGGACCTCAAACGCAATAACACCAAGGCGATCCTCCAGATCCGTCGGCCCCAGGACTCTCACTCCATCCATTTTCGACATGCCGTCAAGGATGAGTGCCGTCATGTTGTGCTCATGAAGAGCAACCCGATCCATTCCCAGTTCGGACAGGTAGTCCAGCGCTACCGCCCAGGCAACGGCTTGTGCCACCGGCTGGGAACCGGCCTCAAACTTCGCTGGCGGCGGCAGATACTTCGTCTCCTCCATACTCACATCCGCGACGACGGAACCACCCGTGAGTACCGGCGGCATCTCCTCCAAGAGTTCAGAGCGCCCCCAGAGCGCGCCAATGCCGGTCGGCCCCAACATCTTGTGGGAGGAGAACACCGCAAAGTCGACTCCCAGCTTCGCAACATCCATCTGCATGTGCGCAGAAGACTGGCACGTGTCCAGGACAGTCAGAGCCCCAACGCCTTTTGCTGCCGCAGCGATCTGCGCCACCGGAGAAATCGCGCCCGTAACGTTGGATGCGTGCGTGAAAGCGACAACCTTGGTATTGGGTGTGATCTGGGAAAGAGTCCCCAGGTCAATCCGCCCATCAGGGGTCAGGTCCAGCCACGCAAGTTCCGCGCCGGTCTTCTGAGCCAGCTGCTGCCACGGAACCAGGTTCGAATGGTGTTCAGCGCGCGTCACCACGATCCGGTCTTCGGGGCCGAGGGCGAAGCGGGAAGCACCTCCGTCGGCCCGCTTACCATCCGCGCCGATACCAACCGAAGCGTTAGCGAAGGCGCTGGCAACTAAGTTGAGCGCCTCAGTTGCGTTCTTCGTCCAGACGATCTCCTCAGGCTGCGCGCCGACGAATGCGGCCAGTTTCTCCCGTGCGTCCTCAAACTGGACGGTTGCCTCATCCCCCAAAAGGTGCGTGTTGCGGTGCACAGCTCCGTTGGAGTCGCGATAGAACTCCGACTCCGCATCGACCACACATGAGGGCTTCTGGCTGGTCGCCCCCGAATCTAGGTAGACGATCGGGTGTCCGCCGCGACCCACCTTGGTAAGCACGGGGAAGTCGCGGCGTATCGCCTCCAGTTCCACATCGGAAAAGTCGGTTACTTCCATATTGCTTCCTCCCCGCGCCTGCCGTTCAACTAGAGAACCTATGCAACACCCTGAGGTAGGTAGGCGTCGTAGCCCTCTTCCTCAAGCCTGTCAGCCAGTTCCGGACCACCCTGCTCAGCGATGCGCCCATCGACGAATACGTGGACGAAGTCAGGCTTGATGTAACGCAGGATTCGCGTGTAGTGGGTGATCAGCATGATCCCCATGTTGTCCTTCTTGTGTGCGCGGTTGACGCCCTCAGAGACGATGCGCAACGCATCCACGTCCAACCCAGAGTCCGTCTCATCCAGGATCGCGTATGAGGGCTCCAAGAGTTCCATCTGGAGGATCTCAAGACGCTTCTTCTCACCACCGGAGAAACCGACGTTGACGTCGCGGTCCGCGAAGTCCGCGGGCATCCGCAGGCGTTCCATAGCTGCCTTGACCTCTTTCACCCACAGGCGGATGTTCGGTGCTTTGCCATCGATGGCGGTCTTGGCGGTGCGCAGAAGGTTCGACACGGAGACGCCTGAGACCTCAACGGGGTACTGCATGGCCAGGAAGAGGCCCGCGGCGGCGCGCTCATCAACGCTCATTGCCAGGACGTCCTCGCCATCAAGCGTGACCTCCCCATCCGTCACCTCATAGTTGGGGTGACCTGCGAGGGCGTAGGCCAGCGTCGACTTACCCGACCCGTTGGGGCCCATGATCGCGTGGATTTCGCCCGGCTTGATCGTCAGGTCGACGCCCTTGAGGATCTGCTTGGGACCTTCCGGAGTTCCCACAGTGACGTGCAGGTTCTTGATGACCAGTTCTTTTGCTTCGTTCATTTCCCTATTCATTTCGTGCATTTAGAAGTTTGTGGAGGATGCGGTCCGAGTCCGCGTCTTAGGCGTCTGCCTGCGTGGAGTAGATGTAGTCCCGCAGCTCGTCCTCGATCTTCGTGATTAGCCGTTCTTCCAGGTCTGGAATCTGCACGGCCTTCAGGATTTCCGCGAAGAAACCACGCACCACCAGGCGGCGGGCCTCCAGTGGCGGAACCCCGCGGCTCATCAGGTAGAACAACTGCTCATCATCGAAACGGCCGGTCGCCGAGGCGTGCCCCGCTCCCTCAATCTCACCGTTCTCAATCTCCAGGTTCGGCACCGAGTCGGCCTTTGCACCCTCTGTGAGAATCAGGTTTCGGTTCAGCTCATAGGTGTCCGTGTTGTCCGCGTCCTTACCGATCAGGCAGTCCCCGATCCACACCGAACGCGCATCCTTGCCCTGCAGCGCACCCTTGTAGGCGACCCTTGCGAAACAATCGGGCTGGTTGTGATGGAGGAAGACGCGGTGCTCAAAGTGCTGGCCGCGGTCCACGAAGTACAGACCGTTCATCTCAACGTTCGCACCGGGCCCCGCGAAGTCAGTGTCGACCTTCACGCGCACTAGGTCCCCTCCGAGTGTGATGATCATGTGGTGCACGTTGGAGTCGCGCCCAGCCCGCACACGGTGACTGGACGTGTTCAACGCGTCGCGGTCCCATTCGTGAATGGCAACAACGGACAGGGTGGCGCCGTCTTGGGCCTCAACCTCCACCGTCTCGTTATAGTTAGCCGGCCCGTTATGCAGAACGACGACGGTCGCCTTGGAGAGCGGCTCCGCCTGGATCACAATGCGACCCGCCTTCAGTTCGGGGCCCGGCGTCACCGTCACGTAAACGGGCTCATCCAGTTCGACCTCACGCGGAATCTTCACGAACGTGGTTTCTTCGAACTTTTCCCAGGCGAGGGCGGCCGGGTAATCCTCCGGCGCACCAATCACGGGTTCGGCAGCGTCCTTGCGCGGGACAATGGCGACTTCGGCGTACTGCGGGCCCACCATTTCCACCTGCGGGACACCCTTGTAGCCGGCGTCGTCGAACAGTGGACGGACCCTACGCATTGGCGTGAACCGCCAGTCCTCTTCACGTCCCCTGGGCACACCAAAGTCCGCAGAGTTGAAGGACTCCTTCTGGTCCGCGCGTGAAATCTTGGACGGTTCCAAAACGTTAGTGGATTGCTTCATGGCGCTCATTTAGCCCACCGACCCTTCCATCTGCAGTTCGATAAGACGGTTCAACTCCAACGCGTACTCCATTGGGAGGTGCTTTGCGATGGGTTCGATGAAGCCACGCACGATTGTCGCCATCGCTTCAGTTTCGTTCAAACCGCGGCTCATCAGGTAGAAGAGCTGGTCTTCATTCACCTTGGAAACCGTTGCCTCATGTCCCATTTCAACGTCTTCAGTGCGGACGTCTACGTACGGGTAGGTGTCGGTGCGCGATACCTTATCGACTAGGAGCGCGTCACAGAGCACGTTTGACTTCGACTTCGTGGCGCGGGAGTGGACTTCCACCAACCCGCGGTACGACGTACGGCCGCCCGCGCGCGACACGGACTTAGCAACGATGGACGAGGACGTCTTCGGTGC
The DNA here is from genome assembly GCA_964344825.1 of uncultured Actinomyces sp. Classification (GTDB taxonomy): domain Bacteria; phylum Actinomycetota; class Actinomycetes; order Actinomycetales; family Actinomycetaceae; genus Scrofimicrobium. Next base: position 78,498 of record CAYFOT010000003.1, read on the forward strand.
CATGTGCACCATCTTCGCGCCCGTGTCCTGGTGCTGACCGGTGCCCGCGAAACCAATGGACAGCGTCTCTCCGCGAGCGTGCTCCCCCATCAGGTAGCAAGCCGGGTACTTCATGGTGATGGCAGAGCCAATGTTTCCATCCACCCACTCCATGGTGGCGCCCTCTTCAACGATGGCACGCTGGGTAACAAGGTTCAACACGTTGTTCGACCAGTTCTGAATGGTCGTGTACCGAACGCGTGCGTCCTTCAACACGAAGATCTCCACGACAGCGGCGTGTAGGGAGTTCGTGTCGTAGATGGGCGCGGTGCAACCTTCTACGTAGTGAACGTATGAGCCCTCATCCGCAATGATCAGTGTGCGCTCAAACTGTCCCATGGCTTCCGTATTGATACGGAAGTACGCCTGCAGTGGGATGTCGACGTGTACGCCCGGCGGCACGTAAATGAAGGATCCACCGGACCACGCGGCGGTGTTGAGCGCTGCGAACTTGTTGTCGCCCGCGGGAACCGACTTACCGAAGTACTTCTTGAAGAGCTCCGGGTATTCACGAAGCCCAGAGTCGGTGTCCAGGAACACCACTCCCTGACGCTCCAGGTCTTCCTGGATCTGCTGGTAGACAACCTCTGACTCATACTGAGCTGCGACGCCGGCAACCAAACGCTTCTTTTCCGCCTCCGGGATACCCAGGCGGTCGTAGGTGCTCTTGATCTCTTCGGGCAGATCTTCCCAAGACTGCACCTGACGATCGGTTGGCCGCACGTAGTACTTGTACTGATCGAAATCGATGCTTGACAAGTCGGGGCCCCAAGTTGGCATCGGCTTGCGCTCAAAGAACTCCAGCGCCTTCAGACGCCTCTCCAGCATCCACTCCGGCTCATTCTTCGTCTTCGAAATGTACCGGACAATCCCCTCATTGATCCCCTTCGGGACCCCTTGGGAATAGTCATCAGAGTCGCGCCACCCGTACTCATAAGCACCAATACTGTCGATGATCTCATCGTCAGACATGGGCTTGTTGAGCGCAGGTGTCTGGGTTGACTGCGTCATAGATTCCTTCTTTTCCATCCTGTATTTCGTGTGTACATCAAAGTCCGTTGCCCCGGGCCTTCGCGCGTCAGTCGCGTCCGCCCTCGTTCTCCACGTCGCCCGATTCTGGCGTGAGCGCATTTCTTGGCGGCGTTGCAAACCGTTTTGTCGTGGTCGGGTAGCGGCCTGAGGCAAAAGCGTGACCACCGCCGACTATCGCGTCCCCGGCTTTGCGCAAGGCCACCACGACCGACTGGGCCAAGCCCGCGCCGCGGCTCTTCGGTTCCGTCACGTCTGCCTCAAGACTGGGCGTCTGCCCTTCGCTAACGGCATCCCGATGGGGATGTGTGTCGTGCATACGTGACCACCTTGAGCCAACGTGGAGAGCCTTTGCACGTGCACATCCAAGATATGGCTGAACGCGGACAACTCCGCCTCGCACAACATAGGGAAGTCTTTGGCGACGTGCTCAATGGGACAGTGCCCCTGGCACAGTTGAATCGCGAACTCCCCACTTCCGATCGGGCGCACGCTGGCCGCGTATCCGTCCTCCGTGAGCGCCGATGCCAGCGCTTCGGCCCGCAGCCGCGGGTCGCCCCCCGCAGCCCGAACAACCGGCGCGTACCTGCGTTCAAGTTCGCGCGCCCGCGCCGCTGCGAACCCTTCCAGCATCTCTTCACCACTGGCCTTAGACATGTATGAAATGGCCTTGGTGGCCAGCTCCATATAACCGTCTTCCAGACGTTCGCGCCCGCCGTCCGTAGCCACGTAGTGCCGGGCTGGGCGCCCGCGCCCACGCTTCCCGATTGTCGGCACCTCATGCTCACGGATCTCTTCCGATTCCTCCAGCGAAGTTATGTGCCTACGCACAGCGGCCGTCGTCAGGTCAAGGAATCGCGCGATGGCACCAGCAGTCACCGGCCCATTTTCCACAATCAGATTGCGTACGGCTTCGCGGGTGCTGGTGGTCTCAACGTCACTCATCGCACCCCCCCAAAATCGTGTTCCGAAAGCGGCCCCATTGCGCGTTACGCGCCTCAAAGCTGCATTGAATAGTCTATCCGATTTTAGCAACGTGCGTATTGGCTAAAACCTCACGTTTAGGTTGGGCGTGGCGAGGGCGGACGATCCGCGAAGCGACCCAGTCCCGCGTAGCGACCCGGTCCCGCGAGGATTAAGGGAACGGGACTACGGCGTGTGCTGCGCCCTCCTGTTGCCCAAACGCACCACTTGCCCCACTAGCCAGAACCAAGGCAGCGTTCAACGCAGCCATCTGTGTTCCACCTTGGTCAACTGTTGCTATGGGCGCTCGGTTTGCCCGGAGCACAGTTATCACGTCATCGGCACCTGCTGCTTGGCCAACCGCAACCGATGACGGAACGCCGGCTTCTATGGCAGAGGCAAGCGCGATCCATACATCTCTAGTCACCGGAGCCAACGATCCTGCGGACATCCGCGCGCCGCCCCCACTTTGTTCCGTTGCTGCCGGGCCGCCCTCGCCCTCGCCCGATTCTTCCGACCCTGAATACTTGTTTGACGGGCCCACAAGAACAATCGCGTTGGCCGGTTCACTGGCCGACGTGTCAACCTCTATGAGTGGCGTAGTTTCATCCGCCATGATCTCTTTGACTAGGTCAGTTTCGGCTCCCGAAGTCGTCAGGATCTCCACTAGGCCCGTCGCCAGCACGTTCGCCGATTCCCCATCGGAGGGGCGCCCGGTCAGGTGCGCAGAAACAGGAGTTGCAAGGGTTTGCCTGTAGGTGCTCTGGTCAGAAGACACCATCGACTCAGTTACCCATACGGTTGCCACAACCTTCGCACCCGCAACCTGCATCGATGTGGAAAGCATGTCGACGTCCGACTGTAGGACCCCCGGCAACGCAACCAGCGCCACCTTTGCGTCGTCCAAAGCTCCCGGGAGGACCTCCTCACCCACGGCCTCTGCGAAGACTTCTGCCTGATCAGAAACGGAAAGCGCAGCCTGAAGCTCGGCCTGAAGCTGCTCTTCTGATGAGACGCTGGAATCAAACTTCGCAGTTTTGTTGATCGCGTTTTGCAACGGACCGGCACCCAAGACCACTCCAACTGCAAGCGCCAAGAAAACCGCTACCAGCGAGACCAGGTGGTATCGAAAGTTCATCATTTTGGACCCTCCAAGGGTTGCAACTAGAAGATCTGTGTTGGTGACAGTGCGCTGACATCGTCTACCACCGGGTCCCCGCGGACATACCCGGGCGCCGCGGGGGCATCGTCACCTAGCGAAGACGCCGACAGCAGCTCCTGCCCCATGGGTGTGAGGAAAAACGCCGAAGCCGCCGCAAGTAACGCCGCGACGAACAGTAGCGCAAGCCACCAGGCGGAAATCTGTGGCCGATACACAGCGAGCATCGCCCTCAATGGCACCACACGCCCGGACAGCTTCGCTGCTACAACGGTGGACCCCGTCACCTGAACCCCGCCATCGTCAAAGTACTGCTCCAACGTCTTCTCCGCAGAGCAGTCAATGATCGCGCTGGCACCGTTTTCCGCAGCAAACAAAAGAGCAATGTCGCTGGGGTTAAGTGCGGAGTTCACCGCGTCGAACGCGATTGAGTGTCGCTTCAGCAGATCACGCGCCGGAACCTCTTCTGCAGCGGCCGGGACTAGGACTTGACGCGTGCGCCCCAGCTCCTTCATGTTCAAATCACGGGGGTCGGAGACAATCACGGCGGGACGCAGCCCAATGGCGTAGACCGCTTCTGCTCCCTTTCCTGCCGCCACAATCACGGGATTGTTGTCCCGAACGAATTGTTTCACGCGCTTGGCGACGCCAGAAAAGTCAGTGTCGGGAGTCGCCAAAAGCACAAGGCGACCGTCCATCTTCACACGCGAGGGCGGTAGACCAACCCCGTCCAAAATCAGGTCTGCCTCAGCCTCAAAGTCCCGTGCCGCAGCCAGCGCCTGGGCCTCAATCCGCTGAGCCAGTCGTTCTTGGACCGGTACGACGCCGTCGCCATAAACGTCCTCGTTCACCACGAAGACGCGGCCAGACGCGATAAGTTCATCTTTGCGAGCCACGTGCGGGCCGGTCACCGTAACCTCGTCCCCGTCACGCAGATCCATCACGTCGGAGCCTAAGTCATCAACGACCGCAACGCCCGCAGCAACCAGAACGGCGCTACCCGTGCCCAGCCCGCGCCCCGTTGCGCCGACGGAAGCATTCAGCACGGCCTTTGGCCGCAGGGCAGCAAGTAGCGTCCCGCTCTGGTAATCCATGTCGGGCAGGTCAACGACCAGTACGGATCCGGGCTCAGGGGAACGCATGAACCGCCCCTGCCGGTCTGCTACACGGACTGTCCCGGAAACTGCTTTCTCACCGCGTTTTTTCACGAATCCGATTCTCCCACGTCAGTCTGGCTTCGCAGTTCGAGGGCGTGTCGGCGCGCCGCACCCTCCGTGTCGTCACCGCCGAGCATGCGGACAATCTCATCGGTCCGCTCGCCCTCGCCCAACATCTTTACCGACGCGTTGCCATCTACCTTTTCCACGACGAAATTCGCGTCCGCAAGCGCGGCAACTTGGGGAAGGTGGGTGACCACTAGGACCTGGTGGTGACGCGCAAGCCTCTTCAGTCTCCGCCCGACCTGGTTGGCTGTGAGCCCACCAATCCCCGCGTCGACCTCATCGAACACCATCGTTTGGGGTTCTTCGTTGTTCGCCAGCACGACCTCAAGCGCCAGCATGATGCGGGACAATTCGCCGCCTGATGCGCCTTCGCCCAGCGGTGTCGCGGGCGCGGAAGGGTGCGGGCGGAGCAGCATTTCTACCTTGTCGAAGCCTGTGGGGCCCGGCGTTGCGGAACCGACTTCGACGACCAGTTCGGCGTGTGCTAGTGCCAGTCCCGCCAGTTCTGCGTTGACCGCACCGGAGAGTTCGCGACCAGCGGCGACGCGCGATTCGTGCAGCTTGCGGGCGGCGATTTCAAGGTCCTTTTGGGATTGCTCATAGGCGTGCCGCGCGGCTGCGGGGTCCGCGGACTCCCCTTCCAGCTCCGCGATTCGTACCTTCGCGTCACCCGCCCATTCAAGGAGTTCGCGGGCGTTTCGGGCCCGCCCTCGACACAAGTCAGTCAGTGCGGCGCGGCGGTCGTGTAGGCGCGCCAACTCATATGGGTCGTCGAAGAGCACGCTGACGTAGTCACGAAGGTCGGAGGCCAAAGCCGAGGCCTCCACGTCCAGCGCGCGAGCTCGCTCCGCATAGTCCGCCAAGTCCGGGTCGAGGGCGACTGCGCGCGTCAGTGCGTCAGTCGCCGTCCCCAAGTCATCGAGGGCGCCGACGCGTCCCCCCATGAACGCCTCAGATTCCTCCGGACCTGCCAGTGACGCGAGTGCGGACGACACCGTGTTGCGGAGTTCCTCTACGTTGGAGAGCCTGTCGATTGCTGCGTCTAGGATGTCTTCTTCATCGGCTGACAGTTCCAAGGCGTCCACTTCAGCGGTGACTTCTTTGAGGTAGCGGAGCTCCACTTCTAGGCGATCTTTGCTTTCTTCCAGCTCCGCGGCCTTTTCGCGCAGCGTCTTCGTCTGCTGCCACAGTGTGGAATAGGTGTCAATGAGGTCGCTGTGGGGTTCCGGGGCGTAGGCGTCAAGTAGGTCGCGTTGGTGGGCTGGGGACTTCAGGCGCCACTGGTCGGCTTGACCGTGGATGGAGATGAGCTGCCCCGCGGTTTCTTGGAGCATCCGGGCCGGTACGGGGCGCCCCCCTATTGCAGCTTTGGACCTGGTCGGGAGGATGGTGCGGGAAAACGCGATCTCTGCACCGCCCGCTGTGGGGTCGGTTTCTTCTACTTCTTCGCCCTCGTCCCCATGAGAAGACGCTTCCACGTAGAAGCCCGCTTCTTCTAATTCCTCTGCTACGGAGGCACCCACTTGAAGAAGTGCGTCAACTTCCGTCCGGTTGCGCCCGGCTTTGATGCGCTTTGGGTCCGCCCGGCCCCCGGTCAGCAGACGCAGGGCGGTGAGGAGCATGGTTTTACCAGCTCCGGTCTCACCCGTGATCGCGGTAAGGCCCGGGCCTAACTCCAATGTGCAGTCTTCCAGAAGCGCCAGTCCCGATATGCGCAGCTCAGTCAGCATTGGCGCTCTCTTGCGGGTCGGGCACGGGGTCTGCGCGCCACCCCGTGACGGGCAGGTTGAACTTGGAAACTAGGCGCGCTGCAAAAGGTGTGTCGTCCAGACGCACCAGTTTTATGGGCTCAGCGCCGGCCGTTATCTCTATGCGGGAGCCGGGTTGGACCTCAAATTGGCGGCGCCCGTCCAGCCAGATGGTGGGCGCGACGCGGTTGCTCTCTAGGACACCGACTTCTAGGTTGGAGTTCGGGGCCACTACCAGTGGACGGGTGAATAGGCCGTGAGCCGCCAGTGGTGCCATGACGATCGCTTGCGTTTCCGGCCAGACCACCGGGCCACCCGAAGAGAATGCGTAGGCGGTGGAACCCGTGGGCGTCGCCAGGATGATCCCGTCAGCGGCATAAGTGGAAACGACTTGTCCGTCGACCGCGAACGCGAAATCGGCCGGGTGAGCATTGTCGGAGTGAAGGATGACCGCATCATTTAGTGCCCAGTCTTCGCGCGTCGTTCCATCGGGGCTGACCACGCGGACGTCCAGCGTCATGCGCGGGTCAATCTCATAGTCGCCGCGGGCGATTTGCTCCACGACGCTCACCAGGGAGTCTGCCGTCGTTTCTGTAAGGAAGCCCATGTGACCGAAGTTCACACCCAGTAGGGGGACGTCTTCCCTGTGTGCGATCTCAGCGGCGCCCAAGATGGTCCCATCCCCACCCAAGGTAAGGATCAGGTCCGGGCGCGTAGCGTCATCAAAATCAGGGAGGTTGTCACCGTTGGGGCTGAGTTTGCGAGCGTCGATGAGTTCCAACCCCATCTGGTCCGCATGCAGGCGTACGCGCTCTGCTGCCTGCTGCACGTCCGTGCGGTGCATGTGACGCACCAAAAGTATTCTCACCTGGGCCTCACTGTTCTTTCTTGGGAGCGAGCCCTGCCTGCGGGCCCTTTTCAACGGCTTCGCGGATGGCCTGTTCAAGGTTGGCTCCATCCAATGGCGGAAGCGGCGAACTGCCTGGGGCTAGAAGCAGGAAATACTCCACGTTTCCAGCCGGTCCGGGTAGGGGCGAGGGCGCTACTGCGGCAACCCCCAACCCAACGGACTGGGCGTACTTCGCGACTTGCGTTACGGCTTCCACACGGAGCTCCGGATCGCGTACGACCCCGCCTTGTCCGACCCGGCCTTTGCCGACCTCGAACTGCGGTTTGACCATGAGGAGCTGCAACGCCTCTGGCGCACACTTAGAAAGCTGGTCGATGACCTTCGTGAGCGATATGAACGACAGGTCAGATACGACAAGTGAGGGGGCGCAGCCGTCCTGGTCCACCACCTGTTCCGGCTGGAGGTGGCGGACGTTCGTCCGTTCTAAAACCATGACTCTGGGGTCTTCGCGTAGGCGCCACGCAAGCTGCCCGTATCCCACGTCGACTGCGGCTACGCTCTTGGCGCCGCGACGCAGGAGGACGTCGGTGAAACCACCCGTGGATGCGCCAGCGTCAAGGCAGTGCAGGCCCTGTATTGGCGGGAGGATCGTTTCGAAGGCATCCAATGCGCCTATGAGTTTGTGGGCACCTCGCGAAACGTAGTCGTCTTCCGGCTTGGCGATAACCTCTATTGCCACGCTGTCCTCAACTTGGGTTGCGGGTTTGTTGGCCACCATCCCACCCACGGTCACGCGTTGCGCGGCGATGAGGTGCTGGGCCGCCGTCCGGGAATCCGCGAGGTGGCGGCGCACCATTTCTGCATCTAAGCGACGTCTAGTCATTGGACTTTCAGACTATTCAATTCACGGCGCAGATCGGATTCGAGGGCGCGCAGAGACCGCAGTTCCTCCGTCAGTTCGCTGAGGAACTCTTCGGCTGCCTCCGCCACGCCCTCGTCACCAGAACGATCAGGCATCGGACCCCGCGTCTTCTTCCTCAGCCTCCGCTAAGTCTTGGGTTTGGACGTCTGCGACCTCTACGACCTCTACGACTTCAGCCTCTTCAAGGTCCGCGTCTTCTGCTTCAATGACCTCCGCGACTTCTTCAGCGGATTCATCGACTTCCTCCGCCACAGCCTCGACGACTTCAGGGGCCTCAGGCGCTTCCTCAACGACTACCTCATAGTTGGGTTCGCTGATGATACCTTCCATGTCGTCATTGTCCACGACGATTAGTTCGGGCACGCGTGGCTTTCGCCCGTCGTCCGTAACTTCCCAGCCTGCGGCAGCAAGCGCCCGATATGTGTCCAGGTTGATCTTCACGGGATCTCCGTCGGGACGAAGTTCTACGCCGTCAACGACCATGTGGCCCCAGCGAGTGAACTTGACCGGCTGGGAGACACCCGCCGTCCATGTGCCATCACGGTGGTGTTTAGGTTGCGGATGCACTTCTTGGAGTCCACGCAGGTCCAACGCCAAGTAAGCGGGACGTTGGCCCCTCTTAGCGCAAACCACGTCTGCGGCTGAGCTAACCCCGGTCAGCACGTGCATGCTGGGCATGTTGGCACTGAACGCGGCTGCGGTGTCTGTCTCCAGCCTGTCGCCAACTCCCAGCGGGTTCTGTGCGTCCACCATCGCTGCAGCCCTCTCCATGATCTCTGGATTGGGTTTGCCGCTGGCCTCCGCGCGCCGGTTCGTAGCCCGGGATACTGCTGCGACCAGCGAGCCATTGCCAAGGGCCATCCCGCGTTCGGTCGGCAAAGTGGTGTCGAGGTTGGTCGCGTAGAAGCGTGCGCCGTTGTTCAGCGCGTAGGCGGCTTCAGAAAGCTCTGCCCATCCAACGTCGGCGCCGTAGCCTTGGACCACTGCAGCGACCTCACCCTTGGCATCCCGCACGGGGTTGAAGCCCGCTTCTTTCACCAGATCAGACAGGCTGTCCGTTCCGACGACAAGCACGTTGTCTCCCGGTTCCAGATTGTCCTTCAGCAGGTACATGCAGTCCATTGCGGACGTCATGATGTGTTTCTCATCCACCGGTATGCCGAAGCCACGGATCTTCTCCGCAGCCTCTGCCGCCGAGCGGGAAGCGTTATTGGTGGCGTACGCCAGCTTTGTCCCGTCCTGGGCGACTTGAGTGAGGACTTCAGATGCGTGCGCAATCGGCTTCGTCCCCTCATAGCAGACGCCGTCAAGGTCTAGGACGAGGGCGTCAAAGATCTCCGTCAAAGCCTTGTCCGAACCCCGAAGTGGCGTACGGGTGTGGTCGACGTCCCCCTCCAAGATCTCAGAGAGGTCCGTAATCTCCATGACGTCTTCTTCAACGGGCATGGCGGCCTCTACCGCGTCCGCCTCTTCTTCACGTCCAAGTGCGCGCAGGACGTCCGCCTGCATGCTCATCAGTCGGCCGCGTGCTTCCTCTGTGCTGTCTTCCTGTGGGATCTTGGAGAGCGCATCCTCAACGATGACCAGCGCAAGCTCATTTTCTTCGAGGTCACTCCGCGCGCCAGCTGCTACCAACACCACTTCCACCTGCTCAGACAGGGACAACTTCGAAGTGTCGATGTCCGCGATGACTTCCAGTGCCTTTTCGGGGCGTCCCAGCCCACGCTCACTGTCGGCCTCAATGGCGCGAAGCGAGTCATCCCCGCGCATGCGTCGCAGAGCGCGAACTTCGCGCAGTGCTTCCTCATAACGCTCAGTTGCATATGCGGTGAGCGCCGCAGCTTCGCGCACAACGTCGACGCGGCCGGCACGTTTCACTGCGGCCTGTGCGTGCTCATAGGCCAGCGCGGGATCAACGTCCAGCAGCTGGCCAGCCATAACCAAGTGGCGGGCGACAATTTCCCTGTTGGCTCCCGACAGCGTCTCCAGAGCGCGCAGGGCATCTGGGCCCAGTTCATCGGCGAGGACGCCCGCGGGAATCATTGGCTCATCAGGATCCGCTGAGCGGTACTCCTCCTGGTGTGGCTTCTGTCGTTTCTGTCCGAACTTGTCGTTGTCGCGGCGCCTGTTGCTCCCATCGGAGCGTTGGCCTGCAAAACGCTGTCCTTGGTCGCGGTCATCACGACCATACGAACGATTATCGCGCCGATCGCGATCATTGCGACCGTAAGGGCGATCATCCCGCCTGCCGCGGTCCCGGTCATCACGGTTGTAAGAGCGGTTGTCCCGACGCTGGCCCTGACCACGAT
>CAYFOT010000004.1:0-4990 GCA_964344825.1 uncultured Actinomyces sp.
CGGTGGGGTGGGAGCAGGCTCACAGGTTTTTGAGGCACTCTTGGCTTGCTCAAGGGCGTTGCGGTCGTCTAAAGTTTCTGATTGTCGCAAGGGTTCGAACGGGCCCCGCGAAAAACTAGATATGCGCCATTAGCTCAGTTGGCTAGAGCAACAGACTCTTAATCTGTGGGTCCAGGGTTCGAGTCCCTGATGGCGTACCAGCAAAGGCTCGGTCATTCGTGATCGGGCCTTTTGCTTTACCGGAACAAATCTGCTGGTGGACGGAGGCGTCGTCGCAGCACTCAACACGATGGCGGCCGCGAAGGCGGGTGCGTAAAGGGGATCTGTACATTGACGTACAACTGAATGGTGGGGCCCGGGTGACCGGCCCCGCCTTTCCTGTGCTCATCTGCGGTCACACTGCCGGTGCATCTTGCAAGCAAGGGAAGGGTATAGAGTGCCCAATTGTGTGCCCGGCACGCGCTGCGGCGCCTCCCGTATCGAGTGATCAGAAAAATGGCACAAAAACAATGGTGAAACGTGCCCGTGTGTCGCAATTGAGGTAAAAGCGCAGGTCAGCCGCCCGTCAGCGACACAAGACTTGGCACGAAATAACGGCCAAATCCATGCGGAGCCCCCTCTGGCCCCGTTTTTGACGCGCCCATAAACAAGCAGGCTTTTAATATGTGACCAAAGATGCGACTTCGCTCACAAGTGCATCTTTTAGTCCAAATCTTGCAGTGAAAGGCTCATCATGAGTATAAGCGCGACATCTGACACCAGTGTCCAAAGCGCACAAGCGGGAGCTGTGGATGCCAAGAAGGCAAACAAGGGCACCGGTTACATCACTTTGATGGCACTCGTGATGATGAACGTGACGATCGTCGCGGGCATCGGCAACGACGTGCAACAGGCTTTCTACGGCCTATCCTCCGTAACGCTGTTCACCATTGGAGCATTGATCTTCTTCATTCCGACCGGTCTTGTCGCCGCGGAGCTCGCCTCAGGGTGGGCGGAGCGCGGAGGTATTTTCCGTTGGGTCGGAGAGGGGATGGGTTCCGGCTGGGCATTCGCCTGTCTGCTCATCCTATGGGCTCAAGTGACGTTCAACTTCGGCTCGGGCGTACCAAGTGCGACGGCGACCGTCGGCTTCTTCACGACTGACTTTGACTGGGCCGTAAAGTTCGCCCAGCATCCCTCCCATGAGCTCCTAATCATGTGCGGCTGGCTCGTTTACTACTGGGCGATTTGCTGGATCGCCACGAAGGGCGTGAAGGTTTTCGCAAGCGTCGCGAAGTATGGCGTCTTGCTTGGAACGTTCCTGCCGCTGGCCGTGATGACGATTCTGGCGGTGGTTTGGCTTGCTCAGGGTAACAAGCCCAACATCGAATTCACTCCCCAAGGCCTAATACCTCCCATGCACGGGATGACCTCCTTGGCGCTGGCCGCGGGCGTTCTCTTTTCCTTCGCGGGTATCGACATGAACGCGGCGCACATCAAGCAGCTGCGCAATCCGCGCAAACAGTTCCCTGCCGCCATGTTCATCGCCATGGTCCTGTCGCTGGTTATCTTCATCGTCGGCACGCTGATCATCGCGATCATCATCCCCAACAAGGAACTAAACGTTCTTTACTCCCTAATGGCCACCTACCGGGCCCTGGGCGCGACAATTGGAGCGCCGTGGCTCTACCTTGTCTTCGTCTACCTAGGCCTTGCAGCCGGCATCGCGAACCTCATCACGAACTTCGCGGGCCCCTCCTACATGCTGGGCCAGGCGGGCCGAAGTGGCTTCCTACCAAAGGCTCTGCAGAACAACAACAAGCACGGCATGCCGTCTAGGCTGATGTACCTGCAGATGGCCTTCATGACCGTCATTGCTTTCGTCGTGTTCCTGCTGCCTAACGTTGAGGGCTTCGTCATCCTCGTCACGCAGGCCATCACGATCCTGTACATGTGCTACTACGTGTTGATGTTTATCTCCTTCCTCAGGTTGCGTCGCGATCAGCCGAACAGGCCGCGCACCTTCAAGGTTCCCGGCGGAACCGTTGGGGCTTGGGTTGTCGCAGGTACCGGCCTCGCAGCGTCTATCTTCGGCATCGTCCTCGCACTTTACCCGCCATCGCAGGTGAAGCAGGAAGTCGGGTCGGGCACCACCTACGTGACGATCATTCTGATCATCATCGCCCTCGTAATCGTCGGTTCGCTGCTCCTCTACCGTCTGTCGCGTAAGCGCGACTGGGTTGACCCGACGAATGACTTCGCGCCCTTCACCTGGCAGATTGAGGGCTTGAAGAAGCCCGGCAAGGTCCTCTCCAACGTCCCCACCGAAATGATGTCAGTTGGGCAGAACCCGATGGGTATGCCGATCAGCAGGCCGTACCCGCCGAACGAGCGCATCATCCTCCCCGCCGAATACGCCGACGTCAAGCACAGGGGAGAGCCGACGAAGGAAGAACAGTCGGGGACACCCGTGGCCGTTGGCGTCTCCGTTTCGGGCGAGGGCGTTGCTGCAAGTTCCACGTCTGCACCGGGCGCAGTTTCGCGGGCCTCCAGGGCTGCGGCCTCGTCAGGTGGCCAGGGTGCATCTGCGCCTGCGTCGACACCCGCGCCTGCTCCCGAGCCCCGACTAGCGGTCCCACCCGCCTCTGCCGACACGGTCGCACACACGGTTCTGCCTTCGGATCCGGCCGCGGCTGCGCTTGCGGCCTCGCGTGCGGCCCAAGAGGCTGCGGATGCGGCTAAGGCCCTAGCGATCGAGTCAGAAGCGTTGGCTGAAGAGGCCGAAGCGGACGTGGCACTGGCCCAAGCACAGGCGAAGGCACGTGCTGCGACAGCGGCAGCGGAGCAAGCCCACAGGGTCGCGCATCCTGACGAAGCGGCACCATCAGCGGCGGCACCTTCGACCGCGACGCCTTCGACAGCGGCACCAGCGACTGCTGCATCGGCTCCGGCGCCTGCGACAGACGCAGGTGCAACCGGCGCGACGACTCCACCGGCTGAGCCGGCGGAACCTAAGGAGAGTTAAGCGCTCCTTACCTGAAAGTCCGCGGTGCCGTCTTTGAGAGCCCCTTACCTCCCAGACGGCGCTGCGGGTTTTTGGTTGCACCGGCGCGGTGTGTGTGGGCCCCGCCCGCCCCGAGAGCCCTGCGCGGTGCGTGTGGTGCCCGGCCCGGCCCGAGAGCCTGCCCCAGAGCCTGCGCGGTGCGGTGATGCTGCACTGCGCCGGAATCCGGCATCGCGCCGCGACTCGACATTGGACCGACAGGCCGCATTGCCGTACGTTGGGGGTCCACACAGAATCGTGCCGAAGTGTTAAGAAATCAGTCGATATGCGCGCCCACATTGACTGGTTTTTTTACACATCGACAATAGCTGGTCGACAGAGTCCGATTCCGCTCACCTGAGGTGGACCTCTTCGTCAGGTTCTGGTGAGCACATCGGTTGGCTGCGTTGGTCTCCTAGATCTGATCGAAGGATGTGGCACCTCATCGACACTGGTGCCCGGGAATATCCTTCGATCACCTGCCGCATCTATCGATAGTCCGAGGCGGGGTGGGCAGGGCCTAGCTAGCCGACGCAAGCACCGCCGACGCAGGACAAGCCAACGCAAACAAGCCGACGAAAGCACCAGACACTGGGCCCGAGAGGTCATCCGGGTTCCCGTCATCAAGTCGTGGGGATCTTGTTCGCATGCCTTCGTGCTGATGGCGCCTCGTGCTGAGGAATCAACACACCTTCGGTGAGATCAACACATGCTGTGTGAAACAGAGGCACCTTGGGTGAGGTCAACGAACCTTGTGCATGCACACACCGCTGTTTATGGCATCCGAGCGCAAGGGATGCGACTGGGCCGCGCACCGTCGTCTTGTGTCAGGGCCTTGTTATCCCCTCGAAACTACATAGCGGGTTCGAGACTACATACGGGGTATCAAGAATTGACGAATAACGCCGTTATTTTTACCCCTCATGTAGTTTCGAACCCGCTATGTAGTCTCGACGCAGAACCAGGGTGGAACAGGCAAGGGTGGAACAGGCAAGGGTGGGACAGGCTAGGGTGGGACAGAACCAGGGTGGAAAAGAAGGGCGAACCAAACGGAGGGGGCAGCGTTAGCGAACCAAAGTAAAGGGGAGTGCTACGGCCCGAAGCAAAGTAGGAGGGGAGCAACGGGGGAAATCCCAGCTGCAATTGGGGAACTCAACTTGACGCAACGCGCGTGATTACCGACGCGCTCGCCCACCCGCGCGTTTACCGACGCGCCCGCCGAGCAACGCGCACCGTGCCAGGAGCAGGCATCGGCTCCGCGGTGCCGAGAAGAGTGAAATCCGCCCTCGCCCACGGCATATCGTCCTCGAAAAACTGGTGCGCGGAGGCTTCCCACTGGTCCCAAAAGGCTTCCGACTCTGCCGCACTGCCGTTCGTGCCGTCCTCAATGTCGCGAGCCAGGCCCATTTCCTTTGCAACGACACAGTCCGATTGCACCCAGACCGAGGCCGCGAGGTACTCAAAGAACGGCAGCTGGGATGAGCCGTTGCCCTCGAAAACTACTAGTGGCACCGTGCTCGGGATGACTATCGAGCCCTCCCTACCTCTTGCCTTCCACTGAGGGGGCTTGAAATTGATGCTCGCCCCGCGGTGGAGCGGCTCCAAGACGCCCTGAACAGCGAGGTCCGACCACTGCCACATCGGCTCCCACCACATCAGGTCGTCACTCTCCAGAACGACCCCGCCCGATGCGTCGCGCAACGCCCTTGCCAACGTGGACTTACCCGCGCCACTGCGCCCGTCGATGGCTACTACCGCGGGTCCACGCCAACCGCGTTCCGCGTGGCGCGCGAGGGCGAGGTCCAAGAGCGCGGCAGCGAACCCGTCGATCGGCACCTCATCCCAGGTCGTCGCGGGGGTCTCCGTGGTATTCGGGTATAAACGCAGCATTGTCTAATCGTAGCGGCGTGTTCGCGGGGTGCCGTACAAGTGGGGGCGAGGGGGCGCGCGTAACAGTGGCGAGGGCGC
>CAYFOT010000004.1:5090-76572 GCA_964344825.1 uncultured Actinomyces sp.
GCGGGGTGCCGTACAAGTGGGGGCGAGGGGGCGCGCGTAACAGTGGCGAGGGCGCGCGCGTAACGGAGGGGCGAGGGGGCGCGCGTAACAGTGGCGAGGGCGCCGTTCACCCCGGCAGTCGAGAGCGTTCCCGTAGAATAGACAAATGAGCCAGACCACGCCCGCGCCGGACCCGTCCACCATTGGTGCCTTTTTTGATGTTGATGAAACCTTGGTGCGTGGCGCAAGCGCGTTTTGGGCGGCGAAGGAAATGTTTTCTCGATCATTCTTTGGGTTTCGCGACATTTTCTACGCGGCCCATCAGACGCTGCGCTACGTTCTGTTCGGTGAGAACCAGGGGAAAATAGGCGACCTTTCCGACAGGGCGGCTCAACTGGTGGCGGGCACCACCGTCGAAGAGATGCGCCGCATGGGGGAGGACATCTACGAAAAGTATTTCGTCCCCAAGGTCTACCAAACCACGTATGAGCTGCTGCGGGACCATGTGGACGCGGGGCACACGGTGTACCTCGTGTCGGCAACTCCGTGGCTGATCGCGGAGGAGTTCGCTCGTCAGATTGGCGCGATGGGCGGCATCGGGACCAAAACGAAAGTTGCCGATGGGCGCCTGATTGGCGAGGTCGACGGAAAGGTCATGCACGGGCAAGAGAAGGTCTTGGCGGTGCGGGAGATCGCGGAGGAAAACGGCCTCGACCTCTCAAAATCGTGGGCGTACTCGGACTCCGCAAACGACATCCCAATGCTGTCAACGGTGGGGAACCCCGTGGCCGTGAACCCAGACCGCGCCCTACGCGCACACGCCAGAGCGAACGGCTGGCCGATAGTGAAAGCCTACGAGCGGAAAGACCTGATCAAGCGCGGCATCGCCAAGGGAATGGTCTTTGCCGGGGTCGCGGGCGCTGCCTACCTTGTCTACGTGAGCGGGCGCGGTGGGACCCGGAAGGTCTGGTCGGTGGCGACGCGCGACCGGGACTGACCGCTTTCCCCGAACGCGCGGGCTGCGGTTATGGAGAGATTCGGGCGAGGGCGAGGGCGTCCCTAATAGCGAGCGCGTCTTTGACAAGAGCGTTTTCAACAAGGCCGCGCGGGGTAAGGAGCAGAAGGTGTCATCACCGAAAGGCGCGGAAGTGACCCGTGCCGAAGTAGCGCAAATGGTCGCCGCGACCCCTCCTTCCGGACCGAAACGCGGCATCATCTTCATGGCCATGGTCGTGACGCTCGGCTCCTTCCTCTTCGGCTACGACACGGGCGTCATCGCCGGAGCGTTGCCGTTCATGTACATGCCCGCCCAAGCCGGCGGCCTCGACCTGCTTCCCTGGGAAGAAGGGCTGGTCGGCGGCTTGTTGGCGATCGGCGCCGCCTTCGGCGCAATCATCGGCGGCCAAATCTCCGACCGGTATGGGCGCCGCAACAACATCATGGTCCTGGCGATCATCTTCATCGTAGGAACGCTCGGCAACGTCCTCGCCCCCACCATTTGGGTTCTCTACCCGTTCCGCTTCGTCCTTGGTTGGGCGGTTGGTGGTGCGTCCTCGACCGTCCCCATCTACCTGGCGGAAACGGCGCCCAAGCGGATCCGCGGCAGCCTGGTCGCCCTCGACCAATTCATGATCGTCTTCGGGCAGCTCATCGCCTACTCCATGAACGCGTGGCTCTCCCACGCGAATGGCGGCCCGCGGGTCACCGTCGAGGGCTCGGATGACATGGTCGCCTGGGATTCCGTCGCCAACAACGTTGACATGGTCGCAGCCGTCACCGGCGGAAACGGGATGACGTGGCGATACATGCTGGCGATCGCGACCATCCCCGCCATCCTTCTCTGGTTCGGCATGCGCATGATGCCCGAAACCGCGCGTTGGTACGGCACGAAGGAACGGTACTTCGACGCCATCGGGGCCCTGAAGCGCATCAGGCAGGAAGACACTGACGATGTCAACGAAGAGATCTACGAAATAATTCAAGCCAACGAGGCCGCGCAGCGCGAAGAGACCTGGCACCTCAAACGGATCGTCCGCACCAAATGGACCAGAAAGGTCCTGATCATCGGCATCTTCCTTGGGTTCTTCGACCAACTCACCGGCATCAACACGGCCATGTACTACCTGCCCAAAATACTCAGCGCGGCCGGGTTCAACATGGCTGACTCGATCATGCTGAACGTGATTACGGGGGTCGCGTCAGCGGTCGGCGCGGGCATTGGCCTGTACTTCGTCTACCGGTTTAAACGCCGCCACGTGGGGATATACCAAGAGTCGGGTATCGTCGTGGCGCTCTTTTCTCTGGCGCTCGTGTTCGGATTCGGCATCGCTCCGCACATGGACGCGGACGGCAACATCGCGTCGGCGATCCCCGCGGTTCTCCCGTGGACAGTCCTGGCCCTAGTCGCCGTGTTCGTCTTCGTGAAGCAGTCCGGGACGGTGGCGTGGGTCCTCATGTCGGAAATCTTCCCCTCGCGCATCCGCGGCGTCGCCCAGGGCATCGCAGTTGGCTGCCTCTGGATCATGACCGCCGTCGTTACATTCTCATTCCCCGTGATGATCGCCGGCTTGGGACCCGCGTGGACGTACGCCATCTTCGGCATGATCAATGTGGGCGCACTCCTCTTCTACATCAAGGTCGTCCCCGAAACCAAGGGGTACAGTCTTGAAGAGATTGAGGAGCGTCTGGAGAAGAAGTACTCCTAACCCACCCGCGCCACAGTGCGGGCCATTCTTTTTGGGGCGAGGGCGAGGGCGAGGCTCCGCACAGAACACCAACGCCCTCGCCCCGCACCTACCAGCTGGTCCGCAGGGGCAACCCCTCTTGGTAGCCGCTTGCGGTTTGAACGCCGACGATGGCCCGCTCGGCGAACTCCTCCAGGTTGCGCGCCCCCGCGTAGGTGCAGGCGGACCTTACGCCGGAGGTGATCTCATCGATCAGGTCCTCAACACCGGGCCGGGCCGGGTCCAAGTACATGCGCGAGGAGGAGATTCCCTCTTTGTACAGCGCCTTCCTTGCCCTGTCGAATGATCCGCTCTTGGCGGTGCGGGCTGCAACCGCCCTGGCAGAAGCCATGCCGAATGACTCCTTGTACAGGCGTCCGTCGCCGTCAATGTGCAGGTCACCAGGTGATTCGTGGGTGCCCGCGAACCAGGAGCCAATCATCACTTGGCTGGCGCCCGCCGCAAGCGCTAGGGCGACGTCACGCGGGTGGCGCACGCCGCCGTAACGACGTTGCCGGCAACGACTGGGACGGTGGGGGAGAGCGCGCGGACGCGGCTCAGGGCGTCGAGCATCTTCACCTGGTGACCATGGGCAGTGTCAACGACCAGCGTGTCGATACCCGCGTCCAGCAGGGCCTGCGCCTTACCTTCCACGTCGCCATTGATCCCGACCGCGGCGGCAACCTGGAGGGAACCCGCAGCGTCGAGAGCCGGCCCATACACGCTTGACCGCACCAACCCCTTGGTTGTCACCAACCCGACCAGTTTCCCGTCCGCCACGACAGGCGCCATGTGCAGGCGCTGACCTTCGAGGAGGGTGTAGAGGTTTTCGAGGGCGTCCTCGCCTGAGAACGGGTCTGCGTTGGATAAGGGCTCGTTCGCCCCGGGGGCGGCCAAGTTCGCGGGGGCGCCAAGTTCGCAAGGGCTCCGCCCCGCTGTTCAGTGCTTAAGGAGAATGACATGGCTAAGAAGACTACTGACTACACGGAATCGTTGGTGCGCACGGGGCTACTTGAGTAGTTACCGATTATTCAGGAAGCGACCACCAGCCGCGTCGTGGTGAACAACCAGGTGTTGAGGTACGTGCTGTTCTCTTTCGATGAGGGGCAGGTCCTCACTTAGCATGCCAGCACGAAGGCCGTGATCGTCCAGCTCCTCAGCGGGAAGATGGAGTTCACGGTTGGGGGAGAGGCCTCGGTCCTAAGCGCGGGCGACATCGTCTACTTGGCGCCCGGTGACCGGCATGCACTGGTTGCGATCGAGCCCTGCCACATGGCGTTGACGATGGTCAACGTGGATGAGGAGCCCGCCGCCTAGGGGTTGCTCCCTTCGGTGACAGCGGCCGCGGGCACGGGGTGTCGGGAGGAGCCGCGGGCACCGGCTGTGGGTGCCGGCTGCGCTCTTCTTCGACCAACCCTTGACACAGCACACGCCCTAGCCCCGGCCTAGGTCCACCCACTGCACAGATGACACCAATCCTGCCAACCGGTCCCAGACCGGCCACCAAAAAGACTTACGGAAGAGGCAGTTAGCCCAGTAGTTGCTGGGCGAGGGCGCGCACCGTATCCTCACGGTGCTCAAAACGACTCAGGTCATCCCCTTCGAATGCGCCGTCGGATGGGACGATCATGAGTTCATCGACCTCGAACTGATTGGCGAGGGCGACCAGCCCATCCGCGACCTCCGCTGCCGTACCAACGTAAAGGAACGGTGCGCCCATGCTCCCAGCCGCGCGTTCAGTGGGGCTCCAAGCGCGCGTCTCCGCTTGTTCAACGGTGACCGACGGGCCTAACTTGCCCCCGCTACGCAGCGTGGCCTGGCGCAGACGGTGGGGTAGCGCTAGCCGCTCCGCCTCCTCCGTCGTTTCTCCGACTACGACATTCACGGGCACCAACGATTTCGGCCGGGGGAACTGGGCTGACGGCTGATAGTGGTCCCGGTAGATCGCTAAGACCTGCTCCATGCCCGGAATGCCGAAATGGTTGGCAAACACGTAGGGCAGACCCAGTGCTGCGGCCAACTGGGCGGAATGCGCCGAAGAGCCGAGAAGCCAGATGTCCACTGGGGAGCCAGCCGCCCCAGTTGCCTGAATGTCATACCGGCGACCCCCGATATCTAGGGGAACGGCAGAGCCCAGAGGGGTTTCCCCGATCCCAAGCAGCTCCCGAAGCAACTGGACGTCATTCGCATAGTTCTGTACGCCGTCCCCGGGCAGTCCCTGACGGAGAATCGCGGAGGTGAGTGGGTCGGTTCCGGGAGCTCGCCCTAGCCCCAAGTCGATGCGCCCCGGGTACATCTCCCCGAGCAACGCGAACTGCTCCGCTACAGAAAACGGCGCGTGGTTTGCCAGCATCACCCCGCCGGACCCGAAGCGGATCTGCTCCGTGCCCGCGGCAAGGTAGGGAATGATGACGCTTGGCACCGTGGAGGCAATCGCCGCGATGTTGTGGTGTTCGGCGACCCAAAAACGGGTGTAGCCAAGCCGGTCAGCCAAGCGCGCCAGCGCGCGACTGGCGTGTAGGGCCTGCGAGGACGTCTGCCCGATCCGAAGCGGGATCAGGTCAAGAATGCTGAGTTTCATTGCGGCTCCTTCGTAGCGTGGCGTGACGTGGCATGACGTTGCGTGGCGTCGCGTTGCGCTGCGTCGCGTTGCGCTGCGTTGCGTTGCGTTGTGTTGCGCCGTGTCCCCAGGTCACTATGCGCCAGCCTACCGACGTTACTAGGCTGGACATAGAGAGTGACGCGGAACACACGCGCTGAACGCACGCAAAACGCACGGTGAACAAACAAAACGCGCGGAACACACGCCTCTAACGTGCGCGTCGAACGCGCGCAACCGAGAAGCGCGCAGCCGCGAAGTGCGCCGAACCCAAAGGAAGGGAGCCCCCATGCCAACGACCCGCCCACCTGCTGTTGCGGGTTTGTTCTACCCGTCCGACCCCACGGAGTTAACGGAGACAGTCGATGACCTGCTGGCAGCCGCCCCGGAACCCACCGAGTACGTCCGAGCAATCATCGCCCCACACGCCGGATACATCTACTCCGGACCGACGGCTGCGTTCGCCCACCGCGCCCTCGACCCCAAAACACGTCGCGTCCTGATCCTGGGCCCAACCCACCGCGTTGGGATCGAGGGGATGGCGCTAACAGGCGCCGACTACCAGGGGACCCCGTTGGGGCTGGTGCCGACGGATCCGGAGCTCACCGCGACCCTTGAAAGCCTGCCCGACGTGATCACGGCGCCGATTGTGCATGCGCAGGAGCACTCGCTGGAGGTCCACCTTCCCTTCCTGCAACGTCACCTTGAGCCCGGTTTCACCGTCGTCCCCATCGCGGTTGGGCACGCGTCGCCGGAGTCCGTGGCGCGCGTGATCGAGGCCGCCCTCGCCCTTCCCGACACCGCCGTCGTCGTCAGCTCCGACTTGTCCCACTTCCTGCCGTACGACGTCGCGAGGCGGGTGGACGCCGACACCATCGCGCAGATTCTCCAGAAGGGCCCCGCGCTGCACGGCGAGCAAGCCTGCGGCGCCTACCCCGTGAGCGGCCTCATGCGGTACGCGGCCGACCACGGGTGGGAGGGAAGTGTTCTGGACGTGCGTAACTCGGGCGACACCGCGGGGGACCGCAGTCGCGTTGTCGGGTACCCGGCGATCGCGTGGGCGCCGGCGCGAACGGAGGCGGGCGCGGCGAACCAGACAGACGCGGGCGAGGGCGTTGCGGTGGAACAGGAGGCGGGCAGCCAGACCGACGATGCGGGCGAGGGCGACGCGCGCACCCTCGAAGCGCCCAGCGTCCTGCCGGTCTTGGCGTACAACGCGATCGCGCGGGAGCTCGGGCAGCCGCTACTCGACGTGCCGGATCGGAGATCGCTGCCCGCGCCCTCGGCGACGCCCTCGCCAAACGACGCGACGGACGGGGACGGGGGCTACGGCGACGGCGGGGGCGCCCTTTCCGACCCCGGCGCCACCTTCGTGACCCTCACTATTGGCGGGCAGCTGCGCGGCTGTATTGGGTCGCTGGTGGCGCACCGCCCGCTTGGTCAGGACGTGGTGGCCAACGCCGTTTCCGCAGCCTTCCGTGACCCGCGCTTCCCTCCGTTGAGCACGGAGGAGTTCGAGGACGTGGATGTGGAAGTCTCCCAGCTCACCGCGCCGCAGCCACTTTGGGAGGCCGGAGATGCCCCATCGGAGCCGGCCGCCCTCGACATGCTGCGCCCGCACGTGGACGGCGTCGTCATCCAATACGGCAACCACCGCGCCACGTTCCTGCCGCAGGTGTGGGACCAACTGCCGGACCCCGTGGAGTTCATGACGCACCTGAAGGCCAAGGCGGGCCTGCCGGCGAACTTCTGGTCGCGGAATATACAGGTGCAGACATACCAGGTGAGTGAGCACCACTTGGGTCGGGATTACTCGGGACGCGACGCGGCGGACGTGCCGGCCGAGGGTGGGCTAGGCACGCCCGGGGCCACGGGGGACGCGCCCGACACGCCCTCGCCCGAAACGCCCTCGCCCAACTGGACCGGCGCGTAATGGCAGGCCACGTCGCCCAATGGTGGGAAACCACGGCTGACGGGCGCGTCCAGTGCAATGTGTGCCCACGCTTTTGTAAACTGCGCGACGGCCAGCGGGGCTTCTGTTTCGTGAGGATGAACGAGGGCGGGCGCCTGGTACTCGACACCTACGGGCGCTCCTCCGGCTTTGCCGTGGACCCGGTGGAGAAGAAGCCGCTGAACCACTTCCTGCCCGGCTCCGACGTCCTCTCGTTCGGGACCGCCGGGTGCAACCTGGGGTGCAAGTTCTGCCAGAACTGGACGATATCGACATCAAGGCAGTTTGACTCGCTGGGTCAAGAAGCCTCCCCGCGGCAGATCGCGCACACCGCGCGCCGACTTGGGTGCGAATCCGTTGCGTTCACCTACAACGATCCCACGATTTTCGCGGAGTACGCCATCGATACGGCGCACGCCTGTCGGGACGAGGGCGTTCACCCCATCGCGGTCACTGCCGGCTATATAGAGGAGGCGCCCCGCCGCGCACTCTTTGACGCGATGGACGCCGCGAACGTGGATTTGAAGGGCTTCACGGAAGACTTCTATCGCAAGGTCACGGGCGCGCGGCTTTCCACCGTCCTCGATACTTTGGAATACGTGAACGATTCCGACTGCTGGCTGGAGATCACGACGCTGCTGATCCCGGGGAAGAACGACTCTGATGAGGAGATCACCGCGATGTCGCGATGGATCGTCGCGAACCTTGGGGCCGACGTGCCCCACCACTTCAGCGCGTTTCACCCCGCGCATCGGATGAAGGATGTGCCGCCCACGCCGCCCTCGACCCTGAAACGGGCGCGCCAGATCGCGATGGCAGAGGGGGAGCGCTACGTCTACACCGGCAACACTTACGACCCGGCTGGGCAGTCCACATACTGCCCGACCTGCGGCGCGGTCGTGGTGGAGCGGGACGGGTACCGCGTGGGCGCACTCAATCTGGATTTGGGCGAGGGCGGGTCTGCCACATGCGAAAGGTGCAGGACCACGATTCCGGGGGTGTGGGGGTAGGCGGAATTCCTCACAGGCGCGTATAAGGTAGGTTTGGGAGTCGCGCGGAGTGCACTTGGGGAAGTATCCTCGTGGGTGGTTGGCGCACACGCGTCGCAGCCCCCGTAGCTCAATGGATAGAGCAGTGGACTTCTAATCCACCGGTTGCAGGTTCGAGTCCTGTCGGGGGTGCATGTCAACAGCCATCGTCACGGGTGCCTCACGCGGGATCGGCCGCGCCATAGCGTATCGGCTTGCCGAACTCGGCTGGGATTTGGGCCTCATTGCCACGGACCCGCAGCGGCTGAGCGATGTGGCTTCCGCGATAGGGGCGAGGGCGGACGTGAAGGTCGCCCTCGAGCCGATTGACGTGGGCAACTACAACCAGGTTTCGGGTGCGGTGGAGCGGATCGTTGCAGCCGTTGGGACGCCCTCGCTCCTCATCAACAACGCGGGGCGCATCGATGCGGAGGTGCCGGTGTGGGAGGCGGATCCGGACCAGTTGGCCGCGGTGGTTTCCACGAACCTCTTGGGGACCCTTTTTATGGAGCGTGCGGTTCTGCCCCACATGGTGGCGGCGGAAGGGGGCCGCGTGATCAATCTGGTTTCTGGTGCCGGCGCGCGCAGCTGGGGTTTGGCGCCTGCCTATACGACCTCGAAGGCCGCCCAATTGCGTAACGTTGGGGACGTTTCGGAGGTGGGCGAGGGCGTGGGGATTCTCGCGTTCGGACTGGCGCCCGGGGTGGTGCGCACCGACATGACGGCGGGGATGGACTTACACGCGGGCCGCACGGATTACACGCCAGTGTCCGCGACGCTGGACTTGGTGAAGGCGATCGCCGCGGGCTCTCTGGATGCTTGGTCCGGTGCCTATTTACGTGCGGACATTGACACGCCGGAGTCGCTGGTGTCGGCTGCGGTGCACTCCAAGAACGAGGATGCCCGCCACTTCGGCGTGTTCCCTTGGGGCGAGGGCGACCGGCTGCGGTGAGTGTCGCGCTCTAGACCAGGAAACGCAACAGCTCAGAATCCGGGTCCAACTCATCTATCCGCAGGTCGGCGGTCTTCATCCGTTCGCGCAGCTCAAACAGAGACGTCTCCGATGCCGAGTCGATCCCGACCAGTGCGGGGCCGGTTTCCCGGTTGTTCTTCTTTGTGTATTCGAAGTAGAGAATATCGTCCTCGGGACCCAAGACTGAATCTAAGAACTGGCGCAACGCGCCGGGGCGCTGCGGGAATGACACAAGGAAGTAGTGGCGCAGGTTGCGGTAGACCTTGCTTCTCTCCTGGACCTCATCGTAGCGGGACAGGTCGTTGTTGCCACCGGAGATGATCCCCACCGTCACACCATCTAGGGGGAGTTGCGGCAGGAGTCCTTCTGCCGCCATCTGGATCGCTGCAGTGGTGAGGGCGCCCGCGGGTTCCGCGATTATCCCGTCCAGGTGGTACAGGTCCAGCATCTCAGTGCAGACCGCACCCTCTGGGATAACCACGACGTCGTCGACTAGGTCGCGGATGATTTCGTACGTGCAGTCTCCTGCCCGTCCTACCGCCGTGCCGTCCACGAACGGGTCGATTGAGGGCAGGGCGACGGGGGCGCCCTCTTCCAAAGCGCGAGCCATAGACGCGGCGCCTTCTGATTCCACCGCAACGATCCGCACGTCGGGCCTCACTTCGCGCAGCCATGCGGCGACGCCCGCGGTCAGGCCTCCGCCTCCCAGGGGGACGACAACCGTTCGCAGGTCCTCTCCGACCTGTTCAGCGATCTCCTTGCCTACTGAACCCTGGCCTGCGATGACTGCTGGGTCATCGTAGGGGTGGATGTAGGTTTTCCAAGAGCGCTCCGCAGCAGCCAACGCAACCTTTTGCGTGTCGTCGAAGGTTCCGTCCACGAACTCAAGCGTGACCCAAGGGCCGCCAATGGTCGTGATTCGTTGGCGTTTCTGCCGTGGGGTCGAGGACGGAAGGTAGATCGTCCCGTGGATCCCCAGCCGCGAGCAAGCCATCGCGACGCCCTGCGCATGGTTTCCCGCAGACGCGCAGACGACGCCGGTTTGCCGCTCAGATTCTGAGAGCCCAGCCATGCGGTTGTATGCGCCGCGCAGCTTGAATGACCGGACGGTCTGCTGATCTTCCCGCTTGACCAAAATGGGCACTCCAGCCGACCTCGTCAGGCGGTCAATCTGCTCAACCGGTGTCCGGCGGGCAACATCCGCGAGGCGTGCCGCCGCTGCCTCTACCTCTGCGGCCGTGACCGCAAGTTGGTCCTGCCCGGCGTTTTTGCGTCCCTTGGTTACGCCAACAGGCGTTGGGTGCACTGCTGGGGGTCTGCTCATACTGCTCTTCACGCCCAACAGTCTAGGTTCGAGGACGCCTCTTGGTCGCCCGCGGCCAAATGGCGCACGTCGACGTCGTAGAGTGGGGGTGTGAATAACAACAATGGCAAGGCGGCAGAAGCGCCGATCGTGTGGATCGACTGTGAAATGACCGGGCTGGACCCACAGGTCGATGACTTAGTGGAGATCGCGGTGATCGTCACTGACTCTCAACTGGAACCTCTCGCAGAGGGGATAGACCTGGTAATCAAACCGTCGGAGGCGGCTTTGGCGCAGATGTCCCCGTTCGTAACCCAGATGCATACCGATTCGGGCCTCATTGAGGAGTTCGACGGTGGGGTCAGTGTCAGCGAAGCACAAGATCGGGTGCTGGCATACATACGTGACTTGGTGCCCGTGGCTGGTGTTGCTCCGATCGCGGGGAACTCCATCGGTCAGGACGTCAGGTTCCTGCGCAAGTACATGCCGGAGCTTATGGAGCACCTGCACTACCGGATGATCGATGTCTCCACCTTGAAAGAGCTGGCGAAGCGGTGGTATCCACGCGTGTATGTGTGCGCGCCTGACAAGAATGGTGGCCATAGGGCCCTTGGGGACATCAGGGACTCGATTGTGGAGCTTCAGTACTATCGTGCTGCATTGTTCCCCGCGGAGTTGGATCCCACGAAGGGTGCCTATAAGGCTATTGCTGAGGAGACTGTCGGTAAGGCGGACGCAGCGTTCCGCGCGGTCGACGCACCGGGTTCCTGACAAGGGTTGAGTTCGGGGCGAGGGTGAGGGCGAGGGTGAGCACGCTCTTCCGGTGAAGCGCCGTGCGGCCCCTGGGAGATCCGCTTCCTCTCCCGTTGTCCACAGGGACGTGAATCGTGGGTTATCCACAGGGCACGCGAATCCCCCTTGGTCCGTGTTCCGCGTTGCGGAAGGGTTGAACCAGGCGGAGGAACCGCCGCAACCGGATTAACTCAGGAGCAGTGCAATGAGTATTAGCGACCTAATGGTTCTACGTGGACGCGTTGGAACGGACCTTACTCTCAGCAGATCAGAGAACGGCGCTGGCAGAACTTTTTGCCGTTTTCGCATGGTCGTCCCGCGGTCTCGCAGGCGTGACAACGGAGAGTGGGAGGACATGGAGCCCCTCTGGTACACGGTCCGATCGTGGGGGACTCTGGCGGAGAACATGGCAATGTCACTGCGGAAGGGGCAACCCGTGGTGATCGCGGGTAGGCCCGCGGCCAGTGCTTGGGTTGATGGCGCCGGAGAGGTTCGCAGCGAACTTGCGATCAACGCGTTCACCGGCGGCCACGACTTAGGCCTGGGCGGTTCGTTCTACAAGAGGATGGCCCCGGGCTCCTCCTTTGCGGACTCAGAGAACAACAACACAGTCGTCAGTCGGCATGTGTCCGGCGTGGCTCCTGACGACTCCGCTGCGACGGATGCCACCGGTGGGGAAGGGACGGACGTTGAAACAGGGTCCCACCCGCAAGAATCTGTGTCCAACGCCGATGATGAGAACTCCGGGTCCGCACCCGATTCGCAAACTTCCATGGAGGCGGAGGCCGCCGCCTAAAGACTTTGCACCGCCGTGGGCCTTGTTTGCCGCCGAAGTTTAGTGTTTCTCAGGGAGCCGGTGTACGCGGACGCCGGCAATTAATAATATGGTTGCACAAGCGACTTTTATGTTGAGGGATACGGAGAATCGTGGCGGAGTACATTTACTCAATGGTTCGGGCACGCAAGGCCCATGGCGACAAGGTGATTTTGAATGACGTCACCATGGCTTTCTTGCCGGGAGCGAAGATCGGCATGGTCGGTCCCAATGGCGCGGGCAAATCGTCGATCCTGAAGATCATGGCCGGTTTGGATGAGCCGTCGAATGGTGAAGCTCGATTGACGCCGGGGTACACGGTCGGAATCCTGGAACAGGAACCGAAGCTGGAAGAGGACAAGACCGTCCTCGAAAACGTTGAGCTCGGAGTTGCGGACACTATCGCAAAGCTGCACCGCTACAACCAGATCTCGGAGGAGATGGCGAACCCGGACGCCGACTTTGAGGCGCTCATGGACGAAATGGGGGAGCTGCAGACAGAGATCGACGCGGCGGATGCGTGGGACTT
This sequence comes from uncultured Actinomyces sp., assembly GCA_964344825.1. Taxonomy (GTDB): domain Bacteria; phylum Actinomycetota; class Actinomycetes; order Actinomycetales; family Actinomycetaceae; genus Scrofimicrobium. Next base: position 17,782 of record CAYFOT010000004.1, read on the forward strand.
GGATTCTCAGCTCGCGCAAGCCATGGATGCTCTGCGTTGCCCGCCGCCGGACACGCCGGTGAATGTTCTGTCAGGTGGTGAGCGACGTCGTGTCGCGCTGTGCCGCCTTCTACTTGAGGCGCCGGACTTGCTCCTGCTAGATGAGCCCACGAACCACTTGGATGCCGAATCGGTGCTCTGGTTGGAGCAGCATTTGCAGAAGTATCCCGGTGCAGTCATCGCGATCACTCACGATAGGTACTTCCTGGACCATGTGGCGGAGTGGATTGCGGAAGTTGACCGCGGCCACCTGTACCCGTATGAGGGTAACTACACGACCTACCTGGAAGAGAAACAGCGGCGCCTGCAAATCCAGGGTAAGAAGGACCAGAAGCTTGCCAAGCGGCTCAAGGACGAACTGGACTGGGTTCGCACCAGTCCTAAGGGACGTCAAGCCAAGCAGAAGGCGCGTCTGGAACGCTATGAAGAGATGGCAGCTGAGGCTGAGCGCACCCGGAAGTTGGACTTTGAGGAGATCCAGATTCCTCCAGGGCCGCGTTTGGGATCAACGGTCATTGAGGCGTCTGATCTGAAGAAGGGCTTTGGGGACCGTGTCCTCATCGACGGTCTGTCTTTCAACCTGCCACCTAACGGAATCGTTGGGGTGATCGGTCCGAACGGCGTCGGGAAGACCACATTGTTCAAGACCATTGTTGGCCTTGAGCCACTTGATGACGGCGACTTGAGGATTGGGGAGACCGTCAAGATTTCCTACGTGGACCAGAACCGCGCGGGCATCGACCCTGAAAAGCCCCTGTGGGAAGTCGTGTCAGATGGCTTGGACTACATTCAGGTCGGCAACGTTGAGATGCCTTCCCGTGCGTACGTTTCAGCGTTCGGTTTCAAGGGAGCCGATCAGCAGAAACCTGCCGGAGTTCTTTCCGGAGGGGAGCGGAACCGCCTCAACTTGGCGTTGACACTGAAACAGGGTGGGAACCTCTTGCTGTTGGATGAGCCCACGAACGACCTCGACGTGGAAACACTTTCTTCACTTGAGAATGCGTTGGAGCAGTTCCCCGGATGTGCCGTGGTGGTCACTCACGACCGCTGGTTCCTAGACCGCGTTGCCACGCACATTCTGGCTTGGGAAGGTACGGACGACCAGCCTGATCGGTGGTACTGGTTTGAGGGCAACTTTGAGGCATACGAAAAGAACAAGGTGGAGCGCCTTGGAGCGGAAGCTGCACGACCAAGGTCTGTGACGTACAGAAAGTTGACCCGGGACTAGAGCACTCTGAGAGGGGAGACGGCGTTCCATGGTTGACCAAGCAAGAAAAGTCCCAGTCACCGGGCTGCCCGGGGACTCAGTTCTTTCGGTAGCGGTCATCGACGACCACGAAATCGTGGCGTTCGGCGTGCAGAGGATTCTGGAGACGCAGAATTTGGATGCGAAGATCTTCTATTCCACGTCCGCTATCCAGGTGTCGGCCGATGTCAAGCAGCCGGCAGTGGCAGTGCTGGACCTACGATTACACGACGGTTCAACACCGACGGAGTCCATCGAGATCCTGACAAGGAGGGGGCTGCCAGTCGTGGTTTACACTTCGGCTGATGACCCCGTGTTGGTGAGGGAAGCAATTGCGGGCGGTGCCATGGCGGTTGTTCGCAAGTCTTCCCCGCCCGAAGACCTGGTGGACACGCTCGTTGCAGCGGCGAAGGGTGAGCCGTCGGCTGGGTTGGATTGGGCAGCTGCCCTAGATGCTGACCGCGACTTCGTGGCGGAGAATCTAACACCAAATGAGACGGCTATCCTGCAGCTGTACGCGTCGGGGGAGACTGCTGAACAGATATCCCGGGCGCTGTCGTTCTCCATACACACCGTCAACAAGGCAGTCGCACGGATCAGAGAAAAGTATCGCTTGGCCGGCCGCAACGTAGAGTCGCGCATCGACCTTTTTCACCGTGCTGCTGAAGATGGGATAGTTTCGTTCTACGGTGACCGACGGTAGGCTCCCCGTGCAGAAACCGCCGGTGGCTGATGAGAGCGAACACGGAACAAGCCTGTATCTCAGCTACGCGCAACGCCTGGCCGCAGTTCTGGCGGCGGTTGGTGTACTTGCTACCCTCGCGCTGATCCTTCTCTTTGAGCCACTGGCGTCCACCTTGTTGACGCACAGGCCACTCGCATCATTCATGCTGTTCGGTGTACCAACCATAGGTGGGATCTCAGCCTCAGTAGGGTTAGTTATCGAGGGCAACTCCAAGACGATTGGCCGCTCCTCATCCAGCCATTTTGGGACGCGAGCACTGAGATTCACCGATGTCTTGTGGTGGCTGTGCAGCGCCGTGTCACTGCTGTCTTATCTCCTGCTGATGATCATCGAACCGCGCAGCCTAGATCCCGTCATGGAGGCGGCGCTCTTCTCGTTGCTCACGTCATATTGGATGGCCGCCAGCGCGGTTTCTGTTGCCCTGTTTGACCTGCCCGTCAGACTCATCTTTTTTGCAGTCGTGCTGGGGCTGCTCCTCACCATGCCCTTGCGCTTCGACGTGACTGCTCCCCCCGGCTACGCGGTCTTTGTGCTGTACCGCGTGGCCTTCACTCTGCCAATCCTGGTTGCCGTCTCGTGGCTGCTGGCACGCTCAAAAGGACTGGACGAAGTCCGCGCTGAGCGACGTTCGTCGGAGGCGTCCCTAGTTGCTGCGCGGACCGCGGTGACAGCGCGCAGGCGAACCAACGAGTTCGTTCACGACCACGTTCTGTCAGTGCTCACGGCATTCAGCATGTATAGCAACAACACTGAAGAGCTCCAAACCGCGGCACGAAACGCCAACGACGTGATGCGTGGCCGCCTCGCGGGAGAGCCCATCGCTACCGCCGGGGACCTAGCTAGGGTTTTGGCACAGCACCACCCCTCTATGTATGTGTCATGCCCGCAGAAACACGCCAGTTTCGAGATCGGTGCGGCCTCGGATGCGCTTTACGCGGCCGCGATGGAGGCAATATCGAACGCCGTACGGCACGGAGGTTCCGATCCTGCCCGACCACCACAGATAGAGGCCCTGTTCTATGTAGAGGACAACGCTCTGCGCCTGTGTATCCGTGACAATGGGAGGGGCTTCGACGGGGCGGAAAGCACCCGTTCGGGCCGCTTCGGTATCGAGCATGGCATCCATGAACGCATGGAGGAGGCACGCGGGCGTGCAACCGTGGTGTCCGCACCGGGGCATGGGACAGTCGTGACCCTAATTTGGCCCGCATTGGTGCAAGCCCCTGAAGTTGCGGTGTCAGCACAATCGCGTTCACGGTGGCGGACCAGTCTTGACGCGTCCATGTCCAGCACTGGCGCAAGGGCACTGGCAGCAGCTCTGGGCATAACTTACGCAGTGGTCATCCTGCTGGAACGCGAGGCGTTCTCTTCTCTATTTCCGCCTCTCCTCGTCCTCGCAATGTACATGGCCGCCAATTACTCCTTGCTGCTGAAGAGGTGGCCGCTGGACAGGATGCCGACGTGGGCGGCGTGGGTCGTCGCGGCGACGGTTGGGATCGGGAACTACATTGCTTTGGCTGCGGTGAGCGACTACGTCCACATATACGAGGCTGCGTGGACGCTGGGCGCGGGGACGCTAATAGCTTGCGGCCTTCTGGTCCGCAAACACATGGGGGTCGCGTGGGCCACCGTGGTTCTCCTCTTTGCCTCTACGCTCTTGTGGACCAACGTGTACTTCCTCCAGTGGCAGTTGGCTCTGGAGATGATCATCGGGCAGGTCGTGACGCTGTCTTTCTGGACGGTCATGGTCTTGTGGTCATCGATGGGGGTTTATGAGTTGACGCTTGCGGACAGGATAGAAGCCCAGGCATCCGCTGAGCGCGTGGTGAACGAGGGCGTTAGGCAGGCGGTCACGGAGTCTCTGCGATCCGTTTCGCGTAGGGCGGCACCCCTGATCGAGCCGGTTGCCGCGGGGGAAGACCTCACTGAGGACATGCGGTTGGAGGCCCGTATTTTGGAGGCTTCGCTGCGTGACGGAATCCGCGCCGCGTCGTTTGTGGACACGCCGGTAGAGCAGGCAGCAAGTGAAGCCCGGCGTCGCGGCGTTGAGGTGGTGCTGCTGGATGACAGTGCAGAGGGGCCGGTACCTACAACTGTGCCACAGTCATTTATCGACGAAGCGGTGCGCGTGTTATCGCAGGCGAACTCCGGTCGCGTAGTCGTGCGCCTGCAACCTGTGGGCGCGCCGGTGGTGGGCACCATCGTGAGCCCTACGGAGCGCCTCCAGATAGCGTTACCGACCACCGAACAAGACTCTGATTAGGCTTCGAAGCTCCACCTAGACTTCTTCGCGGACGGGCTCTTGGCAGCGCGCATCATTCCCTCCTGCGACGCGCTTGCAACCGGGATGCCTTGGTCGGTGTAGACGACGACGGTTGCCTTAGCGCGGCCCCCACCTACGGAGTCCACCTTGCCCGCAAACAGGAGCCACTCGTTCACGTCCACGTCGTGGTGGAACCACATCCCATGGTCCAAAGAGGCCAGTGAGAGGCCCGGCGCCGTCCACGACAACCCCACCGCACGCAGTGCCGGTTCCAACATGATTTGGTCCACGACATACGCCAGGAGTGCACGGTGGACAACCTGTGGGGCATCATCTGGGATCTCGGAGCGGATCCGCATCCAAACTTCCTGGGTCTGGGACCTTAGGGGGTCGGGGCCGGTGTACAACGACTGCTGGACGTGGCGCACATCGAACGCGGCGGTTTTACCAAGGAATTTCCCAACGGGGTGATCCATTGTCCGAAAGAGTTCCAGCGCGCTGGGTAAATCCTGAGGGGGTGGAACCACAGGCGCGGGGGAAGCGTAGTTCAATCCGTCCTCGGGTCCCTGGAAAGACGACACCATGGCGAAAATTTCACGGTCGTTCTGTCGCGCAACTACGGACCTATTCGAGAATGAACGCCCGTCCCTCAGTCGCGTAACGTCGAGGACGAACGGGGCATCGGGATCACCGCCACGCAGAAAATAACAGTGAAGGGAATGCGGTAGGCGGTTTACGTCAGGAACCGTCGCGCTGGCAGCCAGGAGAGCTTGGGCGATCACCTGACCGCCGTAAACCCTCCGAACCTGGGCTAATGAGCGCGCCTCGAAACTATCCTCACCTAACGGTTTCAAATCAAGAATTCTAAGGACGGATGCTACGGGTTCCGTATCTACAGCTGGGACATCTATTCCAAACTCCATGCACTTATTCTCCCGCGCAGGCCAGAGCCGGTGTGTGTGAGTCGCGATAACTTTGCGTTAGCAGTGGGGCGCCGAAACGACTATCCTCGTAACTGTCGAATACTCGCCTGACCAGAGGGACGCAATGAACAACGACGTTGACGGCTCTAAGACCACCAAAACCGATGCGGACGCCGATTTGGTGCGTACCCTGGCAGACATGAATGGTGTCGCCACCTACTTTTGGACGTGGGTGGGTGAACAGAAGCAGGTGGAACCCGCCAACCTGTTGCGCACCCTGCGTGCCTTAGGTGTAAATGTCGGTCCTGACAGCAACAATCAGCAGGTTGTGGATGCTATTCGCGACACGGAGGATGCCCCGTGGCTGGCGACGCTTCCGACATGTACGGTTACGCGTCAAGGGGACTGGCGCGATCTGCTGGTGCACGTTGTGCATGGGCAATCAGTTCACGTGTGGTGTGTGTTGGAAGACGGCACGGGACTGGATCTTGCACAGCTTGACCGCTATGTCCCGCCCCGCGAAATTCATGGGCAGTGGAGGGGGCGTGCCACATTCGAAATCCCCGGCACCCTTCCACTTGGATATCACACGGTGTTTGCCTCCGTGGAGGGCGGCCCCGCAGTCTCTGCGCCACTGATCGTGGTTCCGCAGCGCATTAACCCGTCGGCGCTACGTGGAGACCGGCGTTTCTGGGGCGTGAACGCCCAGGCATACTCTGTCCAGTCGCGCACGTCTTGGGGTGTCGGCGACGCAGCAGATCTTGACGACTTGGTCGCGGTAACAGCATCTGAGGGCGCTCAGTTCCTTCTGATTAACCCCCTACATGCAGCAGAGCCCGTAGCGCCTATAGAGAACTCTCCCTACCTCCCGGTTTCTCGGCAGTGGCTGAACGTGTCCTACATCCGCCCAGAAGCCATCCCTGAATACGCGATGCTGCCAGACGGTGCCCGCGATGAGATAGAGGCTTTGCGCCGCGCGGTCATGGATGAGGACGACGACGCGCTGATCGACAGGGACTCAAATTGGGTCGCCAAGCGCGACGCCCTCGCACGAATTTTTGAGGTGCCCCGCAGCATTGCCCGTGAGGCGTTGTACCAAGAGTTCTGCCGTGAGGGCGGGGATGGACTGGAGAACCATGCGCTGTGGTGTGCGCTGGTTGAAGACAACGGCTCTACCGACCTACCTCCCGAATACCAAGACTGCAAGAGTGAGGCCGTTCGCGAATTCGCTGCGACCCATCAGCCACAAATTGAGTTCAACAAATGGTTGCAGTGGGTTGCCTCAGATCAGCTTTCTGAAGGTAACAAGATAGCCAAGGACCTAGGCATGTCCATTGGGGTCATGGCGGATATGGCTGTTGGAATCCACCCCCTCGGGTCAGAAGTTTGGTCCCACCCACACATGTTTGCACCCGACACCTACGTTGGGGCGCCACCAGACATGTACGCTCAGCAAGGGCAGAGCTGGAGTCAACCGCCATACAGCCCAAGGGAGCTTGCTAAGTCCGGATATGAACCTATGCGCAGGGTTATTCGGTCAACCATGGCCCTATCCGGAGCGCTACGAATAGACCACATCCTGGGTCTATTCCGCCTCTGGTGGCTGCCTAAGGATGCTTCTCCGGCTGAGGGAACCTACGTCTACTACGACCATGAAGCGACGGTTGGGATCCTCCTTCTTGAGGCTCAACGTGCAGACTCCGTTGTGATCGGAGAAGACTTGGGCACGGTGGAACCCTGGGTTCGCGAATACCTGGCCAGCCGTGGGATCCTGGGTACTTCCGTCCTCTGGTTTGAGAAGGAGGGGTCGGGTTGGCCCCTGCACGCGGGTCAGTACCGACGTGACATTCTGGGCACGGTCAACACCCACGACTTACCACCCACCCGCGGATACATAGACGGAATCCAAACGACGCTCAGAGACCGACTGGGTCTGCTGGTTGATGACGTTGAAACAGTCAGGGCGCGGGACGCGGAAGAGCAGAGGCAGATGAAGGTCCGCCTCGTGGAGTACGGGCTGATGCCAGAAGATGCCGACGCAGAAGAGAACCTGCGTGCGCTTCATCGTTACGTCGCACGTACGCCTGCGCGGCTTGTGGCAGCTGCGCTAGTGGACGCGGTGGGGGAGGTACGCCCTCAGAACCTGCCGGGCACAAACGATGAGTACCCGAACTGGAAGGTGCCGCTTGCGGATGGAGACGGGCACCGCGTGTGGTTAGAGGACATTGCAGCAGGCCATGAGAACCCGCTGTTCAAGGTCATGCGTGAAGAGATGGGGGATTAGGCGGTTCCCCGCTTCCCCGCTTAAACGCGGACGCCCCGCGCGGATCATCCGCCGGGGCGTTCTTCGTGCTGTGCGACGCTCTAACCCAGCTCTGCTATTTCGTCCGCCAGGTTGTCGGCGATAGGGCCAACTACAACTTGCACAGTCTGCCCAACCTGGACGACACCGAACGCGCCAGCCTTAGTCAGTGCCTTATCGTCAACAAGCGCCGGGTCCACAACTTCAACGCGTAACCGTGTAATGCACGGCTCTACGGTCTCAACGTTGGACCGTCCCCCAAGTCCAGAAAGAATCTCTTGGGCCTGTGTCATCGGTAGTCCCCCTTCATCGGTTCACGCACTCCCGAACAATTTCAAAGTAGCACGCGGCAGAAAAGGACGGCTTAAAAGGTGAGCAGCTCCCCAGCATTTGTGGGGAGCTGCTTGTCACAGCGTCACGGGCTGCAACGCACTTTGGTTCTCTCAGCGACCGGACTCATCAGCCTTCTGGGCGTCGATCATCCTCTGTGCGTCGTCGCGGCCTTCCTCTATGAGTCGGCGCAACGAATCGGGTCGGTCGGTGTGCTCTTTAAGCCAGCCCTCAGCCAGCTCCACGACGTCCACATGGGCCACATAGCCAACCAGTGGCAGTGGCTCCATGGATTCCACGATCCCAGACGCGATGTGGAACGTGTGGTCGCCCCAAACGTTGGCGACCTGATCGTAGAACTTCGAAGCGTACTTTTCGTACACGACCGGCTTCGTTGAAGCGTGGGACCAGAAACCTGCAACCATTGCCCAACGGGTGTCGTTCGGAATGGACGTGTCATGCATGATCGCCTGCCACGTCCTGGAACGAACCTCATCCGAATCGAGGCTTGCCAACGCCCGGGCTGCGTTCTGCCCTCCGGTCAGCGTGTTGTCTTCTGCGCGGAGTCTGTCCACATCGCCCTCATCCGCCAGGCCGCCACGGCAAAGCGCGTACAACATCGCCCAGCGCATGTCTTCGCTCAGCTGCAAGCCAGGGAGGGTCTGCCGCCCGTGGTAAAGGGCTGCGATATGTTCGTACTGCGTGCGCGTGACAGCACGGCGGGTGAACGCAAGCATGAACAGTTCCTGAGCATCAGATCCGGGTTCTGCGTCCTCAGCCAGTATCGCAAGGCGGTCGGCGACCGCACGCAACTCAGCCGGGCGGTACGCGGGCGCCACGTAGGAAGTGGCGGCCGTGTCAGTGTGGCGCAGGATCTGGGTTAGCGCAGCGATGGAGGTTTCCACGCCCGCGGCTTCCAGCGCCAACTCTATGAACTTCGACGCGGGGAACTCACCGTCGCGTGTCATGTCCCAGGCTGCAGACATCACTACCCGACGCGTCAGCGCATCGCTGATGCGCCCGATGTTGTCAACGGCAAATGCTAAGGAAGAGTCGTCAAGGCGGACCTTCGCGTATGCGAGGTCTCCGTCGTTCACCAGTACGAGGGCGGGTCGGCGCGTTCCTACCGCCTCGGTCACAGGCGTGCGCGCCCCATCAACGTCCAACTCACTGCTGAAGACTTTGCGTACTTCCGTGCCGTCTTCACTCAAGTCGTACCCCGCTACGACCAGAGTGTGGGGGCGAAGGGAGGCGCCCTCTGAGAATGCCTCTTGGACGACGTCCAGTCGGGTAATCCTTCCGTCCTCGTCCACCTCTATCTCTGGGCGCAGCATGGTGACACCGGGCTCCTCAACCCAAACCTCAACCCAGCGGCGCATGTCGCGCCCAGATGCTGCTTCCAACTCAGAGATGAGGTCATCGAGGGTAGCGTTCTTGAAGGAATGCTTCGTGAGGTAACGGTTCAGGCCCTTGAAGAAGTTCTCTCTACCGACGTAAGCGGCCATCTGGCGTAGAACGGCAGCGCCCTTCGCGTACGTGATTCCATCGAAGGAAACCTCAACGTCATCCAAGTCCTTTATCTCACCCTTCACCGGGTGCGTGGAAGAAAGCTGATCTTGAGCCAGCCCCCATTCCTTACGGTTCAAGAACCCAACCCACGCATCCGACCAGCGCGTAGCCTCTGCGGTGGCAAGGTGAGCCATGAACTCCGCGAAGGACTCATTCAGCCAAAGATCATCCCACCACGCCATCGTCACGAGGTCGCCGAACCACATGTGGGCCAGCTCATGCAGGATCGTGTTACACCGCGACTCCAGCTCCCACTCCGTGGGCTTGGAACGGAAAATGTACTGGTCACGGAACGTGACGCAGCCAGCGTTCTCCATTGCGCCCATGTTGTACTCAGGGACGAAGATCTGGTCGTATTTCACGAACGGGTAGGGGATACCGTAAGCGTCCTCAAAGAACGCGAAGCCCGCTTCCGTTACGTCCATGATGTCCGAGGCGTCCAGGTACTTAACTAGCGATGCGCGGCAGTACACGCCCAAGTCGATTTCGCGTCCGTCAGTGGACCTGATGACCCGCGTTTCACCTTCATAGGGGCCCGCCACGATCGCTGTGATGTACGTGGAAATCCGCTGTGTGGGGGCGAAGTCGAAACGGATCTTCCCGCCCTCGACCTCAACGGGCGCGGGGGTCGGCGACACGGAGAACACGGTCCACCCGGCTGGCACCGTCACGGAGAACGTGAAGGACGACTTCAGGTCGGGCTGCTCAAACGTGGGGAACACGCGGCGCGCGTCGGGAACCTCAAACTGGGAGTAGAGGTAGACCTTTCCGTCGGCGGGGTCAACGGAGCGGTGCAGGCCCTCCCCGGTGTTCATGTAGATGAAGTCCGCGTCGATTTCCAGGGTGTTTTTCACCTTGAGGTCACGCAGTGGTAGCCGGTATTCCGCGTATTCGCTGGACGGCACTTCGACACCGTTTAGTTTCGCGGAGTGGATCCTGTCCACAACAAGATCCACGAAAGTGGAGGTGCCCGGGACCGCGTCGAACGTGATTACCGAAGTGGACCGGAACGTCTTATCTCCCGTGGTTAGGTCGAGGGCGACGTTGTAGTTCTCCACATTCGTGATCACAGCGCTGCGGTCTTGTGCTTCAAGGCGCGTGAGATTCAGGCCTGGCATAGTTGCCTTTCGTTCTACTAGATTTGCTTGCTTTTGGTTTTGGGGCGAATCCGGGTTACCAGATCCGCACGCGGTCTTCCGGTGCAATCCACAGATCATCCGTGGGCTGCAAGTTGTAATAGTTGGCGAACTCATCAAAGTTTGCGAGGACGCCATTGCAACGGAACTCAGCCGGTGAATGCGGGTCGATAGCGAGGAGTTGGATCGCGTAGTCATCGCGGCTCTTTGAGCGCCAGACACGCGCCCAGTTCGCGAAGAACCTCTCTGGCCCGCTCATCCCGTCGATAGTTTCCGCGTCCGCGGGGCCTTCTAGGCCGCGGTCCTGTAGGGCCTTCACCCACGCTTTCCATGCGATGGTGAGCCCGCCGAGGTCGCCAATGTTCTCACCGACTGTGAGTGCACCGTTCACCTTGTTTTGGTCGTCGAGGGCGGCCGGGGAGAACGCGTCATACTGTTCGATTAGGGATTTCGTACGCTTCTCAAATTCCGCACGATCCTCATCCGTCCACCAGTTGTTGACCTCACCCTGGGCGTCGAACTGGCTGCCTTGGTCATCGAAACCATGTCCGATTTCGTGCCCGATCACCGCGCCGATGCCACCGTAGTTGACGGCGTCGTCGGCTTCCGGATCGAAGAAGGGCGGCTGCAGTATCGCTGCGGGGAAGACAATCTCATTCATGGAGGGGTAGTAGTAAGCGTTCACCGTGTGGGGCGTCATCAGCCACTCTGTGCGGTCGACCTCTTTGCCGAGTTTCGCGAACTCCCATTCAAAATCGAACTCCGCTGACGCCAGCAGGTTTTCAACCAGGGTGTGCTCTTCGGTCACGTCGAGCCCATCGTATTTACGTGCGTCGTCCGGGTAGCCAATCTTCGGCATGAACGTGTCCAGTTTGCCCAGCGCCTTCTGCTTCGTTTCCTCACCCATCCAGTCAAGGGTGGTGATGGACTCACGGTATGCGTCAAGCAGGTTGTTCACCAGCTTCAGCATCCGTTCCTTGTACTCAGCAGGGAAATGTCTCTGAACGTAGAGTCTGCCCATATCGAAGGGGACCACGGTGTCGATCAGGGAGAGTGCCCTCTTCCACCGTGGGCGCATTTGTTCGATCCCCGACAAGGTGCGGCCGTAGAAGTCAAAGGCTTCTTCCGCGAAGGGTTCTGACAGATAGGGGGAGAACCCGTCGATTACGCCCCGTGCTGCCCACAGTTTGAGCGCGTGCAGGTGCGTCTTCTTCCACAGTTGGCAGGCGGCTTCAAGGAAGTCCGGTTGGGAGACATTGAGGCTCTTTCCGTCCAGGTCGACACCTAGGTTTTCCTCCCACAATTCCCATGCAAATCCCGGGTTGTCTGCCACGATTTGGTCCCAGGTGCGGGGGTTGTTTTGGGGGTCGATTTCGCGGCTGCGCACGACGTCCCAGTGCAGGGCTGCCAACGCGGTTTCGTATGCCATCACTTCGGTCGCTGCTTCATGGGCCACGGGTTCCGTTACGACGCCCGCCAGTGCCAGGGCCCTCCCAACGTGGTCGACGTACTTTTGGCGGTACTCTGCGTATTCTTCTTCGCGGTAGTAAGACTCATCAGGTAGTCCCAGACCGTCCTGCTCAAAGTTGGCCGTGTACTTAGACGTGTCGTTCATATCCGTCCACACGCCGACTGCGAAGAATCCGCTCATCCCATTGCGCGTCATCGCGCCCATTAGCGCAGCCAAGTCCGCGTGGGATTCCGCTTTGTCGATTGCGTCCAAGAGCGGCTTGATCGGGGACACTCCCAGTTTGTTCAGGGCGTCAACGTCCATGAACTGGCTGTAGAGGGTTGCGATTCGCTTTGCTTCCTCACCGGGGATCTTCCCGTCGAGGGCGTCTTTCGCGATCTGGTTGCACCGCTCCTCACTCAACTCATGCAGCGCGTAGAACGCCCCGTCGGACGCGCGATCGGCCGGGATTTCGTGTGTGGCCAGCCAGGATCCGTTGATGTAACGGAAGTAGTCATCTTGTGGGCGAACGTCGGTGTCCATAAGCGCGGGTTCCAGGACACGCGCAAGCAGCTCATTCTGGGTTTCAGTCATTCCTCCATGGTAGCTCCCACCACCGACGCCACCGTCCCGTTAACCTCTTGGGCGAATTCGCAGATCGGAGGAGGTGAGTTCGTGCAGCGCAAATGCCTATTAGCCAGCGTGACGTGGGCCAAGGCAGAAGCCCGAGCAGATGCCAAGGCAGAAGCCAAGGCGCCGGATAGGGTGGCGACGTTAGAACGGCGATGAATCCGTGGCTTGCGCGCCCCCATGGTCATCTGCGGATCCGCCCGGATGCCCTTGGTAACCCATGGGGATGCTCCCGGTATCCACCTGAGGCTGGGCCTCTGCAGCCTCAGCCTTGCGCGAAGGGATCACGCCTAAGAACCGGGGAAAACGCAGGACGTAGCGAAGCCCCTCACTTCCGTCGCGCCTGTGGAAAGTCTCCAGGACCAGCGTCCCCTCCACACTCACGCGGTCGCCCTTATTCAGAACGCTGGATAGATAGCGCGCCTCATCATCCCAGAACGTTGCGCTTATCCAGAGCGGCGCACCCATTTCTGACCAGTGGCCCGTACTCTTATCTCTGTTTGACGCTGTTGCGTTGAGTCGTAACTCCACAACGGCTTTTTGTTGCGGCGTCCACCGCAGCACCGGATCTGCAATTGCCCCGGTTGCTACTGCCCTGAGTGCCATTTTCTTCCTCCCCTAGCTCCGCTCACCGCCCTCGGCTTGCTCACTTTTCAGTGTACGTGCGGCTCCGACACGAAATGCTGGTGGGGGCAGATCTGTGGATTCACCACGCGAATGGGGAGCCTGTGGATTCCCCGGCGTGTGTCCCGCTAGGTGATCTTGCGCGGAGGTCCAGCCGTGGGATCCCGCGCGAAGAGGGAGACCTCGACGAAACTACATAGGAGGCTCGAAACTACATAGCGGGGACGAAACTACATGTGGGGTAGCAAAAAGTAAGAGATAACAATGTTATTTTTGCCCCGTATGTAGTCTCGTCCCCCTCATGTAGTTTCGACGGCAGTCCAGTCCGATCAGCGAACAGCAAACAAGCCTTAGCCAACGCTGAGCTGGGTCTGAACGGGCGCGGACCTATTTGTCCTGCAGCGACGGATGCGTCCTCTTGTGCCTCTCAGAGTCGTTCGCGTAAGAGTAGTACAACCCGATCAGCAGGCCGCCCCCGATGTAGTTCCCTATCAGGGCGATCCCAATGTTCCCCACGGCCAACCCGTAGTTGATGCCTCCCTGCATCGCCTCCACAGTGAACAGGACGGTGTTCGCCACAGAGTGCTCAAACCCAAGGAACGCAAACAGCAGCACCGACACAACCATCGCAGCGACCTTCACCCCGTCGGACTTCACGAACCCGTTGTAGATCAGGAGCATCGCAATGTTGATCATGAAGTTACAAAGGATCGCCCGGAAGAAAAGGTCAGCGATACCGGTTGCCCCAGACGACACATATGCCAACTTGTGCTCAACCGACGCGGTCACCAGTTCGCCAGCCGACCCAGTCAAAAGCGTCGTAAAGTGCACGATTATCGCCATGAGAACCCCACCCAGGAAGTTACCCAAGTAGCAGAAGGCCATCACGGCCAGGGCGCGCCCCACACTCATCCGCCGGAAATACACCGCGATGGTCGTCACCATCATGTTGGAGGTGAGCAGCTCTGACTTGGAGTAATAGATGAAGACCAGACAGAATCCGAACGTGATCGCACCGAAGATGGCGCCGAGCTTGGCGTCCCTCGGACTGATTTCGACGAACGCCGCAATCACGGAGTAGTTCGCCAAATAGAAGATTCCAATCAAGAAACCCGCCATTGCAGCGCGCATCACGAATACGCGGGACAGGTGCTTCGTCATCGAAGACTTGGCATCCGCGGCCTGCAGGACCGTAGAAATGAACTCTGTTCCCGGGAAGATTTTGCGGTTATCAGTGACCATGCCCAATGGTCTCAGATTTTTCTGCGCTAGTGGCGTACTCCGCTTAAGCACCTACCCGAAACTGGCCTACAATGAACGCGCATAGATCCGGCCTGAACCAACCACATTTGGGGGAGCAGGACATCACCGGGGAGCATCCGGAAGAACGGGCCAGCACAATGGCCTCATTAGAACCGGACGGGTGGCCCGTCACAGCCGGAAATGAGAGGCAGTTCGCCCTCGACATGAACAATGTCGGAAGTGGCCTGCAAATGGGGTGGTACCGCGGGATGTGAAAGCATTTCGTCCTCGAAAAAGACGCAACTGCGAAACTGGACGCACTGGCAAAAGAGGACCCCGATGGCAACTTCGAAGAAACGTTTCCCCCTTCACAGAGCCGCGCTCGAAGTAGACGCGAAACCATCTCTGCCGAAGATTGAGGAAGAGATTCTTTCCTACTGGAAAGAGGACGACACGTTTAAGAAGTCGGTGGAACAGCGGGCGGCAGGTGCGCGGGGTTCCAATGAGTTCGTCTTCTACGACGGCCCCCCGTTTGCCAACGGTACGCCTCACTACGGCCACCTCCTCACCGGTTACGTGAAGGACGTGGTGGGCCGATACCAGACGATGCTCGGCCACCGTGTTGAACGCCGGTTCGGTTGGGACACGCACGGGCTGCCCGCGGAGATAGAGGCCGAACGCATCCTCGGGATCGTCGACAAGTCCGAAATCGACGGCCCGACAGGCATCGGCATCCAGGCGTTCAACGACGCCTGCCAGACCTCCGTCCTTCGGTACACCGCGGAATGGGAAGACTACGTAACCCGCCAGGCGCGTTGGGTGGACTTCAAGAACGACTACAAGACGCTGGACCCCGAATACATGGAGTCCACGCTCTGGGCGTTCAAGACCCTGTTCGACAAGGGCCTCATCTATGAGGGCCACCGCGTCCTCCCGTACTGCTGGAACGATGAGACGCCCCTGTCCAACCATGAGTTGAAGATGGATGAGGACGTTTACCAAGACCGCACCGACCAGACCGCAACGGTGGGCGTTGCGCTTTTGGGCGAGGACGGGGAGCCAACCGGAGAGGTCGCCCTCGTCTGGACGACGACCCCGTGGACCCTCCCGTCGAACCTGGCGGTCGCCGTCGGTCCGGACGTGGACTACGTGGTGGTGCGCCCACGCAGCGGCGTCCTCGAAGGGAAAGACGTCATCATCGCCGCCGCGCTTGCCGACCAGTACGCGCCAGAGTTCGGCGTGGTAGAGGCAGGCGAGGGCGACGCAGAAGGCACCGACGCCCCCACCAGCGTTGATGAACTGGTCGTGAAGCGCTTGAAGGGCTCCGACCTGACCGGGCGCCGCTACGCCCCCATGTTCAACTACTTCGCGGACAAGCCGGAAACGGAAGCACCCGGCCCCAACGCATTCCAGGTCATTGAGGCGGACTTCGTGACTACGGAGGACGGCACCGGCCTAGTCCACCTTGCCCCCGCTTTTGGTGAGGACGACATGAACGTCTGCCTGGCCAACGGCATCAAGACCGTCGTTCCTGTCGATGACTCCGGGAAGTTCACTTCCCAGGTGCCCCAGTACGAGGGCGTCCAGGTTTTCGACGCGAACCGCCTAGTCCTGGCCGACCTGCGTGACGGGACCGGAGCGCTTGCGGAAGTTGAGGCGGAGCGTCGCCCCGTCCTCGTCCGTCAGGCCTCCTACCTTCACAGCTACCCGCACTGCTGGCGCTGCCGCAAGCCGCTGATCTACCGCGCGGTCTCTTCCTGGTTCGTTGAGGTCACGAAGTTCCGCGACCGCATGGTGGAGCTGAACCAGCAGATCAACTGGGTTCCCGACCACCTGCGTGACGGACAGTTCGGCAAGTGGCTGGAGGGCGCGCGCGACTGGTCCATTTCCCGCACCCGTTTCTGGGGCGCGCCGATCCCGGTTTGGAAGTCGGACAATCCTGATTTCCCGCGCATCGACGTTTATGGCTCATACCAGCAGATCGCAGACGATTTCGGTGTGGACGTTGACAAGATCAACCTGCACCGCCCGGCCGTGGACACGCTGGTCCGCCCGAACCCGGACGACCCCACGGGTAAGTCCATGATGCGCCGCGTCCCAGAGGTTCTGGACTGCTGGTTTGAGTCCGGCTCCATGCCGTTCGCGCAGGTCCACTACCCGTTTGAGAACCAGGAGTGGTTTGAGGACCACTACCCGGGTGACTTCATCGTGGAATACGTGGGGCAGACCAGGGGTTGGTTCTACACCCTGCACGTCCTCGCAACCGCGCTGTTTGACCGCCCTGCGTTCCGCACCTCCCTGTCCCACGGGATCATCTTGGGTAATGACGGAACGAAGATGAGTAAGTCCCTACGCAACTACCCGGACGTCCAAGGCGTGTTTGATTCCTACGGCTCCGACGCGATGCGCTGGTTCCTGCTGGCATCCCCGGTGGTGCGTGGCGGCAACTTGATTGTGACTGAGGACGGCATCCGCGACGCGGTGCGCCAGGTCCTGCTGCCACTGTGGAACTCCTACTACTTCTTCACGCTGTACGGGAACGCCTGCAACGGCGGGGAAGGCATCAGCCCGACCCGACTGGACAAGGTGGACGATCCGCAGGCCGTGTTTGAGGCGCTGCCGGAGATGGACCGCTACCTGCTGGCCCGCACTCGTGAGGTGACCGAAGAGGTCCGTGAAGCGATGGACCAGTACGACCTCCCCCGGGCTGCGGCGCGCATCCGCGACCACATGGAGGTCATTACTAACTGGTACGTGCGCACCCAGCGTCAGCGTTTCTGGGAAGAGGAGCAGGAAGCGTTTGACGCGCTCTACACCGCCCTCGTCATCCTGACGGAGGCCGCCGCTCCGCTCATGCCGCTGATCACCGAGGAAATCTGGCGTGGGCTGACGGGCGGGGAATCCGTACATTTGGTTGACTTCCCCGACCTGCCGAAGTCGTGGTCGGATGAGGACCTAGTCGCGGGCATGGATGAGGTCCAGGAGATCGTCTCCGCGGGCCACTCCCTGCGCAAGGCGGAGAAGCTGCGTGTCCGTCAGCCGCTTGCGAACCTGCTGGTCGTCTCGGAGAAGGCGAAGAGCCTGGAACGTTTCGCGCCCGTGATCGCGTCGGAAGTGAACGTGAAGAACGTGGACTTTGAGTTGCCGGCGGACTCTGGTCTTTCGATCCGCCAGGACCTCAGCCTGAACCCGCGCGCGTTTGCGAACAACGTGCGTCCCAAGACGTCGGCGCTGTTCCAAGCGATGAAGAGCGGCGCATGGGAGGTCATTGAGGGGGGCGAGGGCGTTCGGTTCCCCGGCGTAGAGGTCGACGGGGTGCCCGTGGAGCTCTACGGGGATCAGTTCTCGCTCACTGAGCGTGTTGAGGCCGAGGTGGATGAGGCCGCGACCGTTCTGGATTCCGGCTGCTTCGTCGTCCTCGACAAGACCGTGTCTGCGGAACTGGAGGCAGAAGGCTGGGCGCGTGACCTGGTGCGTTCCATCCAGGACGCGCGCAAGAACGCGGGCCTGCATATCGCGGACCGCATCGATGTGACCCTGGAGGTCCCGGCGGAGCGTTTGGACGCGTTGGAGACTCACGCGGACATGATCCGTCATGAGACGCTTACCGTTGGGTTGGAATCCAGCGTTGGTGATGAATTGAAGATCAAGGTTGCGCGCCGCCAGTAGGCGGACGACCGATCATAAGGAGAAACGGTGGCAAACGAGGACCAAGAGTTCGACATCCCCGAAGGCGTAGACCCTGAGCTGGTGCCTTACCTTCTGGCGGCGCAAGAGCCCGCTGAGGACGAGGACGAAGTGGCGGACCCGGATGCCACAGACTCCCCTGAGGATGGGGATGGGGGCGAGGACGAGGAGTTGGCGATCCTGCGCGACATCGTCCGCGACACGCTCCTTGCGGGTGCCGACCCGGAACTCATTGAGGCAGTACTGGCAGGTGAACTGGGCGAGGACGAAGAGGACGGGGAAGACCCGGCGCGTGAGGCACAGTTGGATGAGGCTGAGGCTGCGGCGCTGCGCGCGTCGGCGGCCCGGGCAATCTATGAGTCGCTGCTGAAGCGGGCCCCGGAGCACGACTTTGATCCCAGCTTGGATCGCGTGCGCGACGTGCTGTCTATCCTTGGCGACCCGCAGGATGCGTACCCCAGCGTGCACGTCGGTGGCACCAACGGCAAAACTTCGACGACGCGCATGATCGCATCCCTTTTCACCACGTTCGGACTGCGCACGGGTAGTTTCACGTCCCCGCACCTTCTAAGCGTGAATGAGCGAATCGCAGTCAATGGCGTGCCGTTGACGGATGCGGAGTTCGTGGCGGCGTGGGAAGACGTGGCTCCCTACATCGCCATGGTGGATGCGGCGTCGGCCGAAAAGGGTGAGCCACAAATCTCCTACTTTGAGGCACTCACAATCATGGCCATGGCATGGTTCGCGGATGCGCCGGCCGATGTCGCTGTGTTCGAGGTCGGGATGGGGGGACGCTGGGACTCCACCAACGTCCTGGACCCCGGCGTCGCGGTCATCACTCCGATTGCCATGGACCATGAGCGCTGGCTTGGGTCCACTTTGAGTGACATGGCCTTTGAGAAGGCCGGCATCATCAAGGACCGATCCATCGTGGTGGTTTGCAGCCAAGATGAAGAAGTCATGGAAGTCATCGAACGTAGGGCGTTAGAGACTGACTCTGTGCTGTGGGTTGAGGGTACCCACTGGGAAGTTCTGTCTCGCACGCCCGGGGTTGGTGGCCAGATCATTGACGTTCGCACTCCCACCGGTGTCTATGAGCAGCTGTTCGTTCCGCTACATGGAGAACACCAGGCTCACAATGCTGCCGCGGCACTTGTCGCGACCGAAGCAATGATGGGCGGCAAGCCTCTTCCAACTGAGGTTGTGGAGGACGGATTCCTGGCTGTGCGTTCACCTGGGCGACTGGAAGTCGTTAGGCGTTCGCCAACTATCGTGGTGGATGCGGCCCACAATCCTGCCGGTGTTGCAGTGCTGAAGGAGTCTCTTGAAGAGTCATTCCGCTTCAACGTGACAATTGGTTTATTCTCCGCGATGGGGGACAAGGCGATTGAGCAGATGTTGGTGGAGATTGAGCCTTCCCTAGATGAGCTGGTCATCGTTGAGATGGGGTCGGAGCGCGGCGTCGACATCGAAACCCTCAAAGAGATCGCTGACGACGTATTCGGTGAGGACCGCGTGCATGTCGCGCACGATGTTGCAAGCGGCATCGAAGAGGCCACGCGTTTGGCTGATGCCCCAACAGATCCAACCTTGACCCGCGGGATTGTTGCGTTCGGGAGCATCCAGTTCATCGGTGAGGTGACGGGACTGCTGAGGCTCTAGCTACACTGCAAACACCCTGTCATTCGGCTGGTTGCACGACTTTGCTTGTTTTGGAACTGCTGTGCAACTTTGTGCTCGGCGTGCGCGATACTGTTGGAGTTGGCTTGCGGCTGGCAGGATTGGATGTGATTGGGCCCACCGGGGAGCCCACAGAGTAGGAGTCATCAATGAAGAAGCTCATCAACGATTCGCAGCAGGTTGTCAAGGAGACCCTGGAGGGCTTCCAAGCAGCGCATAAGGACCAGGTGACGGTTCATTATGGGCCGGACTGGGTGGAGCGGAAGACACCGAAGGCAGCCGGTAAGGTCGGACTGGTTTCCGGTGGTGGCTCTGGTCACGAACCGCTACACGCGGGATATGTCGGGCTGGGAATGCTGGATGCCGCTGTCCCAGGACCCGTGTTTACGTCACCGACCCCGGACCCGATCGTGGAGGCGACCAAGGCCGTTGATCGTGGGGCTGGTGTTGTCCACATCGTCAAGAACTACACCGGAGACGTCTTGAATTTTGAGACGGCTGCGGAACTGGCGGGCATGGATGGCGTTGAGGTTGAATCCGTCCTTGTCGATGATGACTGCGCCGTTGAGGACTCTCTCTACACGGCCGGCAGGCGCGGGGTTGCCGGGACCGTCCTCGTCGAAAAGATTGCGGGAGCCGCTGCCGAAGCGGGTCTGTCTTTGGCGGAAGTCGCCCAGGTGGCGCGCACCGTCAATGAGAACACGCGCTCCATGGGGTTGGCGCTGGGCCCGTGCACGGTGCCCCACGCGGGGAAGCCATCATTTGATCTTGAGGATGATGAGATTGAGTTGGGTATCGGCATCCACGGCGAACCCGGATACCGGCGTGGCCCGATGGAGCCGGCTGATGACTTGACGGTCGAACTGTACGAAAAGGTACGCGACGACTTGGGCCTGAAGAAGGGTGATCACGTCATCGCATTGGTGAACGGCATGGGTGGCACACCTGAATCGGAGCTGTACATTGTGTTCCGCAAGGTGGCGCTGCTGGCAGAAGCCGATGGCATTGAGATTTCGCGTGCCATGGTTGGTAACTATGTGACCAGCCTTGAGATGCCCGGTGTCTCCATCACGCTCACGCGTGTAGATAACCAGATGCTGGAGTTCTTCGACGCGCCGGTCGACACCCCGGCATGGAAGAATTAGGGAAAAGTTGTTTGAGTGAAAGCGGGGGTCGGCAACCGTTGCCGACCCCTGGTTTCCGCCACGAAAGGGGCACACGGTGGGGAAGAACGTAGATTGGGCAAAGCGTTGGATTGAGCTCTCGGCTGTTTCCGTCGGGGACAACCGTGAGCTGCTGATCGACTTGGATCGGCAAATCGGCGACGGAGACCACGGGGAAAACATGGACCGCGGCTTCTCCGCTGTTGTGCGTGGAGACGGACTGGAGGAGTCCGCTACGGCGCCTGAGCTCCTGAAGTATGTGGCGAAGACACTTTTGTCCACTGTCGGTGGTGCCGCGGGACCTCTCTACGGCACGGCGTTCCTGCGTGCTTCCGGTTCAGTCCCAGAAGAGGACATGACAGCCACTGACGTTGCCAACATGCTTGAAGCCGCAGTGAAGGGCGTGCAGGCTCGGGGGAAGGCCGTGGCCGGGGAGAAAACCATGGTGGACGCGCTCCTGCCTGCCGTTGACGCCGCCCGCGCGGTCGCCGAATCGGGGGGAACCGCGCTTGACGCATTTGAAGCCGCAGCAGCAGGTGCGGAGGCTGGAGCAGAGGCCACAGAGCCGATGCGTGCAACAAAGGGACGGGCGTCCTACCTGGGTGAACGTAGCATCGGGCACCTAGACCCCGGGGCAGTATCATCAAAGCTTCTTCTAGCGGCGGCCGCTCAGGCGGCTCAGGAAGTATATGGAAGCGCGGGTGACCAGTGAGCGCAGTTGCGTTAGTCGTTGTTTCTCACTCTGATCTTTTGGCGCGCGGCGTAGTAGAGCTGTCCGGTGCCATGGCTCCCGATGTTCACATAGGTGCCGCTGGGGGGCTGCCTGACGGCGGGCTTGGAACGTCGTTTGACCTGGTCGAAGAGGCTGTTGGAAAAGCCCTTGACGCCGCGGGTGGTGCAGGTGTTGTCGTTCTGACCGATCTTGGGTCGGCGACCCTCACAGTCGACATGGTCATTGAGTTTGCCGATGACCCGGATGCTGTGAGACTGGTGGATGGCCCATTGGTGGAAGGCGCCGTCGCGGCAGCGGTCGCGGCGCAACAGGGACAAGATCAAGACGGCGTCGCCCAAGCTATGAAGGATGCGGCGTCCCAATGGTGTCCGGAAGAAAGTGCACCCGCGAAGCTGAAGAAACTCAAGTCTGACGCCCTCGAAGAACCTCCAGCTGATGAGCTTCCCGTAGGAACCGAAGTTACGTTGGAGGCGTTAGTGACTGACCCTGCAGGTATGCACGCGCGCCCCGCCGCACAGATCGCGGCTTTGGCCGCAACATTCGACGCGGAAGTTACAATCGACGATGCCGGTGCCGAATCGATGATGGAGCTGATGTCACTGGGCGTTGCGAAGGGCGATACAGTGGTTGTCAGTGCCACTGGAGCCGATGCCGTTTCCGCAGCGCACGCCATCGCAGATGCCATAACGCATGGTGTCGCAGAACCGTCCGCCGACGCTTAGAAGGAGAAACCCATGCCAACACCAGATCTGCTCGACCCACGCAAAGAACACACACTCCTGCTGGTCAAACCTGACGGGTTCCGCAGGGGACTCACCGGGGAAATCCTGTCGCGAATCGAAATGAAGGGGTTCGTGCTGAAGGGACTCAAGATTAAGAAGGCGGATGCAGCGCTTCTTACTGAGCATTATGAGGAACACAAGGACAAGCACTTCTTCCCCTCCCTGCGCGACTACATGATGGAAGGCCCCCTGGTCGCAGTCGTCGTCGAAGGTGACCGCGTCATTGAGGCTCTGCGCATCATGGCCGGAGCAACCAACCCAACACTTGCGGCTCCGGGAACCATCCGCGGTGACCTTGGGCGCGACTGGGGTACGGAAGCGGTGCAGAACGTGGTTCACTGCTCCGACTCTGAAACCTCTGCCATCCGTGAGATTGCGCTCTGGTTCCCAGAGCTCGCTTATGACGAAGCAGCGCACTAACGCGGCTGCTTTCTCTGCACACACCCAACATCCATGTACCTGAAGGAACTAACGCTACGCGGATTCAAGTCCTTCGCATCCACGACCCGATTTCAGTTCGAACCGGGCATAACAGCGATCGTTGGCCCCAATGGTTCTGGGAAATCCAATGTTGTGGACGCTCTTGCATGGGTGATGGGGGAGCAGGGCGCGAAGTCACTGCGTGGCGCCAACATGGCGGACGTGATCTTCGCGGGAGGCACCTCCAGGAGCGCGTTGGGTAGGGCCCAGGTGGAGTTGACGATTGACAACTCCGACGGGCGCCTGCCCATTTCCTATTCTGAAGTGACCATCTCACGGACCATGTTCCGCTCAGGTGGGTCTGAGTATGCGATAAATCGTCAGCCGGTGCGCCTCCTTGACGTCCAAGAGCTCCTTTCCGACTCCGGCCTCGGCCGCCAAATGCACGTCATAGTGGGCCAAGGCCAGTTGGACCGTGTGCTCTCAGCCAGTCCAATGGACAGGCGCGCCTTCATTGACGAAGCAGCTGGGGTCGCTAAGCACCGTCGCCGCAAAGAGCGGGCACTACGCAAGCTGGAGTCAATGGACGCGAACCTGGTGCGCGTCCTTGACCTCACCGAAGACATGTCTGCCCGCCTCCGGCCGTTGGCGCGCCAAGCCAAGGCCGCCCGCGCGGCCCGCGGTGTCCGCGCTTCCCTCGCGTATGCTTCCGCGCGCGTCCTCGCTGATGACCTATCAAATGCAGAGGAGAGACTAGGTAAAGAGAAGCAGGTCCTGGAGCGTCTGCGTCGCGACTCCGCGGCCACACAACAAAACATCGACGCCCTCAACGAGGCATCGCAGCACACCTCTGACGCGCAAACAAGTATGCGTTCCCTCGCGGACCAAGTTGGGGACCGCTACCGCGACTTCACTGAGCAGCAGGGACGGTTCACGTCTATCAAGGACTTGGCGAATGAGCGTGCGGCAGGCGCTTCACGGACACCGGTGGCGATCTCTGAGAGCGCCGTGGCGTTAGCCCAGGACCGCGCGCAGGAAGCACGAACCGAAGCAGTGGCTGCCGAAGAGGTCGCGACTGCGGCACAGAAGTCCTATGAGGAAGCAACCGCAGCCCGCGCTTCCGCAGAACCTCGCTTGAAGGAGGCGGAACGCGCACTTGCCGAACGCCAGCGCAGCCTCCGACTTGAGAGGGAACAATACGAGAAGAGCCTGAGGGACCTTGAGTCCGGGCGCCTCTCCCTTCAGGCCGTGACCGGACAGGCGGCCAGTGCGCGGGAAAGACTGGCGGGCGCGCAGGACCGTCTACGGCTTGCGACCGAGGGCGTTGAGCGTCACCTCAGCGCGTCGGGCGCAGTGGGTGCGGACGGGGAGGAACCAGCGGAAGGGGCCCTGTATGAGGACGCAGCAGAAGCAGAACGCGCAGCCCGCGATGAGCTAACCCGCGCCCAACGCGAAGAGCGCGCGTCTATTGAGGAGCACTCCAGGCTCCGCTCACGAAGGGAGACCCTCCAGTCTTCGCTGCGCTCGCGCCCAAAAAACGATGACGCGCGTGTTTCCGTAGATGTCGGCGCTTTGGGCGGGAAACTGGGGACTCTGGAAGACAACGTGCGTATTGAGAGAGGCTGGGAAGAAGCCATCAACGCACTACTGGGCACCATGCTGTCCGCCCTCGTCATTGAGGGGCCAAGCAGGTATCAGGAGATCGCTGACCAACTGGTTGAGGTCGCCAGCGCAGAAGAAATAGGCGCCGGCGGACTGATCCTCCTGGAAGATGAGGCCGTAACAACCGTTGCGACGACCGAGCACACCGGTGAAACCCCCGTCTTCGCAGACCTAGGCTGCAAGCCGGCCCTCAGTGTCGTTCACGCGTCGGCCGCACTGTCCCGTCCCCTCGCGTCACTGCTGGCGGGAGCATATGTTTGCGCGGATGTGGAAGCCGCGCGCCTCGCCCTCGCACGAATTCGGGACGAGGACGTTGCCCGCAATTTCGTTGTCGCCACGACAGGAGGGGCCGTGTTTGGCGCCGGGTTCACCCGGTTGAGAGGAGCGATGGAGAGCTCCCGGCTGCTCCTCAAAGCCGACCTTGAGGAAACTGAGCGGGACGAAGTGGCTGCCGGGGAGGTACTGGCGGCACAAACGGCGCGTGTCAAAGAGGCGTCCTCGGCGTTGAAGGAAGCGTCACTGGTGCGTCAGGAAGCACTTGGTCGGCTCAGAGACGCAGATGCGCAACGCGCGAAGGTCGCACAGGAGACGGCGCGACTGAAGGCGCTCGCGCACGCCGCCGCCATCGATGTGGAACGCGTTGAGTCGCAGGTGAGGCAGGCGGAAGAGAAAACCAGAGAGGCGCAGGCCCGCGTGTCTGCACTGGAATCCGCCCTCCCGGAAAGTGAGCCGCCCGGAGATGAGATCCTAAGCCCACTCCAGAAACAGGTAGATGAAGCCCGCGCGGTTGTCCAAGGTACGTGGGAGGCCCAGAACCAGGCACGCATGGACGCCCACATCGCCAAGGAACGTGCCCAGGCTGCACAGAAAAGCGCGCGCGCATTTGAAACCCAGGCGCAGAGCCTCCGGGATGACAGGACACGCCAGTTAGAGCGTGAACGCGCCGCGCGCAGTGCTGTGAGTCGTTTCTACGACGTGGCGGAGAGGGCCGAGCAAGCGGGGATTCGATCCCAAAATGCCGCCCAACAGGCACTGGAGTTGCGGGACAGGTGCCGTGCGGAGCTGCAGGTACTCACAGATTCCCTAGTTAAGCTTTCCGCCGATCTGAGGACCGCGGAGGCTACGCGCGCCGCAATGGCAGAGGAACTGTTGCAAAGTGAAGTTGCGTTCGCGTCTGCAGCAACCGCCGTGGCGACGCTACGCGACAAGGCACTGGATTTAACCAAGGAGTACGGGGAGTTACTAGACCTCAAGCTGCCGCTGCCGCCCGGACTGAAACGGTACGACGGCGGCGTGGACGTGGCAGATGCGGGAGCGGCAGACTTGGCTGCTTCGGCGGAACGCGACGCCCAAGAGGAGCTGTGGGATGAGGCCCTGGAAGCGGCCGACAACCTGCTGGCAGCCTATGGGCCGCACCTTCCGTGGGATCCGCCCTCGACAGAAACTGAAGGCGCGCAGGGTGAGGGCGAACCACGTAAAGCCGAACCACGCAAGGGCGAACCGCGTGAGTACGTGCGGGAATACGCCCAGAGCCAAATGGAGAGCTCCCAGCGGGCACTTTCCAGACTTGGCGTCGTGAACCCCCTAGCGATTGAGGAATATGACGCGGCATCCGCCCGCTTCCGGTTCCTGCAGGACCAAGTGCAGGACCTGAACCGGTCCAAAGCGGACCTGTTGGATCTGATCAAGCAGGTCGACATCCAGGTGCGTGAGGCGTTCGAGGACGCATTCACGGATACCTCGCGCCAGTTCGAATCCACATTCTCCAAACTCTTCCCCGGCGGGACCGGACGCCTGGAACTTACCGACCCCTCCGACCCGCTCACGACCGGCGTTGAGATTTATGCCAGACCTTTCGGGAAACGCGTCACGCGGCTCTCCTTGCTTTCCGGCGGAGAAAGGTCGCTTGCGGCGCTGGCCTATCTGATCGCGATATTCGAAGCCCGCCCATCGCCTTTTTACATACTGGATGAGATAGAGGCCGCCCTCGACGACATCAACCTTTCCCGTGTGCTGGGGCTGCTGGAGGATCTCCGTAAGGAAAGCCAGCTGCTGATCATCACCCACCAGAAGCGGACCATGGAGTTCGCCGATGCGTTGTACGGCGTGACGATGAAGGATGGGGTTACCGCGGTAATGTCACATAGGATGGCGGGGTAGCTGCTGACGTGTGCTGGCCTAAGCTAGGGGAACGCGTACGCGTGGGCGGAAACGTCCCCCCATCCAGCCTCCTTGAGGAAGGCCTAAGACCGTGAAAGACAGAATCCAGTGAGCGCCCGTGTTGCACTCTACATAGCAGTGATACTCCTGCTGTTGCTGGCCCTTGCCGTCATAGTCGTTGCGGCACTTGTCCGCAGGCCAAGGCGGGAGTGGCAGATAGCCGTAATGGGGCAGACCCAGGAGGTTCGCGGCACCGGGCTGGCGGATCTGCGGTTGCAGACGGTGAAGCCACGCAGAGTCAGTTTGGATGAGATGTGGGCTACAGAGTCGGTCCCACAAACCGCTTATGTTGGCGTTCCGCGCCTGCCCGATAGGTCGACGGTGGCAGATGCGATTGCGCCACTGGGACGGGACCTCATACGTGACATGGTTGTGGTGCCGGCGGATGAGGTGCCCGCCGCGCCTGATCCCTATTTGGGTGAGCCAGGCAATGCGTACGATGAGCAGTTTAGGCCGATGGCCACTCAGCGCGAAGATCCCGAACTTGTGCAGGACTACCTGGCAACCATAGAACCGCCGCCCCCTCCGCCACCGCCCAGTGTCGACCAAGAATCTTCTTTGGATTGGCTCCAAGAGGCCTATTCAGCGCCAGGAGAACCGCGGATTTCGTTGCCTGCATTGTCCTCGATGCGGGGATTGTTCTCCGTTTCGGAGCTCCCCCCTGACCCTGGGCCTTCTTCCAGTGTCCCGCCGCCAACCGACGCGGAAACAGAGGATGTTGCGGCGCTTGGGCAACTGTCGGATGCTGAAGCCTACGTGGAACCCATTCTGGAGCTGGAGCTGGATGCGCAGGCTCAGAGGGACGTGGAAGCGGAGCTGGATGCTGAGCATATGCCAGGTGGCGCAGAGGCGGAGTTTATGCCGGGCGGTGACGAAGCCGGGCTTGAACTGGAGCAGGAAACTGAACCGCCAGAGGCAGAATTCATTGAGGAAGAAGTGACTGAGGACGTAGAACCGGACTCAGCGGAGATGGCCGCGTACGCGCAGGATGAGGTGTCGGCGCCGCTGGAAGATATAGAGGGTGCGGCCGGTATTGACGTGGAGATGGATACGCAAACGGACGCGGATACGCGAACGGAAGCGGAAACGGACATGGAAGCGCGCGCGGGTGGCGACGCCAAAGATCACGAAGACAGGGACTTGGTAGGAATAGACGATGAGTGACTTTGTAAGCTTCGTTTCATCGCCGGTGGGGTTGGCGGTAATAGCGGTACTGGTCATCGCCCTTGTGGTGCTGATCTTCTTCCTGGTGCGTTCCAAGACCCAAGCGCCGCCGACAGCCCCCAAGGAAGTAACGCCGGCGACACCTGCCAGACCGCCCAGCGAAGAGCCCCCGGCGTCCCTGGAAGAAGAGCCGGAGCCTGAACCTGCGCCACTGGATAAGCCGGAAGCGGTCGCCAGTCGGATGCAGCGTCTGCGGGCGCGCATGGCTTCCTCGGGAAGTATCGGAAAAGCTCTACTCGCAGTCTTTTCCCGTGGCGAGCTCAGCGCGGCCGACTGGGAAGAGATCGAGGAGACTCTGCTCTTAGCAGACGTTGGACTTGGCCCCACGGAAGAGATTTTGGAGAAGCTCCGCACCGCGGCGCGTGTTCACGGCAACCTGAGCTCAGAAGAAGCATCGAAGATCCTCCGTGAGGAGCTCCTTGAGCTGGTTGGACCCGACTGGGACAGGTCTCTGAACCTTGAGCCAACCGTTGGTCCGAACGACCAGCCGGGGCCGGCCGCGATCCTAGTTGTCGGCGTCAATGGAACGGGAAAGACAACCACCGTTGGCAAGATGGCGCGGCTACTTCGGGCGGAAGACAAGGACGTTGTTCTGGGTGCCGCCGATACCTTCCGTGCAGCCGCAGCGGAGCAGTTGGAGACGTGGGGTGCACGCGTGGACGTTCCGGTCGTCACGTCGGATCGCGAGGGCGGGGACCCCGCCTCTGTGGCGTTCGAAGCCGTGAAGACCGCCCTCGCCCAAAACAGCGACGTCGTGATCGTGGACACGGCGGGGCGCCTCCAGACGAAAACTGCGCTGATGGATGAGCTGGGGAAGATCCGCCGGGTCATGGAGAAGCAGGTCCCTGTCGGAGAGGTCCTCCTAGTTCTTGATGCGACAACCGGCCAGAACGGCATGCGCCAAGCGCAGGTGTTTGCCGAAGCCGTTGGGATCACGGGGATTGTGCTCACCAAGCTGGACGGATCCGCAAAGGGCGGAATCGTCATTTCTGTCCAGAAGGAGTTGAATGTGCCGGTGAAGCTCGTGGGCCTTGGTGAAGGTCCCGACGACCTAGCGCCATTCGACCCGGAGGGATTTGTTGATGCGATTTTGGGTGAGGACTCCTGATCGCTGGATACTTGTTCATCGCCCCTAGGCGCCAAGCTGGGGTAATCTGACCGTCAATATGACCTGTTTCGATACGCAAGGAATCGCCTGTGTTTAACTCACTTTCTGACCGCCTCAGTGAATCTTTCAAGAGGCTCCGCGGCAAGGGTGTCTTGTCGGAGGCCGACGTTGACGCAACCCTTGGTGAGATCCGTCGGGCCCTCCTTGACGCGGACGTGGCACTGCCGGTTGTCCGGGAATTCACCGCGAATGTGCGCGAAAAGGCGTACGGCGCGGCCCGCTCCAAGGTGCTAAACCCGGGCCAGCAGGTCGTCCAGGTGGTTCACGATGAGTTGGTGGAGATCCTGGGGGGTGAGACCAGGGAACTCACGTTTGCTCAGCGCGGACCCACTGTCTTCATGCTTGCGGGCCTGCAGGGTGCAGGTAAAACCACCCTGGCGGGAAAGCTTGGTAAGTGGCTTCGCGAAAACGACAAACGTGTCCTCTTAGTCGCATCCGACCTGCAACGCCCAAATGCGGTAAACCAGCTTCAGATCATCGGTGAACGTGCCGGGGTTGACGTGTGGGCACCGGAACCAGGTAACGGTGTCGGCAACCCGATTTTGGTTGCGCGAAGCGGCCTGTCGGAGGCCGTGGCAAACGGGTATGACGTAGTCATTGTCGACACCGCGGGTCGTTTGGGTGTTGACGAAGAGATGATGGAGCAGGCGCGGCAAATCCGTGACTCCGTCAAACCGCATGAAATCATGTTCG
This sequence comes from uncultured Actinomyces sp., assembly GCA_964344825.1. Taxonomy (GTDB): domain Bacteria; phylum Actinomycetota; class Actinomycetes; order Actinomycetales; family Actinomycetaceae; genus Scrofimicrobium. Next base: position 47,713 of record CAYFOT010000004.1, read on the forward strand.
TCCTGGATGCCATGGTCGGTCAGGACGCCGTGCAGACCGCGACCGCGTTCCGCGATGGCGTCGGTTTCACCGGCGTTGTCATGTCGAAGATGGACGGTGACGCGCGTGGTGGTGCGGCGCTCTCCGTCCGTGGCGTCACGGGCGCACCGATCCTGTTTGCCTCTACAGGCGAAGGCCTTGACGACTTTGAGCGCTTCCATGCTGACCGCATGGCGGGGCGAATCCTGGATATGGGCGACATTCTCACCCTCATTGAGCAGGCTGAGAAGAAGATGGACCAGGAGGCCGCCGAAGAGATGGCCGCAAAGGCCATGTCTGGGGACCTCACCCTCGATGACTTCCTGAAGCAACTCCAGCAGGTTCGCAAGCTGGGGTCCATGAAGAAGGTCTTGGGCATGATGCCCGGCATGGCTCAGGTTCGTGACCAGCTTGAGAACTTTGATGAGAAAGAAGTGGACCGCGTAGAGGCGATCGTCCGCTCCATGACACCGGCGGAGCGCCGTGACGTGAAGATCCTGAATGGGTCTAGGCGTCAGCGCATCGCGCGTGGTTCGGGAACCACTGTTGCTGAGGTCAATGGCTTAGTGAAGCGGTTTGAGGCCGCGCGGCAGATGATGTCGTCCATGGGCCCCGGCGGTATGCCCAACATGGCTGCTCTGCAGCAGGGGGCTCGCCCCGGAAAGGCAGCCGGCCGGGCAAAACAAAAAGAGCAGGCACGACAGGCCCAGGCGCGCAAAGCGCGGATCAAGAAGAAGGCCCGTTCAGGGAATCCAGCGAAGCGACGCCAACAAGAGTTGGAGGCAATGCTGCCCAAAGACCAGCGGTCCGGGACACCAAGCGCCCCCGGATCTGCATTCGGTCTTGGAGCGGCGCAGCCGCAGGTGAGTGAAGCCGATCTGCGCGAAAGCATGGATTCACTACCGGACGACCTCAAACGGATGATGGGACGCATCTAGACTTCAGGAGGGTGCTATGAGTCAGGCGTTCAGTCTCACGGGGCTGGTGTTATGGCGTGACCACCCCGACGAGGCGCCCTCGTTCAAATACGGAACACTTCGCGTGCATGAGGGGATTTGCTCCTCATTTGAACAATCCCCTAAAGAGGGGCCAGCCGAGGCGTATATCGTGCCTGGCTTCGTGGACATGCACGCTCACATGGGGATCGGAAACGGCCCGTCCTCATCCGAACAAATCACCCAGCACGCTTGGGAACAAATTCGTGCGGGGGTACTGGCTGTTCGTGAGCCTGGCTCTCCAGTGAAGATCAGCAAGTCTGAACTGCCATACGAACGACCGATCATTGTGTCATCCGGGCGCCATATCGGGGTGGAGAAACGGTATATCCGTGGGCTCTCAGTAGAGCTACCTTCACCGGCATCAGCGGATGCCGCAAGGGTGCGGGCGCTTGGCCAGGAGGTTGTCCGTCAAGCCAAAATTGGTGACGGCTGGGTCAAACTGGTGGGGGACTGGATTGACCGAAGCGGCGCAGACAAAAGTGACCTGCGGCCGTTGTGGTCCGGCTACGAACTCAAAGAAGCAGTCAAGGCCGCGCATGGTGCAGGCGCCAAAGTAGCGGTGCACATATTTGGTGCCAGCGGCATCGATGACCTGCTGGACGCGGGAGTGGACAGCATTGAGCACGGCACGGGAATGACTCTGGAGCAGATGAAGCGAGCAGCGGACCAGGGGATAGTGGTCGTCCCGACTCTTATTCAGGTCATGAAATTCCCGCAGTTTGCTTCTGCTGCAACGCGGTACCCGAAATACGCCCAAACCATGACTGGTCTATATCAGCGGCGCCATCAGTGGTTCGCAGACCTCCTCCAATCCGGCGTGCAAATCATGGTGGGCTCGGATGCGGGTGGTTTCCAATCGCAAGGCGCGCTGATCAAAGAAATGCAGACAATGGTGCAGTGGGGGATGGCGCCAGCAGACGTCCTTGACCTGGCAACATGGAAGGCAAGAGACTACTTGGGCTTACCGTCCCTATCCGTGGGCGCCCCAGCAGACGCTGTCATCTTCTCTTCAGATCCAAGGACCTCTGCGAAGCCTTGGGCGGAACCCAAAGCAATCGTTGCTAACGGCAACCTCCTCTAACGATGAAGTAAGGGCGTCCGATAGCCAGTTTTGCTGTGTCTGGCTCATTTCTGGGGGCTAGGACGACCATCTCAGCCTCCAATGTAACGAAATATCGCTCACTGGTTGGCAACGTTGAAGAGAGCTCCCGGGGAGTCTCGGGTGCACACCGGGGCGATGACGATGAAGACAGCATTCGGGAAGGCGCTGGATAAAAAGACGGCTCTGCCGCCGGGATGGGCCAGCAGAATCGCTGCAGTGATTGCAACCGTCAGCGTGGCCCTGACAGGCTGCGGGATTCTGGGCGGAAACACGAAGGTAAGAATCACTGAAGAAGGTGATTCCGTCACCGTGTCCATTCCGAAGATGAGTGAAAAGCAGTCTTCGGCGCGCGCACAAACCGTCAACGCGCTAATGCTCTACGTGGATGCGCGCACTCTTCTAGACCGGTACTCTGAGATGGAACTGGATGAGAGCAACCTAGATGCCGCACACTCCCTAGGTGAGGATGCTCTGGCCGCACTAGATGCAGCTGGCAGTGCAGTAAAACAGGCCCACACGCTTCTACAAGACGCTTATCCGGATATATCGATCAGCGACAATGCGGCAGTGGGCGACACTCTGCTTGACACGCAAGGGGCTTCTTGGGGCCAGCCTGCTTCCTATGGGTCTGTGCAACAAGAGTCCGATTGGAAAGACAAGGTGTGGTGCACCACGAAAGGCGTCTTAAGGGTTGGGATTGCGGTCGCAACTGTCGCAGGCGTCATCGTAGCGGCTCCCGAACTTGGGGCGGTTTCAGCGTTTGCGGGTGGCGTGGCAGTGGCATTTGCGGGTGCCGACGCCTTCGTAGAGGTCGGGTCCGGCGTCGCAAATGTGACCCTTGGGTGGGACAACAACGTAACGGACGCTCTCAGCGAAGCGCAGAAATCCTACGCACCGATTGCTTTGGTCGCGAACATTCCCGGTGCCGCTGCGTACGCAATCAATGCTGGAAAAATCTGTCCGATCTGTCCGGGGCTGCAACCCTAGTGGGGACGATTTCCTTGGACTCTTCATAGGGCCACATTGCGGGTTACAAGATAAACAGTGACAAGTCCGGGAAGCCTGAGTCGTTCACCCATATGGAGATCCCACGAGGGGAAACCCCCGAAGAGACTATTGCGAACTTGGCGGCTGCGGGCTTCGGAGTAGATGAGGATGGCAGACTTATCGAAGTGGCCCCCAGTGACACTGGCGAGGGCGGAAAAGAGGGCACAGAGCAAAAGGACCAGGGTGGCAAGGAGACCAAAGACGAGCCTGAGGAGAAGACTGAGGCTCCTGTGAGTGGACTACAGCCAGGAGCCTATTCCGTACGTGTCCCCGTTGAGAACAAAGAGTCAGGCACGACGGGAGAATTCTGGTTTCCGATGGTGATTAGCCTGGATGGGGATAAGTTCTCATTCCAGGCGGACATCCCAGGTATGGAAGACCTCCCCGTTTTCAGTGGCACCTATGACGAAGCAACGGAGACGGCTACGGTCAGCGCAAGAGACTCGATAGTGCACATCAAGTTCGATACTTCGGTTTCGCCAATTGTCGGGGTGGTAACAGTCACCGACGACGAAGAATCCCTCACGTATGACATTGTTCAAGGAGACCGGAGTTAGGTTGTCCCCTGCTGGTAGCGCAGAGGCAATAGTCCCCACTTAACTTTGGGACTCAGCCACTTCCTCAAGGACGCTTCGTGCGGTTTTGGCATCCAACGTACCTACCGAAGCAACGATGGCTGGTCGCAGCCCATTGGGAAGATCAGTGTCCATAGGAAGGTTCAAAACTTTGCCGCCCGCGACCTTCACCAAGTGGATTCCTGCGGCCACATCCCAAGGTTTGAAAGTAAAGCCCATGGTCACACCAATCCAGCCGGCCGCAACCATTGCAAGGTCCACGGCCACAGCCCCCGGGCGCCTCACCACTGAGTAGTGGGACATCAGGGTGCGCTCATGGTCTGCGGTGCGCAGGCGGTCATGGTTCAGGCTCCAAATCCCCGGGTAGTAGGCAGCAATGAGAGCCTCCGATTCAGCCGTCGGCCCCGCACTTCGCAAGGGAGTCCGTTCCATCGTCATCTCATCTAAGTGCCAAGCGTGCTTGGAGTCGGCCGCGAATAGTTCCCGATTGAAAGGGACCGATACGACGCCCGCAACGATCTGCCCGTCCAACTCCACGCCAATCGAAGTCCCGAAGTAGGTGAGCCCCGACGCAAAGTTCGCGGTGCCGTCTATCGGGTCCACGATCCACCTCACGCGCGGTCCCAGATCAGCCACGCGCTCACCGACGGTGGGGTCGAGGGCGGCTGTCGGCGCGGGCAGCGCCAGACCGTCAGGCGCTACGTCCGTGGGCACTTTATAGTCCCCTCCGCCCTCGCCCATCTCCTCACCTAACACCAAGGAGCCCGGAACGGTTTGGTCCAAGAACGCCCTCAGGACTGACTCAACATACTGATCGTGAGCAGTCACCGGGTCGTGGATGTCGACCTTCAACGCCACGTCCGGAGCGGAGCGCGCAACCCTGCGCAGGTACGGGGCAACTAGGAGAGCAGCGGCACTGGCAACCTCCGCCAAGTCGGCGGCAAGACGATCTTCACTCATAGCTTCACTATGGTACTTGCGGGCGGTGAGGAACTCCACGTCTCAAACGGCACCAAAAAGGGCCGCTCCGCTTCGGTTCGGGGCGAACACGTGGCAAGATAACCTCTGTACTCGGATACGTGTGCCCTCTCCGCATGTTATCTGCGTTCCCTGAAGGAAACTTAGTTGGCCCCACCAACGAAAGCGGACTTCAACAAAAAGTTCAAGGAGTAACCACTCAAGTGGCAGTTCGTATTCGTTTGAAGCGCATGGGCGCTATCCATGATCCTAAGTACCGTGTCGTCGTTGTCGACTCACGCAAGAAGCGTGATGGTCGCGTGATCGAAGAGATCGGTTATTACGATCCGGTACCGAACCCTTCCATCATCACCATCGATTCTGACCGTGCTGTTTACTGGCTCGGTGTTGGCGCGCAGCCGTCAGAGGCTGCTCGTCGTCTGCTCAGCCTGAACGGTGACTTGGCACGCGCGAATGGCAAGGAGAATGTCGTTAGCCGTATCAAGGTCGCTGATGTAGATAAGGCTGCACAGACAGAAGAGGCCATCAAGGCAGCTGCTGACAAGGCTCAGAAAGACAAGGCTAAGGCAGCCGAAGCGAAGGCCGCCGCAAAGGCTGAGGCTGACTTGGCCGCGGCGGATGCCGAGGTTGAGGCTGCTGAGGAAGCGGCAGAATGAGTGCCCTGGCGGATGCTCTTGAGCATCTGGTCTCCGGCATCGTCGACAACCCGGATGAGGTCCGGGTGGACAGTCGTAACCAGCGTCGCGGGCAGCTCTTGGAAGTCCGGGTTCACCCGGATGACTTGGGCCGCGTGATTGGACGCAACGGCCGCACAGCTCGCTCTTTGCGGAAAGTGATTTCCGCGCTGAAGGGCAAGGGGTTTGTGCGCGTGGACGTCGTGGAGACGGACCGGTAAACGGTTCACCTAGCAATAGATGAGAAGATGGGCTCGGCCGAAAGGCTGGGCTCATCTTTTTGTGTCCGGAGGGATCGTTTTTATGGGACAGGAGAAACCGATGGTTTCCAAAGAAGACCTAATGCTGGCAGGCATCGTGGGATCAGCCCGTGGCCTGCAAGGTGAGGTAAACGTGCAGGTCCGCACCGACAGCCCACTGGAGGTTTTCCAGGTGGGTGTGGAAGTGGAGACGGACCAGGAAAATACGCCGTCCCTCATCATTTCGTCTGTGCGTTCCCACAACGACCGTCTACTTCTTCGTTTCGAGGGCGTTGTGACCCGTGAAGGCGCCGAAGCCCTGCGTGGGGCTGAACTGTTGGTCCCCGCCCACCACGAAGACGACGCGTGGTATGAGCATGAGTTGAAGGGCCTGTGTGTTGAGGATCTCAACGGTCGCGAACTTGGTGAGGTGAGCGCCCTACTCTCATCTCCTGCCCATGACCTTCTTGTCGTCCGCTCTGGGGGTCAGGACGTTCTGGTGCCCTTCGTAGAGGAAATCGTTCCAGAGGTCCTGGTCGACGAAGGCAAGGTCATTGTGGACCCACCAGGCGGACTCTTCCCGGAAGCACCGGACACAGACGACACTCCCAGCGTGAGTTAGCATCATGCGGTTCGATATCATCTCAATCTTTCCCGATTTCTTCTCCACGTTGGACCTATCCCTGGTTGGTAAGGCCCGCGATGCGGGGGTCGTGGACGTTGCCGTTCACAACCTCCGGGACTGGGCGACCGGCACCCACCTGGCCGTAGACGACACTCCGACGGGGGGTGGCGCCGGCATGGTTATGCGCCCCGATGTTTGGGGCGACGCAATCGATTCTGTCCTGGCCGCGGACACTGATGCGCAGACCGTCCTCGCCATCCCCACACCCAGCGGGAAACCGCTGACGCAACGGGACTTGGAGGCCCTGTCGAAGAAGGACCACATCCTGATTGCGTGCGGTCGGTACGAGGGCATCGATGCGCGTGTCGCCTCCCATTACGCGCAAGAGGGCGTCGACGTCTTTGAGTTCTCCTTGGGAGACTACGTTCTGAACGGCGGGGAAGTCGCTGCGATCGCGTTGGTCGAGGGCGTTTCAAGGTTGGTTGAGGGCGTCGTGGGTAACCCGGCCTCCCTTTCTGAGGAGTCGCATTCTGAGGAGGGACTCCTGGAGTACCCCGTTTACACCCAGCCGCGGTCGTGGCGTGGGTTGGAGGTCCCCCAGGTCCTCCTCAGTGGGGACCACGCCAAAATCAAACGGTGGCGGCGGGACCAGGCGCTGATCCGGACAGAGCGGCGGCGCCACGACATGGTCGAAAAGCTGATAGGCGGGGCCGGTTTGGATAAGGACGATCGGGAGGCGCTCGCGTTTGTCGGGATCGACCCGCGCGATGGCAGCGACCGGTTCGCGTTTGATGTCGCGACGGAAGAGGATTTGCCCGCGGTGTCCGCCCTTGCCCAAGAAACGTTCGTGCTCGCTTGCCCGCCGGGAACCCCCGCGGAGGAGATCGACGATTTCGTTACGAATCAACTGGACCTGGCAACTTTCCACAAATACTTGGACGAGGGCGCACGCGTCACTGTCGTTCGGGACCGCGCGGATGGCTCATTGGCTGCCTACTGCCTGATTGAGCAGTTGCCGCCACCGGAGCTGCGGCACCACCACGAAGGGGCCTGCTACCTGTCCAAGATTTACGCCGATCCGGCGTGGCACGGCTCAGGCGTCAGCGCGGCCCTCATGGAGTTTGCCCTAGCGGATGCGGTCTCGAAGTGGGGGACTAGCGGCGCACTCTTGGGAACAAATAAGGCAAATGTGCGCGCCATCAGGTTCTACAAGCACCACGGGTTCGTCAAAGTCGGGCGCAGAGTGTTCAACGTCGGGGGTCGCGATCACCACGACTTTGTGTTCGTGCGCGATCTCACGGTGAATCCGGTCCGATACGGGGCCTAGGCGTTGGATCCGGCCCCGCGTGTGTGGCAGACTGTTTCACCGAGATTGTTGGTGCAACCTGCCGCAGGGGGCCACCTAAGACAACTCGAAACTAAGACTACGGACGGGGTTCAGACTCCGGATCCGGCTATGGGTTTCCTCGACCTGCGGCGGTGGTGACTAGGAGCAGAAAATGCAGAAGCTAGACTTCCTTGATAAGGCCTCAATGCGTGAGGACGTACCTACGTTCCGCGCCGGTGACACCGTGAAGGTCCACGTGAACGTCATCGAAGGTAACCGTTCCCGTGTCCAGATCTTCCAGGGCATCGTCATTGCACGCAAGGGTCACGGCGTGAAGGAAACCTTCACTGTCCGCAAGATCTCGTTTGGTGTGGGCGTGGAGCGTACGTTCCCGGTTCACTCCCCGACGGTGGAGCAGATCGAAGTCGTCTCCCGTGGTGACGTTCGCCGCGCGAAGCTGTACTACCTGCGCGATCGCGTTGGTAAGGCTTCGAAGGTCCGGGAGAAGCGCATCAACGTTACGAAGTAACTCTTTTCGACATAATGGCCCAGTCCCCTCAGAGGTAGACTGGGCCATTATGCATGTTGATCCCGCGCCCTCGACACCTCCGTTCGGGCAAACCACCGAAGGTGACGCTTTCGGGCAACCTGAACAGTCAGAGTCGCCGTTTCCACCGCGCGGATCACTCCAACGCGATTCCCGCGTCCGGTCAAAGAAGCCATTAGCGCGGGCACTGCAGGCCGTCGTTGAACTTCTCCTGATGCTTTTGGGTGCGGCGGTTGTCGCCTTGCTTCTCAGAGCACTCGTCGTGCAGGTTTACAAGATCCCCTCAGAGTCCATGCTGGACACAATGGAGGTCGGTTCCCGCATCGCAGTGAACCGCGTGCCCATCTTGGGTAAGGAAGTGGAGCGTGGGGACATCATTGTGTTCCGCGACGTCCAGGGGTGGCTGGAGCCGGTGGATCAGGAAGACCAGACGATATGGTCGAAGGTGGCAGGTGTATTCGGGTTTGCGCCATCAGGAACGGAACAGATTGTCGTCAAACGCGTGATAGGCGTGGGCGGTGACGTTGTGGCCTGCTGCGATGCGCAGGGCAGGGTCACGGTGAACGGCGTGGGAATCGATGAGCCGTACCTTGCAGAAGGCGTCGTACCGTCAGATTCTGAGTTCTCTGTTGTCGTCCCGGAGGACACATATTGGGTCATGGGTGACAACCGGTCTAACTCTGCTGACTCCCGCTACCATGAACGGCTTGAAGGGACGGGGTTTGTTCCCACATCGGCGGTTGTTGGGCGCGCGCAGTGGGAGATATGGCCGATGCATAAGTGGTCATACCTTGGGAACAGGGACGTGTTTGAGGACGTCCCGGACGCTGATCCCTCATGACTCACTTCCCCGACGGAGGCGTTGACAGGAGACTGATCGCCTCTTGGGAGGTGTTGGGTGGTGTGGATGAGGTCGGCCGGGGCGCCCTCGCCGGGCCGGTGGCCGTCGGGCTTGTGGTGGTGGATGGACAGTGCGGAAGCGGCCCCGAAGGCGTTGCGGACTCCAAGGCGCTTTCTCCGCGGGTGCGTGCAAGCCTTGTGGGGCCGATTCGTGAATGGGCGCGTGCCAGTGCAGTTGGGTGGTCAACGCCGACTGAGATCTGTGACTGGGGTGTGACTGAGGCTCTGCGTGTCGCAGCCTTGCGCGCGTTGGCGCAGGTCGGGCGGCAGGTCGCCTCGCAAGGGGGTGCCGCTCTGGGCGGAATACTGCTGGATGGCAAGCACGACTACATAACCGGTAGCGCGCCCTCGCTCTTCTCGCGCGCAGAAGGTACCCCGGACGATCCGTGGGCTGACGGCGGGACTTTGCCCGTGGCGACCATGGTGCAGGCGGACCGCCACAGCGTAGCCGTGGCTGCGGCGTCGATAATCGCGAAGGTCGCGCGGGACACCTACATGGAGTCGATAGCGGACCCAGGCTACGGGTGGGCCAGCAACAAAGGGTATGGCTCAAAGCAACATATTTTGGGTTTGGAGAAGCTGGGACCCAGCGCTCGGCACAGGCGTTGCTGGCGTTTACCGGGCGTCAACTAGGCTTTTTACACAGGCCGCGACATAATACGGAAGGCCCCCGGGAGCCCCACGGAAAGGACAGTAGTGAACCGCGACGACATTGAGAACTACGAAAATGCGTCTGAACTGGACCTTTTCAAGGAGTACCGCGATGTTGTAGCGCTGTTCAACTACGTCGTCGAAACGGACCGCCGTTTCTATCTGTGCAATGCGGTTGAGCTACAGGCAAGGCCGGTCGGCAACGACATTTTCTTTGAGTTGAGCCTGACGGATGCTTGGGTATGGGACATATACCGGCCATCTCGTTTCGTAAAGTCAGTGCGCGTTGTGACGTTCAAGGACGTGAACATAGAAGAGCTCACGAAGCCTGATCTGGACATCCCCTCCTAGGTTTTCCACAGTTCCGCGGATCTGGCGCAATCCACAGGATGCCGATTTAGCGGTGGCTTGACCAATATTGGGCGACCAGTGTTGAGTCATGAGCCAAACAACAATAACTAAACAATCTGTTCCTGCTACCACCAGACTCCAGCTGGGGTGCTACGGAGAGGATCGGGCCGCCGCCTACCTTGAGACTGCGGGCCTCAGGATCCTCGACCGGAACTGGCGTCTCGGTACCGTTGGGGAACTGGACATCGTCGCAGAAGATGACGGCGTCGTGGTCTTCGTTGAGGTGAAGACTAGGCGCGGTATTGGCGCTGGACTTGCCTCGGAGGCAGTCACCGCGCAAAAAATGGATCGCATACGGCGCCTGGGTGCCGCGTGGGGAATCCGCAATGGGTCGGGGCGCCCATACCGATTCGACATTGTCGGTGTGTATGTACGTGATGGGCGCGAACCAATCTTCGAATGGTTACAGGACGTCGGCCAGTGACGGGTTTGGCACGCGCATATGCGGTCGCCCTCACTGGATTAGAAGGAACGGTCGTTGAAGTCCAAACCCACATCGGACCAGGCATTGTCGGGACGACCCTGGTTGGCCTGCCCGACGCGTCCTTGCGTGAAGCGAAAGAGAGGGTGCGTGCCGCCCTTTTCTCCTGCGGTATACCGACGCTGAACAGGCGCATCACTGTGAACCTGTCTCCGGCAGACCTGCCTAAGACTGGTTCGGGGTTCGATCTTGGAATAGCCGTTTCGATGCTGGTTGCGCGTGGGGTCATCACGCATGAGTGCGCCTCCGGCACGGTTTTCGCGGCGGAACTTGGGTTAGATGGGTCCGTCCAGGCCGTTCCCGGGGCTTTGCCTGTGGCCCTTGCGTCGTCCGCCTCTGGGTACAGTCGGCTGGTCGTCGCTCCACCAATGGCTGAGCAGGCGCGTCTGGTCTCCGGTCTGGAAGTCGTGTGCTGTGCGCACCTGTTGGATCTACTGGCCATATTTGGGCTTCCGATGGGTGCGGGGCAGACGCTGGAGTGGAGTTGGGAAGAGCTTGATGCTGCTGCGCGAACCCGGTTGGCAGATACCGCGCCACTTGAGCACGGGGTTGTCGGGGGGAGCGAGGGCGGGGGCGAAGGCGAAGATGACGACACAGACCTGATTGAGGTGCGCGGCCAGCGTTTCGCAATAGAGGCATTGGCAGTGGCCGCGATTGGCGGCCACCACAGCCTCCTTGTGGGACCTCCGGGCGTTGGGAAAACCATGCTGGCAACCCGGATGCGGGCAATACTGCCTGATCTGGATGAGACGGAGGCACTTGAGGCCACGGGACTGCGCTCCCTGATTGGCGCAGGAGGCCACAGCGCATCCCTAATGCGCAGGCCTCCGTTGGAGCAGCCGCACCATAGTGCGACTGTGCCGGCTCTGATTGGGGGCGGCAACCCTGTGCGACCCGGCGCTGTTTCCTTGGCGCACGGTGGTGTGCTCTTGCTTGATGAGGCTCCGGAGTTTTCGGTTCGGGCGCTCGACGCCCTGCGCCAGCCCCTGGAGAACCACTCTGTTTCAGTACATCGGGCCAACGCATCCGTCACGTTCCCGGCGCGCTTCCAGTTAGTCATGACGGCGAACCCGTGCCCCTGTGGGGGCGCGGTGCGGGCCGGTGAAGATGCCTGCAGGTGCTCCCACGTCCAGAAGGCGCGGTACTGGTCGCGCCTTTCGGGCCCGCTCCTGGACCGGATCGACCTGCGTCTACATGTCGGACGCCCCAACCTACTGGAAGCAGACTCTTCGCCACCACTCAGTACCGCGGAGGTGAGGGAGCGCGTACGCGACGGCAGGCAGCGCTCTTCCAAGCGCTGGTCGGACTACCCGTGGAGCCACAACGCCGCAGTCCCGGGGAAGTTCTTGCGTGACAACTCCGGCCTGCCACAGGAGTACATGAGGGCAATCGAAGACCAGGTTGACCGCGGCATTCTGTCGTTGCGAGGGGCCGACAGGATCTTGCGGCTGGCGTGGTCGTCCGCCGACTTCAACGGAAACGCCATTCCGACTCCTTCGGACTTGGCAAATGCATTTGATCTCAGAGGAGAGGAAAGAGGAATCTGATGGAACTGGATGATCCGTATCAGGTGGCCGCCGCGTGGTCGAACATAGCGGAACCGGGAGACATATGGGCGGGGGCGCTGCGGGAGAGGCTTGGACCGGCAGAGGCACTGGCGTGGGCAGTCGCGCCATTCAGCGCCCCACCGCCCGACCTGGAGGGCCCAGGCGGTCAGCGTGGAGAGGGCGCGAAGGAAGGCTGGCGTTCCGCTCACCGCAGATGGGAGCCGCGAGTTGAGGCGTTGAATGTGGAGAATGACCTGGCGACTCTACAAGAACTAGGTGGGCGCCTAGTGATACCGCAGAGCCCTGACTGGCCCGCAGCACTTGAGGCACTGGAGGTTAGGTGTCCGGCTGCACTGTGGGTGCTGGGTAAAGCCGCCCTCGCCATGGACGACGACCGGTGTATATCCATCGTGGGTGCGCGCGCCGCAACGTCGTACGGGGTGAAAGTCACCGCGCAGATGGCACATGACTTGTGCGAGGGCGGATTCGTCGTCGTATCCGGAGGTGCGTACGGCATTGACGCCGCCGCCCACAGGGGCGCCCTGGAGGCCGCGGAGCAGGCCGGGAATCTTGGCGCTCCGGAAGCGCGCATCCCAACCATCGCCATAATCTGCGGGGGTCTCTCTAACCTCTACCCACCGGGGAATGAGTCCCTGTTCAAGAGGATCCAAGAATCCGGGGGTCTGATCGTCGCTGAAGTTCCGCCCTCGTTCCGCCCGGCGCGCTGGCGCTTCTTGGAGCGCAACAGGCTCATCGCCGCGTGGTCGGCCGCGACCATCGTGCCGGAGGCCGGTGCACGATCTGGTGCCATGGCAACCGCGAACCGTGCGGTAGAACTGGGACGTGACGTCGGCGCGGTGCCCGGGCCCGTGACGTCTCCCGCTTCTGCGGGACCGCACTCACTGATCAAGGATGGTGCGGCACTTGTTGAAAACGCGTGGGACGCGGCCGCCCTGGTCCTTGGAGTTGATTCGGTAGATAGCCTTGCCGCTCAAGAGCCGACGGACCCGGTGGAAAAGGAGTTGTCCAGATTGGGGGAGTTGGAGCGCCGCGTGTGGAACGCACTCGCCCTCACGGTTGCTGTGCCCTCCCAGAACGTCGCGCGTGCCGCTGGGATAAGTGCGGAGGAGGCCGGCGGGGGACTCCTCCGCCTTCACATGGCAGGCTTGGCCACCTGTGAGAACGGATTGTGGCAGCGAGCCCACCTCGCGGCGTAGCAGCCGTTCCGTCAGGGGAGTAGTACGAGGGCGAGGTGGCGCCCAAGGTTCCCGTCGCCTCAGGATTCTGCGGCCTCCGGTAGCATCCAACCATGGGTGAGTTCGACGCCAACAATGCCAGTGCAGGGGACCTTCTGACGGCTTGGGAAACCCACTTGGCGGTTCGCCTTGGCAGGTCCCCGCAGACGGTCCGCGCCTACGTGTCCGACGTCCGCACGATGTTGACGGACCTAGGCGTGGACCTAGAACCCGCGGGCACTGCTTCCGGGTCCAAACCTTCCGTGCCTGCACCCTCCGCGCCCACTCTGGGTGAGCAACTCCAGTTTCGCGCGCTCAAGGGATGGCTGGCCAGTCGCGTAGGCGCTGGTTTATCCCGCGCAACAGTGGCGCGCAACGCCGCGGCGACCCGCTCCTTCTGCGCTTTCCTAGTCGCGCAAAACGTCTTGGATACGGACCCCTCGGTGAACCTAGAAGTGGCGTCACCCAGCACCCGACTGCCCGCCGTACTGGCTCAAGACGAGGTGGAAAGGCTTCTTGCCCAAGCGCGCGACGAAATCGCTCGCACCGCACAACAAAGCAAAGAGGCCGGACCACGCGCGAAACCAGAAGAGATCGCGGTGGCCGTGCGGGATTGGGCGATCACCGAACTACTCTATTCGGCGGCACTGCGTGTCCAAGAATGCGTCTGCCTAGACGTTGGGGACCTGAATCTGGAATCAAGGCACGTGCGCGTAGTTGGCAAAGGCAACAGGCAGAGGGTTGTCCCATTTGGCAGGCCGGCGGCAGTGGCGCTTGGGGAATGGCTGGGGGTGCGCGAGCAACTGGTGGCGGACGTGTCAGCACCGCCGCCCTCGTCCCTACGCGCATCTTCGCCCTCGTTCCCACTGTTCCTTGGCGCACGCGGGGGACGCATCGATCCGCGGATCATTCGCGGGAACCTGCATAGGCTGGCGGCGCGCGCCGGGGTAAAGGACGTAGCCCCGCACGGCCTGCGCCATTCTTCGGCCACACACCTGCTGGAAGAAGGTGCGGACCTGCGCTTCGTGCAGGAGTATTTGGGTCACAGCTCTCTGGCGACCACCCAGCGGTATACGCACGTGGACTCAAAGCGACTCAAAGAGGTCTACGCTCGGGCGCACCCGCGCGCCTGACTCCCAGCCAGTGTCGTTTCACTCCCATGGCTTCAACACTGAGGGGCCAACGATCATCCGCAAAGGATTCACATACTCATTCTTCGCAAAGCGGGCGCCCCAGTGAAGCGGCCCAGGAGAGTGGCCCGGCGCAACCGTCGCGATTGGAGCACCAGCACGAACAGCGGCCCCCGTTTGAACCAGCGGAATGACAGGTTCATATGTGGAGCGCAGGCCGCCCTCATGCATAACGGACACGACTTGCCGGTCCACCACGGTCCCGGAGAACACGACCGTGCCATTGGCCGGGGCCACCAGCACGGATCCAACCGGAGCATTCAGATCAACGCCCCGGTGGCCACTCAGCCAAGGCATGCTGGGCGGATCAAACGCGCGCGTCACCGCGACGGGCCCTCCCGTGGGCCAGATCCATCTCCCTTGAGGCAGGTGATCAGCCTGTGCTGGCAGATCCGCGGCCAGCCCAAGACTTATTAGGATCACTAGGAATAGGGCGACGCCAACCCGCGAAGAACCGCGCGTTGTGACGGTTGGCCCGCGTGTCCCTGTCTCTGCTGTCTCTGAGGGTTCCAATATCCGCTCCTTCCACTAACGTGGTATCCGCACCCTGCACGTTTCTACCCTGCACGTTTCTAGGGGCGCGCGGGCGCCTGAATCGATCAGCCTGTGGATTCGAGACGTAAAACCGCAATGTGGGGCAGGCTTCACACTGTGGGGTTGGGGGAACGGGCGACTACTGGACTAAGCTGGGCGGGCACCTGTTCGCAGGTGACTTCGCGTGCCATTTCCTGCTGGCAGCATCGGAACAGTCCGAATGCAAAGCGGCAGGGGCGCGGGGGCGACGGTCCTGAGGGCGCTCCCGGTCATGACACCAGGGTTCGCAATCCTCAAGACCTTTCCGCGTCAGCGGAGGGGCACGGGGTTCGGACACAACCAAAATCCCGGGTCGCTAGTCGGCCCCCAAACTGCTGCGGCACGCAGCGAAAGGACGAACATGGCTGTTGTAACCATGCGTCAACTGCTTGAAAGCGGTGTGCACTTCGGTCACCAGACCCGTCGTTGGAACCCCAAGATGGAGCCTTACATCCTCACGGAGCGTAACGGCATCTACATCATTGACCTCCAGCAGACGTTGAAAGACATCGATTCTGCCTATGAGTTCGTGAAGGAAACTGTCACCCGCGGTGGCACGGTCCTTTTCGTAGGCACGAAGAAGCAGGCACAGGAGGCTATTGCGGAGCAGGCCTTGCGCGTAGGTATGCCCTACGTGAACCACCGCTGGCTTGGCGGTATGCTCACGAACTTCCAGACGGTGTCCAAGCGTTTGGCGCGTCTGAAGGAACTGGAGCAGGTCGACTTTGATGACGTCGCTTCCTCCGGCTTCACCAAGAAGGAACTTCTCATGAAGCGTCGTGAGAAGGACAAGCTGCAGCGCACCCTGGGTGGCATCCGCGATATGGCCAAGGTTCCCTCGGCCGTATGGGTTGTTGACACAGTCAAGGAGCACCTGGCGGTTGCTGAGGCACGCAAGCTCAACATCCCGGTCATCGCGATTCTGGACACCAACTCCGATCCGGAAGAGGTCGACTACGGCATCGCAGGTAACGACGACGCCATCCGCGCGGTCGGTCTGCTTACCCGCGTGATCGCTGACGCAGTGGCCGATGGTCTCCTGGCGCGTTCGGCCCCCAAGAAGGATGAGGGCGATGTGGCAGCAGCCGCCGAACCACTGGCTGAGTGGGAGCGTGAGCTCCTGGAGCAGTCCGCAACGGCCGACGCTGTCGCTGCAGAAGCGGAAGTGGCTGGCGAAGCGGTTGCAGAAGCTGCCGCGAATGACTCTAAAGACGGCGACGTTGAGGTAGCGGTTGAGGCAGACGGCGCGGCGGTTGAGGCCACGGCCGTTGACCCCGCCTGATCATCGACGCAGACACAAGTAGAGGAATAGTAATGGCGAATTACACGCTTGCCGACGTCAAGAAGCTCCGTGAGGAGACTGGCGCCGGAATGATGGACGTCAAGAACGCGTTGGTTGAGGCCGATGGCGACTACGACGAAGCTATGAAGATCATCCGCATGAAGGGTCTGAAGTCGCTTTCCAAGCGCGAAGGCCGTGAGGCATCTGCGGGTCTGATCGTTGCCGCTGTCTCTGAAGACGGCAAGGTTGGCGTGATGGTGGAGGTCAACTCTGAGACCGACTTCGTTGCGAAGAATGAGAAGTTCATCGCGTTCGCGAATGTCATTTTGGACTCCGCCGTTGCGTCCAAGGCAGCGACCTTGGAAGAACTGATGGCGGCACCTTCAACTGAAGGAACCGTTCAGGACGTTGTGAACGCAATGGGCGCTCAGGTTGGCGAAAAGGTTCTGGTGAGCCGGATTGCACGCCTTGAGGATGAGCACGTTGCGGTTTACCTGCATCAGACCAGTGCTGACCTGCCTGCGCAGATCGGCGTTTTGGTTGCCTCCAACGACAAGGGTGAGGCAGTTGGGCGTGACATTGCGATGCACATCGCTGTGTTCAAGCCCCGTTGGCTGGACAAGGACTCCGTGCCTGCTGACGTTGCAGATAAGGAGCGCGAGACCCTGACAGCGATCACGCTGAACGAAGGCAAGCCCGCGAAGATCGTTGAGAAGATCGTTGAGGGCCGCATGGGTGCGTTCTACAAGGAGAACACGCTGCTTGCTCAGGACTTCGCTAAGGACCCGTCAGTGACGGTCGGCGCAGTTCTGGACAAGGAGGGTGCAACAATCTCTGAGTTCGTGCGCTTCCAGGTTGGCGCCTGAGACTAACGTTTGAGAAGCCCCGATCATCCCTATCGTCGGATGCTCGGGGCTTTTCACATAAGCTTTGAGGAACTGATCAACAACAGGAGGTTTGCGTGGGACAGAAGCGGCGTAGGGTTCTACTGAAACTCTCAGGCGAAGTATTTGGTGGCGGAAAAATTGGCTTGGATCCCGAAGTTATCGCGGGTGTTGCCAAGCAGATTGCCGAAGCCGTGGCGCAGGGTGTGGAGGTGGGCGTCGTAGTTGGTGGCGGCAACTTCTACCGGGGCGCCGAACTGGCTGCTGCGGGTCTTGACCGCGCGCGGGCTGACTATATGGGGATGCTCGGGACAGTGACAAACGCCCTCGCCCTGCAAGATTTCCTGGAAAAATCGGGTGCGTCCACACGCGTCCAAACCGCAATAACCATGACTCAGGTTGCGGAACCATACACTCCGCTACGCGCAATGCGCCACATGGAGAAGGATCGCGTGGTTGTGTTTGGTGCGGGCTCGGGAATGCCGTTCTTCTCGACGGATACCGTCGCGGCACAGCGCGCTTTGGAAACCCACTGCGATGAGTTGCTGGTTGCGAAGAATGGTGTAGACGGCGTTTACACCGCGGACCCTAAGAAGGACCCATCTGCGAAACTATTGAATAGCGTGACGTATGAGGACGCGTTGCGTGATCAACTGAAGGTGGTTGACGCCGCTGCGTTCGCCCTGTGCCAAGAAAATGGCCTGAATATGCGCGTGTTCGGGATGAATGAGCCAGGTAATATCGCCAAGGCGCTAGTTGGTGAGAGAATCGGGACATTGGTGTCGCGCTCAAACGGTGAAGGTTAGGAATAAAGAAAATGATTGATGAAATTCTCCTGGAAACAGAAGAGCGGATGGACAAGGCAGTATCCGCGACGCAGAGTGACTTCGGGAATATCCGCACCGGGCGCGCGAACCCGCAGATGTTCACCCAGATCCTGGTCGACTACTACGGTGCGCCGACGCCGCTGCAGCAGCTGGCAACCATCAATATTCCTGAGGCACGTACAGTCTTGATCTCCCCATTCGACCGCAACGCCGCGAATGAGATCATCCATGCGATCCGCGACTCCGACTTGGGAGTGAACCCGAACGATGATGGAAAGATCATCCGCGTGGTCCTGCCCGCACTGACTGAGGAGCGTCGCAGGGAGTATGTAAAGCAGGCTCGGACCCGTGCAGAAGACGGCCGCATTGCGGTGCGCGCTGCAAGGCGTAAGGCCAAGGACCAGATCGACAAGCTGAAGAAGGATGGCGACGTTGGTGAGGATGAGGCTGAGCGTGCGGAAAAGGGCCTAGAAGTAACCACCAAGGAATACGTGGATCAGATTGACGCGGCGCTCTCCGCGAAGGAAGCAGAGCTGCTGACGGTCTAACAGCTGGTTGTCCACGACTCTAAAGAAGGCGCAACATCACCATGAGTGACAAAGCTCAGTCCCTTGTCGGGAAGGTTTTCCAACCGGGACCGACGGCCGACACGACGCCCCTGCCCTCCACAGGGCGGGCGGGACGCAACCTACCTGCAGCGATAGCATCCGGGGTGACGCTGCTGCTGGCGGTAGGGCTGGCACTGTTCTTTGCGCGCTCCGTGTTCGTTGTATTCGTTGCCATCTTGCTGCTGGTCGCGGTGTGGGAGGTCGCAGGCGCCCTCGCCCGACGCGGGGTGAGCGTCACGTTGGTACCTGTCTATGTGGGTGGTCTTGGCATCTACTTGGCTGGCGTGTTTGGGTCGCTGCCATGGGTGATGTTTGGCCTGTACATAACGTTCCTGTTTGCTGTTGCTTGGCGAATGTTCAGTGTCGACATGCCTGGGAGGCCCATCGCCGACATAATGGCAACAGCGTTCGTTATCGTTTACATCCCGTTCATGGCGTCCTTCGTGGGGCTCATGTCATGGCACGCACAGACACCCTGGCCGCTGGTTTTCTTCATCGTGGTTGTTGTAAGTAACGACCTGGGCGGATGGATGGCAGGCGTCCTGTTCGGTAAACACCCGATGGCTCCGAAGCTTTCCCCAAAGAAATCATGGGAGGGTTTCGCCGGATCCATCCTGATGTGTGGTACCGCCGGTTGGATCGGCACCATCGTCATGGGGATCCCATGGTGGTGGGGCATCGTGCTTGGCCTGATTGGTGCGGCGTTGGGCACCTTGGGGGACCTCACTGAGTCCCTCATCAAGCGCGACGTGGGGCTGAAAGATATGTCCGCGATCGTGCCGGGCCACGGCGGGCTCATGGACCGCTTGGACTCCCTTCTCTTCACTGCTCCAGCGTTCTATCTGGTCTATTCTGTAGCGTTGGGGTGGTGAGATGAAACCGGAAACGAAAGTCGTGAGGGGCGAGGGCGGAGGCCGCCGTGAAGTGCGGCCCACAGACCAGGCTCCGGAAGGTGCGGCCTCACCGGACGCGCGTCCGGTACTTAGCTTCACCGCCAAAAGGAGGGGTAAGCCGCCAGCACACCTGGCTGACTTCCCGGCCGCGAAACGCAAGGAATGGGTAGAGGGCCTAGGCACCAAGGGCTTTCGTGCCGATCAGGTTTCGCGTCATTATTTCGCGGGAAACCAGGCGGATGCGCAAGCCATGACGGACCTTCCGCCGGCGGTAAGGGACGTGGCAGAAGAGACGCTTCTTCCGCCACTGGTTCGTGAGGTGAGCCGCCAGGTCGCTGACGGCGGGGCAACCATCAAGAACCTGTGGGGCCTCTACGACGGTGTCACGGTTGAGAGCGTACTGATGCAGTACCCGCAGAGGGTGACCCTCTGTGTTTCCTCGCAGGCCGGCTGCGGTATGGCCTGTCCTTTCTGTGCGACAGGCCAGATGGGGTTGACACGTAACCTCTCAACCGCCGAAATAGTTGAGCAGATCCGGCTGGCCCGCAAACAGTGTGAGGACGGGGAGCTCCCAGACGGCCCCACTCACCTGTCGAACGTAGTTTTCATGGGTATGGGCGAACCGTTGGCGAACATCGCAGCACTCACCCAAACGTTGCACAGGTTAGTTGACCCGGCCCCGGAGGGGTTTGGGATGTCGGCGCGGAACATCACCGTGTCGACGGTGGGCCTTGTACCGGGAATAAACAAGCTGGCATCCCTAGGCATACCTGTCACGCTGGCCGTTTCATTGCACGCGCCCGACGATGACCTCCGCGATGAGCTGATCCCAATCAACTCCAGGTGGAAGGTGGGGGAGCTCCTTGACGCCGCGCGTGCGTACTTCGTGAAGACGGGTAGGCGCGTGTCCATTGAGTATGCGTTGATAAAGGACATGAACGACCAGCCTTGGCGGGCTGCCCTTCTTGCGGAGGAACTGAACAAGCGCGGGCACGGATGGGCACACGTAAACCCCATCCCGCTGAATCCCACGCCCGGGACTATTTGGACTGCGTCCACGAAAGCAGCTCAGGATGAGTTCGTGTCGGTGCTCCGCGCGAACGGCATTCGCACAACCATTCGTGATACCCGGGGCGCCGACATCGATGGTGCGTGCGGGCAGTTGGCAACGAACTGGGCCAAGAAGAAGAGTGAAGACAAATCTACCGTGAAGAATACGGAGGACTGATGGCTGACTTGTTTACGACCGCTAAGGGTCTGTCAAAGGGATACGACCAGGAGCAGGTTGCTAAGTTCTTTGCGGAGGCTCGAAAGGCGTACGAACGTCAAGATACGTTGGGTTCTTTCTCAGGTGAGCAGATCCGCACGTCCGCATTTGACCTAGTGAGGGGCGGCTATGACGTTCCAGCGGTTGATGCGGCACTGAACCGTTTGGAAGCAGCGTTTATCCAGCGCGACCGCAGCGCGTTCGTCGCGGAAAACGGGGAAAGCGCATGGTTCGATAAGGTCGCTGATGAGGCCACAACGCTGTATCCTCGTCTGCTTCGACCGTCGGGTGAGCGTTTCCGACACCCGGAAGGGCGCCAGCAGGGCTACTCCGCCCAGGAAGTCGATGCATTACTGGACCACATGGCGGCCTTCTTTGATGACAAGAAGACACTGACGGAAAGCCAGTTGCGTTCCGTTACGTTCCGCGCGGCACGTGGAGCAGCGGCCTACGATGAAGCGCAGGTGGATGCGTTTATTGGGAGGGCTATCCAAGTCCTCGTCTCCGTATCGTGAGCCCCATCGACGTTTGCATTCTTGGATCCACCGGATCCATCGGCACCCAAGCCCTCAACGTCGTGCGGAGCCATGAGGGACAGTTCAGGGTGTTGGGGCTTGCAGCTGGCGGTTCAAGCTTGGTGCTCTTGGCGCAGCAGGTCAGAGAGTTCGCCCCGCAGGTTGTCGCGGTTGCTGCACAGATCGACCTAGAAGGAACGGATGGCGATGAGGGGGCCCACGCCCTCGCCGACGCTATTCGTGAGGTCGGCGCAGAGGCATTGGTGGGGCCGGGCTCCACGGAGGAACTGGCCGGACGTTTCCCACAGGCCACTGTTCTGAACGGTGTCACCGGAGGAATCGGACTGGCTGCCACTTTGGAGGCTTTGCGCGCGGGAAGCCAACTGGCGCTTGCCAATAAGGAATCCCTGGTTGTGGGCGGCTCCTTGGTGAAGCAAGCGATGGTGCGTCCGGGCCAGATCATCCCGGTTGACTCAGAGCACTCTGCTCTGGCGCAGGCGCTCCTCTCAGGGGTGCATGAGCGCGGCCTAGTTTCGCCGGTTGTGACGGGCAGGACGGAAGTTCATTCTCTCGTCCTCACCGCGTCTGGCGGTCCGTTCCGCGGAAAGAAGCGTTCAGAACTGCTTGACGTAACCGCAGAACAGGCCTTGGCTCACCCAACATGGGCGATGGGCCCTGTGGTTACCGTGAACTCTTCGACCCTCATGAATAAGGGTCTGGAGCTTATTGAGGCTGCCCTTCTATTCGATATCCCGCCCTCGCAGATCACGCCCGTGGTTCACCCGCAGTCGCTTGTTCACTCGATGGTTACGTGGGAGGACGGATCTACACTTGCGCAGGCGTCGTACCCGAACATGGAAGTCCCCATCGCGTTGGGATTAAAGTGGCCTAGCCACCTGCCGAACGTGGGGATTCCCCTGGAGTGGTCGGAGCCGACGGCGTGGACGTTTGAGCCGGTCGACGACACGACGTTCCCAGCGCTTGGTCTTGCTAGGGCGGCGTTGGAGGTTTCGCAGACACACCCGGCGGTGCTCAACGCGGCCAATGAGGTTTGCGTGGACAGTTTCCTATCTGGCCGCGTCCCGTGGGTGCGGATCGTCGACACCGTCACGGACGTGCTTGAGGAGCATGACGGTTTGCAGAACCCCAGTTACGAGGACGTCTTGGAGGCGCAGGCTTGGGCTTCTGCTAGGGCTGCGGAAATCCTTGGGGAGGCATCCTGATGCTCTTCGTCCTTGGCCTGCTCATCCTGATTGTCGGTCTGGTTGTCTCGGTTGCGTTGCATGAGGCCGGCCACATGCTGCCTGCGAAAAAGTTCGGCGCCCTGGTCCCCGAATACTGGATCGGCTTCGGGCCGACGCTATGGAAGACGAAAAAAGGCGACACGACGTACGGGGTGAAAGCGCTGCCCCTTGGTGGTTACGTACGCATTTTGGGCATGTTCCCAGCTAATGGCACAGGGAAGAAGACCAAGGCCAACGGGGAGCCGACGCTTGCTCAGCTGGCGCGCCAGGAATCTGAGGCGGAACTCAGGGCGGCGCGGGCTGACGGTGCCACAGGCAAGGCATTCTATGAGTTGAGCACCCCGAAGAAGCTGGCCGTCATGTTTGGCGGTCCGGTCATGAACCTGCTGCTGGCTATTCTTCTGATTGCCATCGTGGTGATGGGGATCGGGTGGAGTGCGCCCTCGACCTACATCGCGGAAGTCGCCACTGAAGACAATGGCGCCCCGGGACCAGCCGCATCTGCAGGAGTGGAGGCAGGGGACCAGATTGTCGCGTGGAACGGCACACCAGTTTCCACGTGGCAAGAGTTCACGGAACACGTCAAGGCGTCTAGGGGCGCGTCGGTACTGACCGTGAAACGTGGGTCCGAAACAAAGGATCTCGAAGTTACACCCGGCACCCGCGAAGACGGCAGCCCTTATGTTGGTGTCGTGTCGGACCTGCGACGGGAGAGGGGCTCCGCGGCAGATGTCGCGTCCTCCGTTTGGACGCAGGCCACTATGACGGGCAAAGCCATAGTGGGGCTTCCCGTGAGCCTGTACAACCTCACACGCTCATTCTTCACGGGGGAGGAGCGTGACCCGAACGGTGTCGTTTCCGTTGTTGGCGTGGCCCGGATGGCGGGGGAGATAACGTCCGCGCCGTCAGCGGGGGAAGCGGTGACCTCATCGGGGCTGCCGGCGGGGATGTCCGTCCTCGACAGAGTGGCCCTCATGCTCTCACTTCTTGGAGCGTTGAACATTGCACTTTTCGTGTTCAACCTGATCCCGCTGCCACCGCTTGACGGGGGACATATTGCAGGAGCGCTGTGGGGTGGCGCGAAGAACGCTGCTGCCAAGACGCGCGGGATGCCGAAGCCCGCACCGGCGGATACGGCGCGGATGGTGCCGCTTTCTTACGGCGTGTTCGCGGTGCTAATGGTTATGACGGTAATCCTTGTTTTGGCCGACACCGTGAAGCCAATTACGTTCGCCTAAAGGACTGGAGGTAAGTGGGATAATGACAGGTGTGAACGAAGTTTCTTTAGGTATGCCCAAGGTGAAGGACACCCCCTTCCCTCGGAAGAAGACGCGTCTGATCCACGTGGGTGACGTGCCCGTGGGTGGGGGAAGCCCCATCTCCGTACAGTCAATGACCACTACCAAGACGCACGACATCGGAGCAACACTGCAGCAGATAGCGGAGCTAACGGCCGCCGGTTGCGACATCGTGAGGGTCGCGTGCCCGACGGATAAGGACGCTGAGGCGCTGCCGATCATTGCCCGCCAGTCCACGATCCCCGTGATCGCGGACATCCATTTCCAGCCACGCTACGTGTTTGCGGCTATTGAAGCTGGGTGCGCAGCGGTGCGCGTTAACCCCGGTAACATTCGTAAGTTCGACGACCAGATCGCAGAGATCACGAAGGCTGCCACCGACCACGGTACCTCCCTACGCATCGGTGTGAATGCCGGTTCCTTGGACCGCCGAATGTACGCAAAGTACGGCGGTGTCACCCCTGAAGCCTTGGTGGAGTCCGCGGTTTGGGAAGCCTCCCTTTTCGAAGAGCACGGCTTCCATGACTTCAAGATATCCGTGAAGCACAACGACCCGGTGGTGATGATCCGCGCCTACGAATTGCTTTCCGAAGCAGGGGATTGGCCACTACACCTAGGTGTCACGGAGGCTGGCCCCGCGTTCCAGGGAACCATCAAGTCAGCAACGGCATTTGGGGCGCTGCTACGTGAGGGAATCGGCGACACGATCCGCGTTTCTCTTTCCGCACCTCCGGTTGAAGAAGTGAAAGTCGGCCTGCAGATCCTGCAGTCGATGGGTCTGCGTGAGCGCACCTTGGAAATCGTGTCCTGCCCATCGTGTGGGAGGGCGCAGGTGGACGTGTACACACTGGCTGAAGAAGTTACGGAGGGTCTGAAAGACCTCACCGTACCTTTGCGTGTAGCCGTCATGGGTTGCGTCGTGAATGGCCCCGGCGAAGCGCGTGAAGCCGACCTCGGCGTTGCCTCAGGTAACGGCAAGGGACAGATTTTCATCAAGGGCAAAGTCGTTGAGACGGTGCCGGAGGACCAGATCGTGGAGACGTTGATTCGTCACGCCAACGCCCTCGCTGAAGAAATGGGGCTGGAAGACGGAGAAGGACAGGTAGAGGTCATTGCGTAAGGTTTGCAAAGCCGCCCTCGTGCTGGGCACAGCGGCAGCCTCCGTCGCGTATTCGGGTTTCCCAACGCGCGTTGGACTAACCAAGTCTCAGGCTAGGGTCTCAATGCCCGGCGACCTCCTGCTGCCAACCGCAACAATGCAGGCGGACCGGGCTACCACTTTGCCCGCGGCACCAGCCAAAGCATGGGCGGTCACGGCGGACCTCAAGGACGTCTACGAGGACCTCTATGACGTCCCCCTGGACATGGTCTATGAGGAAGCGCCCGATCTTGTTGTCTGGCAGACGACGGCTCCCATCAGGGAAAACGACAAAGAAATGCTGAAGGCAAGCGTGGCGGTGACCATTACGCCCGCGGGCGACGAAAGTCTTATCCACGTTCGGGAACGGTACGTTCCGCTGGACGACAAGAAAGGCAAACTGGCGGCCGCGATAGAAATGATCACCAGCGCCGCCATCGTCACGTCAGTGTTGGCTAAGAACCGGCGCTTCTTGAAACACGCGCCCAATACCGCCCTCGAACAGAACTGAAAGTAGGCACCCGTGCTCACGAAAATGAACCAACTGTTTGTGCGGACGTTGCGCGAGGATCCCGCGGAGGCGGAACTCGGCAGCCACAAACTGCTCGTCCGCGCGGGATACATCCGCCGCGTCGCCCCCGGCATCTACACTTGGCTGCCGCTGGGACTGAAGGTTCTGCGTAACATTGAGAAGATTGTGCGTGAAGAGATGGAGCGCGCAGGCGCCCAAGAAGTTCTGTTCTCCGGGCTGCTTCCCGCGGAGCCGTACAAGGCAACGAACCGCTGGGAGGAATACGGGCCCAACCTGTTCCGCCTTGAGGACCGGCGCGGCAACGACTACCTTCTGGCGCCAACCCACGAAGAGATGTTCACGCTACTTGTGAAGGACATGGTTTCGTCCTACAAGGAGCTGCCGCTTACGCTCTACCAGATCCAGGTGAAGTACCGGGATGAGGCGCGCGCCCGTGGCGGACTGTTGCGAGGGCGAGAGTTCTCGATGAAAGACGCCTACTCCTTCGACCTCACGGACTCTCAACTGGATGATTCCTACATGGTCCAGCGAGCCGCCTACCAGCGCATTTTTGACCGGCTGGGGATGGATTACGTGATTTGCTCAGCCATGTCGGGTGCCATGGGTGGCTCCCGATCTGAGGAGTTCCTGCTGCCCAGCCCCGTCGGGGAGGACACGTTCGTCACGTCCCCCGGCGGATACGTCGCGAACGTGGAGGCTGTGGAAACCCCGCACCCTGCGCCCTCGCCCATCGACGGACTGGCCGAGGCCGTGGTCGTGGATACGCCCGGTGCGGACACGATCGACGCCCTCGTTGAGTCCGTGAACCAGGTCGCCCCGCGCGAGGACCGCCCGTGGCAGGCCTCCGACATGCTGAAGAACGTCGTGTTCGCCGTGACCGACTCCAGCGGGAACCGCGACCTTCTGGTCGTCGGTGTCCCCGGAGACCGGGAAATCGACCCGACGCGCCTTGAGGCGTCCGTGTCGCCCTTGGAAATCGAGGTTGCGAACGAGGACGATCTGAAGAGCCACCCCGAACTTGTCGCCGGTTACATCGGCCCGGAGGTGATCGGCCCGAACTCGCACGCACGTGTGGTGGACGAGGACGGAAATGCGTCCGGCTCCGTCCGCTACCTGGTGGACCCACGCGTCGTGGAGGGCACCGTGTGGGTCAGCGGCGCGAACCAGGTCGACAAGCACGTCACGGGCCTAGTCATGGGCCGCGACTTTGCCGTTGACGGCTACATTGAGGCGGCGGAGGTGCGCGAGGGCGATCCGGCTCCCGACGGCTCCGGTCCGCTTGAGCTGCACCGTGGAATCGAGATTGGCCACATCTTCCAACTGGGCCGCAAGTATGCGGAGGCGCTGGGGCTTTCCGTCCTCGACGAAAACGGCAAGGCACGCACCGTCACCATGGGGTCCTACGGGATCGGTGTGTCGCGCGTTCTGGCGGCGCTTGCGGAGGTCACCTACGACCACAAGGGGTTGGCGTGGCCGGCAAGTGTTGCGCCGTATGACGTGGACGTGGTCGTTGCTGGGAAGGGGGAGGACTTGGAGTCCTTCGCCCTGGAACTGGCGGAAGATTTGGATTCTGCGGGGCTGAACGTCCTGTTGGACGACCGACGCGCGGCCAGTGCGGGCGTGAAGTTTAAGGACTCGGAGCTGCTGGGCATCCCGCTGACGGTCGTTGTGGGGCGCGGGCTGAAGCAGGGCGTCGTGGAGGTTCGCGAACGTCGAAGCGGCACGCGTGAAGAAGTGAAGTCCGAGGACGCCTACATGGCCGTAACCCGGGCCCACCAGGATCTTATTGCGGCGGAAAATGCCGGCGCTGAAGGGAAATAGATAATGGCTATCCGCGACATTCGCGTGATCGGGGACCCGGTCCTGCGCACGCCAACGGACTGGATCAAGGACATTGACTTCAAGGTCAAGGCCCTGGTTGAGGACCTGTTGGAGACGGTGGACATGGATGGGCGTGCGGGCTTGGCGGCGCCGCAGATTGGCGTGAGTTTGCGTGCGTTCTCCTGGAACATCGACGGCGACATCGGGTACGTTCTGAACCCGAAGTTGGTGGAGGTATCCACGGAGGAATACCAGGATGGGGATGAGGGCTGCCTGTCCGTCCCCGGCCTTTGGTACCCCACGGAACGTGCGTGGTACGCGCGGGTCGAGGGCGTTGACTTAGATGGGAAGCCGATCGTGGTGGAGGGGGAGGAGCTGATGGCTCGGGCCCTCCAGCATGAGACCGATCATCTTGAGGGGATGCTGTACATCGACCGGCTGGACCGGGCCACGCGGCGGAAGGCGCTGAAGGCGATTAGGAACGCGAACTACTAGGAGAACGGTCGCGCTGCTTGGCGGCGCCACCTGGCAGTTGCGCTACTTGCCAGACCGAACGAGGGCGACCTTCGTGGGCAGTGTGGCGCTGAGACCGCAAATGGGGGATGATTGACGCGTGCCGGTCGTGGCGACGTTGGTCAAGGACGTAGGGGAAGACGGACCTTGAAACCAACGGGAGGTAGCGATGACAGGGACGATGACCAGGGGTGTTCTGTTTGTGCACTCGGTTCCGCCTGCTCTGGGGCCACATGTTGAATGGGCCGCAGGATCGGCGTTGGGCCGCGAAGTGCACCTGGAGTGGACACCTCAACCAGCTGCGCCCGGAATGTACCGAAGCGAGCTGTCGTGGATGGGTGAAGCCGGCACTGGCGCGCGGCTGGCCTCCGCGTTGCGCGGCTGGGAGCACCTACGTTACGAGGTGACGGAAGAGCCGTCTGTGGGTAACGACGGGTCAAGGTGGGCGCATACGCCTGAACTGGGGATATTCCACTATCAGATGGATGCCGCCGGGAACGTGGTGGTCCCGGAAGATCGAATTCGTGCTGCGATGGCTACCTCCGGGGGTCATGCGGAGATGATGGCGGCGCTGGATTTGGCGTTGGGCCAGGCGTGGGACGATGAACTGGAGCCGTTCCGCTACGCGGGTTCTGGCGTGCCGGTCCGTTGGTTGCATAGGGTCGGATGATGGGCACTATCGGAGACCGGTTTGGTGACCTCGCGGCGTTGCTTGGTGCGGAAGGGGAAGCCGCACCAAGTGACGCTGGCGTGGGTGCCGGTGCGCCGGATGGCCGTGATGAGGGCGCACCGACAACGAATGCCGGTTCCGTTTCGGGCCGTGCTCACGGTTCTGTTTCGGGCCGTGCTTCCGATTCCGCTTCCGGTCCAGTCGGTTCTGGTTCCGCCCCCAGTCCAGTCGGCGACCCAGATTCAGACGG
>CAYFOT010000005.1:0-2415 GCA_964344825.1 uncultured Actinomyces sp.
GGAGGATGCGCGTTGGCGTGCGGGAACTGCAGGTGCAACCTCAGGAAGGCTGTCCGGCCCCGCTGCTTCTTCAACCACTTGACCAGTACCTTTAGCGCAGCATCCTCAAGTTCCTGCGTATTCTCCACCAGCCAAACCGGACCATGCTTCGCCCAGACGAACTCAAAACCGTGGTATTCGTACCGTGTGAGGCCAAGGATCGCCACGGTCTCATCCCCAACCGTCACGCCGAAAAACCCTACGAGGTTCCGGTCAGGAAATGTTTCTTCGAACTCCGCCCATACCCAAGTCTGTTCAATCGGCACGTTCACATGCGTTTCCACTGCGAACTCCCGCATCTCCTGTGCGGCAATCGGACGTATCCCCACCTGTTTGGCCATAGCTTTTATCTCCTCCTTGGAACAACGGTACCTCACTCAAGCCTTCGTGTAGCCCGGCGTGGTTCACCGCTACCAGTGCGCAAAACCGTACAGTTAGTAGCGTGAGTCAAGTACAGCCGCCGGCCGACTTCGCAGAGGCACTAATTAGTCTGCGTGATTCACACGTCGACGCCGGATTGCTAGTGAAAGAGGTACCCGCCCCCGCACGCCTGGCTCCATGGGCCGCGTCCGTGGAGCTGGTCACGGTCGAGGGCGGGGAGCACCCCGTCGGCCGCGCAACCCTAGTAATCCTCTACGACCCTAGTCAAGAACAATTCTGGGAATCCCCTTTGCGCCTTGTGGGACAGGCACGCCTGGACATTGATGATGAGCAGGCCACCGATCCGGTCCTTGGGGAAGCCCTATGGGCAACCCTGATGGCGAATTTTGACAGATTTGGTGCATCCGCGCTTCGTGCCGTTGGCACGGTAACCCGCGAAATATCTCAAACGTTCGGCGGATTGGAACTGCACGGCTCAGAACTCAACGTTGAGCTGCGGTGCTCTTGGAGCCCCACCGACCTCGACCTTGCACCCCACTTTTCCGCTTGGGCGGAGGCACTGCGAACCAATGCGGGGCTGCTACCCGATGGTGTGGCACCGCTGCTCCGCCCCAATTCCGAATACGAAAGCGCCCATGGCTAACAACCCACTGTTTCAAGAGCCAAAATACCCTCCGCATGATGAGCCTCCACGGAATGCCCAGCGGCCACGTGTCTCTCCTTCCCCCACGGAACAGGCATCTGAAGACAGCGGAACCTCCGTTCTGCTGAAGGCACCAAAAGAAGGTATCCCGGACCTCATCAATGACGCCCCCGCCCTAGACCATGCTGTCTCGCTGCTGGAGCGGTCCGGTGAGCCGACCGCCCTCGACACGGAACGCGCACAGGGCTACCGCTACGGCGGCGGCGCCTACCTGGTGCAGCTGCGCAAGAGTGACGTGGGCTCCTTCCTTATTGACCCGCAGGCACTTCCAGACCTTTCCAGCATGACAAGGGCGCTGAGTGGCACCTGGCTTCTTCATGCTGCCGACCAGGACCTAGCCTGCATGGCGGACCTGGGACTTGTGCCGGACTCGATTTTCGACACTGAGATTGCTGCGAAGCTACTCGGATTCACGCGCTTCTCGCTGGGTGCGATGACGGAGCAGATTCTCGGTATATCGCTGGATAAGAGCCATCAGAATGAAGACTGGTCACTGCGCCCGTTCCCGATTGACTGGCTGCGCTACGCAGCGTTGGACGTGGAGCTGCTTCCAGAGCTGCAGTGGGAAATGAGCAGGCGCCTTGAGGACGCCGGCCGAACAGATTGGGCTGCTCAAGAGTTTGATCACCTCCTCACCCATCCGCTCCAGCCGCGGGAACCGAACTGGCGCGACCTCAAGGGTCTTGGGAAGGTGAAGACGCAAGCAGGCCTTGCGACGGCCCGTGAGTTGTGGCTTGCACGTGAGGCTCTTGGCAAGGAGCTGGACGTCGCACCGGGCCGCATCCTTCCTACCCGCGGTATCATCGATGCCGCGATGGAACAGCCCCGCACGAAGGGCAGACTCACGTCGATAGACTCATTCCGCCGCTCCCGAGCACGCAAGTACACCGACCTTTGGTGGAGTGCCGTAACGAAAGCGCGCTCACTCCCGGACTCCCAGCTGCCGGAACTGAGGGTGAAACCTGACCCTAACCACGTTCCCGCTGCTTCGGTCTGGAAGCGCCAGGATCCCGTCGCATGGGACCGCTTGCAGGCCATGCGCACATTAGCGTCGCGCGCCGCGGAGCCGCTGGGGATACAACCGGATGTCGTCCTCGCACCGAAGGTCCAGCGCGAGGTCGCCTGGCGGCCACTCACCAGGGATTTCGAGGAGGCTCTGTACGAGGGCGGGGCACGTCCCTGGCAGATCCAGCAGCTCGCCACGGCAGCGTCGCCGGACATGATGAAGGAGCTCCGCCGGGTCGGCTAGGCCCGTATCCGCCAAGTGCCAACTTCCGTGACGAAAGTGACGA
>CAYFOT010000005.1:2515-68041 GCA_964344825.1 uncultured Actinomyces sp.
GTGACGAAAGTGACGAAAGTGGCGAGGACGGCACACGCAACAATACGGTCGACGCGACCGACGCGCGCGCAGCGGGCTAGTAGGTTTCCAAGCCGCGGGCCCGGAAAATTTCCCGCGCTGCCTCTGTCGCTTCCGCGCTGGGCGGCTCAGTTTCCGAAAGCTGGTAGGGCAAGCCCAGGCTGTCCCACTTGTCCCTGCCCATCTGGTGGAAAGGCAAAACCTCTACGCGCTCAAGAGAAGGAATGGTGGAGGCTATCCGCGCAACCTCCGCGATGTTGTCGGGCGCGTCCGTGAGTCCGGGAACGAGGACGAACCTCGCCCACACCGGCACCCCCGCCTGACCAAGGCGCTCGGCGAACTGAAGGGTGGGCGCCAATTCTTGGTTGGTCGCCCGCAGGTAGGTCGCGGGATCTCCGGACTTGATGTCGAGGAGAACCAGGTCGAGGTCCCCCATCATTTCGTCGGTACAACGCCAACCCAGGAAACCGGACGTGTCGATCGCGGTGTGAATCCCGTTTTCCTTCGCGAATCGGAGCACTTTCGCAAGCCCGCGTGGCTGCATCAGCGGCTCTCCACCGGAAATAGTGATCCCGCCTCCCGTGCGATCAAAAATGCGTTTGTAGCGTTTGATCCGCCTGCAGAGCTCAGAGGTCGGCACCAGGTTGCCGCGGCGCATCTCCATGGTGTCTGGATTGTGGCAGTACAGACATGAGAGGGGGCAACCGGAAAGGAAGGTCGTCATGCGGGTGCCTGGGCCGTCAACGGCAGTCACCAGCTCCCAGGAGTGCACGGAAAGCAGTTCTCCAGCGTGAATCATCGCGGCCCGCTCACGACGTTCAACGTCGCCCAGCAGGTCAAGTCCCGCCATGCCCTTACCTGCGGGCCGCAGATAAGGGTGGTTCGCAGGTGCGGGTGCGTATTCTCCGGTTACCCCATCACTTGCGCGTTGGATACCGACAGACATCGCACCCGCTCCCTGACTTTTTGTCACTAAACCCGATCGTGGAAGGTACGGGAGATGATGTCCATCTGCTGTTCCTTCGTCAGGCGCACGAAGTTCACGGCGTACCCGGACACGCGCACGGTGAGCTGCGGGTAGTTCTCCGGGTTCTCCATGGCGTCTTCCAACGTGTCACGGTTCAGAACGTTGACGTTCATGTGGTACCCGCCCTCTCCCATATACGCGTCGAGGAGACCCACCAGGTTGTCCACCTGCTCATCCAGCGTGCGGCCCAAACCGGACGGCACAACGGTGTTCGTGAGGGAGATGCCGTCCTGGGATTCCTCATAGGGAAGCTTGGACACGGATAGTGCGGACGCCAGCATACCGTGGGTGTCGCGACCGTTCATCGGGTTCGCGCCAGGAGCAAAAGGTTCACCCTTACGGCGACCATCGGGGGTGTTGCCCGTGTGTTTGCCGTACACCACGTTTGAGGTGATCGTCAGGACCGACTGCGTGTGCTTCGCACCGCGGTAGGTCGGGTAGTTGCGGATCTTCTCCATGAAGGATTCGACCAGGTACACCGCGATCTCATCGACGCGGTCGTCGTCGTTGCCGAAGTGCGGGAAATCGCCCTCGACAATGTAGTCAACAACGATGCCGTTGTCGTCGCGCACCGGAACTACCTTTGCGAACTTGATGGCTGCCAGCGAGTCCGCTGCAACGGACAGACCCGCGATACCGCATGCCATGGTGCGCAGGATTTCGGTGTCGTGCAGAGCCATCTCAATGCGCTCATACGCGTACTTGTCGTGCATGTAGTGGATGCAGTTCAACGCGTCCACGTAGGTGCGAGCAAGCCAGCTCATGAGGCCGTCGAACTTTTCCATGACGTCCTCGTAATCCAGAACGTCGCCCGTGACCGCATCGGAGGGCGGCGCTACCTGGACGCCCGTGATCTCATCTTTACCGCCGTTGATCGCATACAGCAGTGCCTTCGCCAAGTTGACGCGAGCGCCGAAGAACTGCATCTGCTTGCCGATCTCCATGGCGGAGACACAGCAGGCGATACCGGCGTCGTCGCCCCAGGAGTCCTTCACCAAGGAGTCGGACTCATACTGGATGGCTGAAGTCTCAATGGAAGTCTTCGCGCAGAACTCCTTGAAGCCCTCCGGGAGCCTCTCTGACCACAGAACGGTGAGGTTCGGCTCCGGGGCAGGACCCAGGTTGTTCAGCGTCTGGAGCATGCGGAATGAGTTCTTGGTGACCAGAGTGCGGCCATCCTTACCAGTGCCGCCAATGGTCTCTGTAACCCACGTCGGGTCACCGGAGAAGAGCGCGTCGTACTCCGGGGTGCGCAGGAAGCGCACGATGCGCAGCTTGATGACGAAGTCATCAATGATTTCCTGGGCTTCCTCTTCCGTCAGAATGCCCTCTGCCAGGTCCCGCTCAAAGTACGGGTCCAAGAACGTCGAGGTACGACCCAGTGACATGGCTGCGCCGTTCTGTTCCTTGACTGCTGCAAGGTAGGCGAAGTACAGCCACTGGACTGCTTCTTTGGCGTTGGTCGCAGGCTTGGAGATGTCGAAGCCGTAGGAAAGCGCCATGCGCTTAAGCTCTTCGAGGGCGCGAATCTGCTCCGCCAACTCCTCACGCTGCTGAATGATTCCGTCCTCAGAGAAACGGGAGTTCAGATCGGCCTTGTCGACCTTCTTCGCCTGGATCAAGCGATCCACGCCATAGAGCGCGACGCGGCGGTAGTCACCTATGATGCGGCCGCGGCCGTATGCGTCTGGCAGGCCCGTGACGATGTGGGAGGAACGTGCCTTGCGTACCGACTCCGGGTACACGTCGAAAACACCCGCGTTATGGGTCTTGCGGTAGTGGGTGAAGATCTCCTTGATGAATGGGTCTACGTCGTACCCGTAGGTTTCAAGGGACTTCTCCACCATGCGCCATCCGCCGTTGGGGATCATGGCGCGCTTTAGCGGTGCATCAGTCTGTAGACCGACAACTACGTTGTCGTCTTCGCTGATGTATCCGGGAGCGTGAGAATCAATCCGGCCTGGCGTCTTGGTGTCGATGTCGTAGACACCCTTTTCACGCTCTTCCGGGAACATTCCTGAGAGGGTGTCCCAAACGCGAGACGTGCGCTCTGTTGGTCCCTCCAGGAAAGACGCGTCGCCCTCATACGGCGTGTAGTTCGCCTGGACGAAGTCGCGTACGTCGATGAAGTCTTGCCAGAGGCCCGGTGCGAACCCCCTCCAAGCGTCGCCCGTGGCGGCTGATTGAGTGGTTGCGACGGTTGTGACCATGCTTCTTTGCTCCCCAATTTGTGTACCTGTTGTGTACTTGGCGAGGGTCTCTCGCCCTATAATCAGCTTAGGTCGCCCGGGGTCATAAGTCCCCCGTGGAACCCCATGGAAAGCATCACAACCAGCAGAAACAAGGGGAAAACCGTACGGGACCTATGTCCTACACGTGGCTTTTTGAAGCATGGTTTGTGTGCAGCCTCGCAACGGCGCACGCCGTGTTGAAGATCCCGTCCTCATCAAGGCCACTCTCCTTCAAGATTGAATCCCGAGAAGCATGGGAGAAGAACTTCCGTGGCACTCCAAGGACGTGTACGGCAGGTCCCCCCACGTCCGTGATCATGCGCGCCAGTTCGGTGCCGACTCCGCCGCTTGCCAACCCGTCCTCCACCGAAACGACCACGTCATATTTTCCTGCCTCAGCCACCAGCGACGGGTTGATGGGCAGAACCCACCTTGGGTCGATCACGGTCGTCGGGTACCCAGCACGCACCAGAGCCTTAGCAGCTCTGATCGCGGGTCCCACCATCGATCCGACCGCCACCAAGAGAATCGCGGGTGCGTCCGTGGACTCAGGCATGTCGAGGGCGCTCCGCTCAAAAACTACGTCCATGCCATCGATCGTCTTCAGCGCAGTTATCGGCTTGGGCGGTTCGCCCTTCGGGTAGCGCACCAGAGTTGGCCCCGTGGAGTCCCCTATGGCTTCCCGGAGCCCCGATCGCAGTGTCTGTGCATCGCGCGGTGCATTGACCTTGAGCCCGGGAACCATGGCCGCCAACGACAGATCCCACATCCCATTATGGGAGGCCCCATCATCTCCCGTGATCCCCGCGCGGTCGAGGACGACAGTGACAGGCTCCTTATGTAGCGCGACATCCATCAGTAACTGGTCGAAGGCCCTGTTCATGAAGGTCGCGTAGACACAGACAACGGGATGGGCACCTGCAAACGCCATCCCCGCAGCGGTCGTGAAGCCGTGTTGTTCGGCAATGCCCACGTCATAGACCCTGTTTGGGTAGCGGTTGGCAAGGGGCTGCAATCCGACAGGAGCCATCATGGCTGCCGTTATGCCCACGACCTTCGGGTCGGTCTCTGCGATGGCAAGGAGTTCTTCCGCAAATATCTTTGTCCACCCAAAACGCTGCGGGGCCACGGGCAGTCCCGTCTCAGGATGGATCTTTCCCACCGCGTGGAATCGGTCGGCAATGTCCTCTTCAGCGGGCGTGTAACCGCGACCCTTTTGCGTGATTGTGTGCACGATGACCGGTTCCCCGAAGGACTTGGCACGTTCCAAAGCCAGCTCCATCGCGACCACGTCGTGTCCGTCCACCGGTCCTATGTACTTCAAGCCCAGGTCTCCGAACATTGCCTGGGGAACGAGGACGTCTTTCAGTCCCGTCTTCAGACCGTGCAGGGCGCCATATGCCCTCTTCCCAAGCTCACCGAAGCCCAGTAGCGTCCGCTTCCCGCGGCGTAGCGTCGCCTCATATCCCGAGGACATGCGGAGCTCATCGAAAATGAGTGCGAGCCCGCCAACCGTTGGGTCGTATGACCTGCCGTTGTCGTTCACTACGATTACCAGTTGTCGGGGTGGGCCTTGCGCGATGTTGTTCAGCGCCTCCCAGGCCATTCCTCCGGTCAGCGCACCGTCCCCAATCACCGCAACGGTCGCGCCGGGCGCACGCATGCGATGCTTTTCCAATGCGATACCGTCGGCCCAGGAAAGCGCGGTCGTCGCGTGGGAGTTCTCCACCACGTCATGGGCAGACTCCGCCCTGGATGGGTAGCCGGACAGGCCACCCTGACGCCTCAGCATTGAAAAGTCGCGGCGCCCGGTAAGCAGTTTGTGTACGTAGGCT
This sequence comes from uncultured Actinomyces sp., assembly GCA_964344825.1. Classification (GTDB taxonomy): domain Bacteria; phylum Actinomycetota; class Actinomycetes; order Actinomycetales; family Actinomycetaceae; genus Scrofimicrobium. The sequence continues at coordinate 7,627 of CAYFOT010000005.1, forward strand.
TGGTGGCCGGTGTCCCACACGATGGTGTCACGCGGAGACTCAAACACACGGTGGATTGCCAACGCCGTCTCTACGATCCCCAGGTTTGGACCCAGGTGGCCTCCAGTTCGAGCCACAGAGTGGATCAGGAACTGGCGAATCTCCTCCGACAACGCGACAAGTTCTGCCGACGTGAAAGAGGACAGGTCTGCCGGCGATGCCACGCGCGCCAACAACGGATACTGGTCTGGACGCCCTGGGCGTACCGGCTGCTCATCTTTGGTCACGCAAGCATTCTAGCGAACGGCCCCTTGAGTAGACTGGTGCCCAAGTAATGTGCGTCGGCGAACAGTCGCGATAATGGGAAGAAGTGGAAAAATGGCCCGAAAACCAGCCCCATACGGGACGTGGAAGTCCCCATTGACCCCGGAGTCGTTCACGGAGAGGACGGTGTCGATCTCTCAGCTTAGGATCGACGGCGCCGATATCTACTGGGTGGAGGACAACCCTCAAAGGGAGGGTCGGTCCGTGCTTCTGCGGCGCGATGCAATGGGACAGACCATGGAAGCGCTGCCGCTTCTTGAGGGATCACGCCTACTTACCGTCCAAACAGATGTTCACGGTCGTGGAGGGCGCGCTTACGCGGTCAGAAACGGCTCTCTTGTGGTGAGCGACGGGATGGACGGACGTGTGTACGCATTCCGTGTGTCCGACCGCAAACGCCGCTTGGTGCCGCTCACTCCCCTATCTGACTGCCATTACGGCGACTTTGAGATAGATCTGAGCCGCGGAATCGTATATGCCGTCCGCGAAGACCGCCACACGGAGCCGGGCAGCTCTGAACCGGTAAACAGTCTGGTTGCGATTCCGTTGGATGGCTCCGCCGCACGTAACCCGGAACTCATCAAGACGGTGTTCGAAGGGACGGACTTCGTGTCCGCGCCCGTGATCTCCCATGACGCCTCTAAGTTGACGTGGCTCACATGGAACCACCCGAACATGCCCTGGACTGAATCGGAACTGCACGTAGGGGCACTGGATTTGGATGGACTGTTGCTATCCGACATCGTCCTCGTCGACCATCCGGGCGTATGCGTGTATGAGCCAAGGTGGACCCTGGACGGCGATCTCATCCACATCGATGACTCCACAGGCTGGGCGAACTTCTACAGGACGGAAGGCTTCGATCAACGTCCTGGGGAACCTCACGATGCGTGGCAGACGCGCTTGCGTACACGCGCATTGCACCCTGCTCCGCAGGCGTTTTCGCAGCCGCATTGGCTCCTGGGTTCTCACACCTACGACAACTTGGACAACAACCACTTAGTGTGTACGTGGGTGGAAGACGGCGAACAGCACCTTGGAACAATCAGACTGGACAACGGACTCCTTGAAGAGTGGCGTATCCAATGGTGGCCAATTGGAAACGTGGCAGCAGACAGCGGCAAAGTGATCTTCCTTGGTGATTCCGCAGCACAGCCCGCCTCTATCGTGGAGGTCATAGAAGGTAGAGCGAAGGTTATCCGTCCGTCCTCGGAAATTGATGTTGAGCCCGATTTCATATCTCGTCCGTCCCACGTGGAGTGGCGCAACGGCGACGGCAGCCAGGGGCACGGTCTGCTGTACCTGCCGAACAACCCAGGATTTGAGGGAGAGCCGGGTACGAAACCCCCGCTGTTGGTAACGGTGAATGCCATCCCAACCACGTTGGCAAAGCCAGGCATGGACTACGCGACACAGTATTGGACCAGCCGCGGGTTTGCCGTGTTGAAGGTGAACTTGCGGGGATCCTCCGGTTGGGGCCGGACATACCGGAATGCACTCAACGGCAAGTGGGGGATCTTGGATGTCTCCGATTGTATTGACGCCACTAAGGCAATAATCAAGCAGGGCACCGTTGACCCTGCCCGCATCGCAATCCGCGGGCAGTCGTTCGGCGCTGCGACAGCACTCAACGTCCTCGAACAATCCGACCTGTTCTCAGCTGGCGTCGCATTCGCGGGGATGGGTGACATCCGTGACTACGCTCGTAACGCGCACAAGTTCGAAACTAACTATCCGGGTCAGCTGGTTGGTTCCTTCGATCTTGACGATGCTATTTGGGAAGAGCGCGATCCCCTTTCCAATCTGGACAAGATTGAAGCACCGCTTCTGTTCATGCATGGGGGCCAAGACACGCTTGCTCCTCTGGAACAGGTACAGAACGTTTACGAAACGTTGCGGCTCATGGGGAAGCCGGTGGCCCTGGAAGTCTTCCCGGAAGAGGCCCATGAAATAGTCCATGAGAGGGGCATCAAGGCTGCGTGGAATGCGGAGCTAGACTTCTACGGCCAAGTCTGGGGGATCGAAACTGGCGCGTCCGCTCACGTTGACATCGTGAACTGGAAGAAATGACGTTTGCCGGCGGCACCATCAGAAAACTGACTGGGAGCCGCCGGCACCACACTGGTGGTGAGCCTAGGCGCGATGAGTGCCGTCCACCGTCGCAGGTGCTCACCACGCGTCACGAAGATGGTGCAGGGCGGGCACGACTCATGTACGGCCAGTTCCACCCGGAGAACACGCAACAAAGAGCCCCGGACCACTGCGTACACGTGTCGGGCCGATGCGTGGCGGCAGAACCAAAGGCCAACCGAGACCGCGACCGGAAGGCGTAGCCATACGCACGGACGCGTCGATACTCATGGGGTTTGAGGCAAAAGCTATGCCGGGAACCACGGGTTCGAAGGCCCGTGACTCCCGGCATATTGGATAGACGCGTTACTACGCCTTATTCGCCTCTTCCTTTGCCTTTAGCGTGCGGAGCACGTATTGCAGGATGCCGCCGTTACGGTAGTAATCACGCTCAGCTGGAGTATCGATCCGAAGCCTGGCATCGAAGGAGATGGTGGAACCATCGTCCTTGTGAGCAGTGACCTTCACTGTCTTCGGAGTGGTGCCGTCGTTTAGCTGTTCAAGCCCCTCAATGTCGAAGACCTCTGTGCCATCCAACCCCAGTGAGTTTCGATCCTCTCCCTCCGGGAACTCCAGTGGGGCGACCCCCATGCCAATTAGGTTGGAGCGGTGGATCCTCTCAAATGATTCGGTGATCACGGCCCGCACCCCCAGAAGCGCGACACCCTTCGCCGCCCAGTCACGGGAAGAACCAGAACCGTACTCTTTTCCTGCAAGGACGACCAGCGGGGTGCCGGCATCAACGTAGTTCATCGCGGCATCAAATACCGCGGAAACAGGAGCGCCCTCACGGGTGTAATCCTTAGTAAATCCGCCTTCTACTCCGGGAACCATTTCGTTGCGGATCCGGATGTTCGCGAACGTACCGCGGATCATCACCTCATGGTTGCCGCGCCTTGAACCGTAGGAGTTGAAATCCCGTACCGGCACTCCCCTCTCCAGCAGATACTGGCCAGCGGGTGAATCTGCCTTGAACGAACCTGCCGGAGAAATGTGGTCTGTCGTCACCGAATCGCCGAGCTTGAGAAGCACGCGGGCACCCTTGATGTCCTCAACTTCACTGGGCATTTCTGGCATCCCCTCAAAGTAGGGAGCGCGGCGCACGTAGGTTGAATCTGGCGCCCAGTCAAAGGTGGCCCCGTCCGGAGCGTCCAATGCAATCCAGTGGGCATCCCCGCGGAAAACGTCTCCATAATCCTCTAGGAACATGTCACGAGAGATGTTCGCGTCGATCGTTGCCTGGACCTCATCCGGGTCGGGCCAGATGTCAGACAGGAACACGTCGTTGCCGTCTTGATCCTGTCCCAGCGGCTCAGTCTTGAAATCGAAGTCGAGTGTGCCAGCAAGTGCGTATGCGATGACCAGCGGCGGTGAAGCCAAGTAGTTCATCTTCACGTCCGGGTTGATGCGGCCCTCAAAGTTCCGGTTGCCCGATAGGACGGATGCGACGGAAAGATCGTGCTGATTGACGACGTCCGACACTTCCTGCGGAAGTGGCCCTGAGTTACCAATGCATGTCGTGCAACCGTAGCCAACCAGGTAGAACTGAAGCGCCTCAAGATCCGGCCAAAGACCCGCACGCTCATAGTAGTTGGTGACAACCTGGGAACCCGGCGCCATGGAAGTCTTCACCCAAGGCTTCACCTTTAGGCCCTTGGCGTTCGCATTGCGCGCCAATAGGCCCGCCGCCATCATGACCGAGGGGTTAGAGGTGTTCGTGCACGAGGTGATGGATGCGATCACGACCGCACCATGATCCAGTTCGACAGTCGTCCCGTTTTCCAGGGTGACCGGAACTCTCCTGTGCGGTCTTGTGGTTGATTCACCAGGCTCCACCGGAGCCGACCCGTCCGCGTCTGGAGTATCGGGATCCACTGGATCCGAGGCCGGGAAGGTGCCTTCGAGCGCACGGTCCAGCTCAGTTTCGCTTACGTCCGAGTCGTCGTCGACATACGACGGAAGCACCGCGCGGAATGCTTCTTTCGCCTCATCCAGCAAGATCCTGTCTTGGGGTCGCTTCGGCCCTGCGATCGAGGGGACGACTGTGGACAGGTCCAACTCTAGATACTCAGAGAACTCAATCTCCGCCTTCGGGTCCAGCCACAGGCCCTGTGCTTTTGCGTATTCCTCAACTAGGCGCACCTGGTCCTCTGACCGTCCCGTGAGGTGCAGGTAGTCCAGTGTCACCTGGTCGATCGGGAATATCGCCGCCGTCGAACCGAACTCTGGGGACATGTTGCCAATGGTGGCGCGGTTCGCCAATGGCACAGCACTGACGCCCTCCCCGTAGAACTCCACGAACTTCCCAACGACACCGTGTTCACGGAGCATTTGGGTGATGGTCAGTACCACGTCAGTGGCTGTGGCACCCGCAGGAATGGAACCCGTGAGCTTGAACCCTACGACGCGGGGAATAAGCATGGAGATGGGCTGGCCCAACATGGCTGCCTCTGCTTCGATTCCTCCAACCCCCCAGCCGAGGACGCCCATGCCGTTAACCATCGTCGTATGGGAGTCGGTGCCCACGCATGTGTCCGGGTATGCCTCAATGACCCCGTCGTCCTCACGTGTGAACACGCCGCGCGACAGGTACTCAAGGTTCACTTGGTGAACGATGCCGGTCCCAGGGGGGACAACTTTAAAGTCAGCGAACGCCTGTTGTCCCCATTTCAGGAACTGGTACCGCTCCCCGTTTCGCTCATATTCGCGTTCCACGTTTCGTTCAAACGCCATGGGACTACCGAAGACGTCAATCTGGACGGAGTGGTCGATAACTAGTTCTGCTGGAACCTGCGGGTTGATCTTGGCTGGGTCGCCGCCCATCGATTCATATGCCTCACGCATCACCGCGAGGTCGACGACACAAGGTACGCCGGTGAAGTCCTGCAGCACCACGCGAGCAGGGGTGAACTGGATTTCATCCTCTGGCTCTGCATCTGGTTTCCAATTCGCGACCGCACGCACGTGATCAGCCGTGATGTTTTCGCCGTCTTCGTTCCGTAAGAGGTTCTCTGCCAGAACCTTCAATGAGTACGGAAGCCTTCCAACACCAGGAACTGCATCTAATCGGTAATACCGGTATTCCTTGTCGTCCACCTTAAGCGTGGATCGAGCGTCAAAAGAATCCAGATCTGCCACGGGGCCCTCCTTTGGTCGCGGTCCGGTCTCCAACATATCGCACCCGGGGCGCGCCGGCCGACAAAAAGCGTACATACGGACCTCTAACGGTCTCTGACCAGCACTGTTACCATTTCAAAGTGGTGGGTGTGAGGGAATAAGTCCCACGCTTCGATCCCGGTAATTCTGAACCCCTCTTTTACCAAATCTGACAGGTCTCTGCTGCCGGCCGCCGGATCACACGAAACTAGGATCACGCGTTGGGTTCCCGTGGCTGCTACCGCTTCGACAACACTGTGCCCGGCACCGGCCCGCGGTGGGTCCATCACCACTGTATCGACGGAGTCAACCTGCGCACACAAATCCGCAATACCCTCTGCGTCGACTTTCCCCGCATAGATCTCTGCGTGCCCTGACGTGATGGCATCATCCAGCACGACACCGGCGCTACGCACCGCGGCAGCGCTGCCCTCTAAGCTCAGGACTTTTCCGTTGCCAGCCTGGACCTGGTCAACCAAAAAACGTGTAAACAGCCCCGATCCGGAATAAAGCTCCAAAACCACGTCGTCGGGTTTGACGGATGCTCCGCGCAGAACAGCCTCTACCAGAGTCGCGGGGGCTTCACGGTGGGTCTGCCAGAATCCACCCGGGCGAACGGCGAAGGCGTGTTCCTTCCCGCTGACCTGAACCTGCCACACTGAGTCGCCGCGGTGGCGCGCCCCACCGGGTCCGAAAACCCCTTTCGAAGTAACAAGCACGGGTTCACCCAGCGATGGTGCCTCCAGGGAGATCCTCTCCCCCGGTTTCCACCTTCCACGCCACGCGGAATCATCGAACACGTCCAGCGCTTCCAGCGCCCGATCGGCGATGGGCAAGGTAGTGAGTGGGATCACGTCGTGGGAGCGGAACTTACGCATCCCTAGGCGCCCCTGCCTGTCGGCGATCAGTTGGACGCGCGTCCTGCGGTTAAGCAGCCGGTCGTCGTTCGCGTCCCCGGACGTGGGGTTGACCTCCACTAAAGCCCCCTTGGAAACTCCAAGGACATGTCCGATTTGCTCCACGACAGCCGGACCGCCAAGCCTCCTGAGCTGCTCCTCCAGCACCTGCGACTTCCAGTGCCTCTGGTAGGCGGGGCTCACATGCCCAAGTTCCACACCGCCCACGTTTCCGGCCGCAGCCTCCGGCCACACATGTTCCACACGGTGCTCCGAAGGCTCAATGACCTCCACGACATCCGCCCACACGTAGTTCTTGTGAGAGGAAGTTACCGTTACCGTAACCCGCTCCCCAGGCAGGCCGCCGCGTACGAACGCCGCACGCCCGTCTTGCAGCCTTCCCAGACATGCGCCGCCGTGAACCGGCTTTTCCAGCACCACGATCTGATTGTCCATCCGTGCTCTCCCACCTGGGCCGTGGGCCCGGTGCCCACCAACCCAACCTGAAACCCGCATATTCGCGCTTCATGGGTTCCTAGCGTACAGACCCACACCGACTCCCAGCGCCGATGGTATTTTTGAGGGGTGCATTTTGTAATCATGGGATGTGGGCGTGTCGGCGCGATGCTGGCTGATGAACTGGACGCCCAAGGCCACTCCGTCGCGATAATCGACGTGCAGTCCACAGCCTTCCAGAGGCTTGGATCCGACTATTCGGGCCAGCGGGTCCATGGGTCGGGTTTCGACCAAGCAGTCTTGAAGAAGGCCCATATTACGGAGGCCTATGCGTTTGCAGCCGTCTCGAATGGAGACAACTCCAACATCATCGCAACTCGAACCGTAAGTGAGTTGTTCGGTGTGCGCCACGTGGTGGCCCGGATCGCTGACCCGGAGCGCGCAGAGCTTTATGAGCGCCTCGGCATCCCGACGGTCGCGTCGACACGTAGGACCGCGATGGCTGTTCTTTCCCGAATGGTCCCCCCAAACGCGTCTGTGGCGTGGAACGGGCCGACCGGCAGTGTTTCGCTGGTCCTTGTCCGTCCATGTGCAGACTGGTATGGCGTGCCATTCTCGACCGTAGAGGACATGACTGGGGCCCGCGTAGTCTTCGTTGCGCGACTTACGCGCGTTATTGTGGCGCGCCAGAGCATGGTCATCCAAGAAAACGACGAACTCTACGTTGGGGTACAGAGCGGTAGGGCAGCCGACATTCGCGATACGCTGACCCGACCCCCGAACATGCGGAACGAGGGCGAATAATGAAGGTCTTGGTTGTTGGTGCCGGTGCCGTTGGGCGGGCGACTGCGCGGGCGCTCATCGCTCACCACCACGACGTCACTTTGATCGACCGCGATCCAGACGCTATCAAGGTCGCCCTCGTACCCGACGCTGACTGGGTACTGGCCGACGCTGCATCCCCCACACAACTAGAAGAGGCTGGGGCACGCGAAGCTGACGCGTTAGCCGCATTGACGGGCGATGATAAGGCGAATCTGGTCGTTTCGCTCCTAGCCAAGACTGAGTTTGGTGTTCCGCAGGTGATTGCGCGTGCGAACCACCCAAACAATGAGTGGATGTACAACGAAAATTGGGGGGTCGACGTGATGGTATCGACGCCTCAGGCGCTTACCGCGATCGTTACGGAAGCAATATCTGTCGGTGACTCCGTGGAGCTGCTTTCCCTTGACCACACGTCTACGTCCATTTACAAGATTGAAATCCCCCGCTTCTCCGGACAGCTGGGCACGCTTGCCCAGGATCTGCCCGTACCTGAACCGTTGGTGCTGGGTGCAGTTGTTCGCGGGGACTCTGTGCTGGCTCCGCAGCTTGCAGGACCACTGCAAGCAGGAGATGACCTAGTCATCATCTGCGCGCGCAACTCAGAGCCGGCGTTGGCTGCGTTGGAGGAGTTAGTCGAATGATTCTTCTTCTTGTTGGGGCATAACACCTCTGAGGAGAACCCAGTTCAGCCAGCCCGCAACTGCAAATAGGGGTAGCCCCAACACAAGTTTCAGTATGCCAAGCCATGCCACGTGCCCACCGAAATACAGGGGTGCTTGGACGGCCAGTCTTATAGCGAACACTGCAACCCAAACCCACGTGGCCGCTGCCGACCGTTTCAAAAAGAGTGCGGCACCTGGCGCATCGCGCCAGCCAGCTGGCAAACCCACGGCGGATTGCACGATCAGAGACACGGCCGGGCGGCGCGCCAGAAGGCTAATGAGCATTGCCAGTAGGAAGACCGCGTTGGTTATGAGCCCCCAGGCGAAATAGTTCTCTGCCTTTCCCGATAGCGCCGCCCAGACGACGCCGATGAGAACCCCAAACATTCCGGCGAACGCCTGCGTCAGCGTGGATCGTTGAATGAGCCTTGCAACAACGAATACGCCCGCGAGGCCACCGGACAAGATCAGCGGCCAATAAAGATCGCGCGTCGCCACGTAGGCAACGACGAACACAAGCCCGGGGAGCAGGGATTCCATCGCTCCACGCCATCCGCCAATGGATTCTTGGATGGAGAAGGAACTGGAATCGAGCTGTTGTGCCCAGGACACCTTTCCTGTGCTCTCAGGCGCGGCGCTTGGCTCTGGGACTGTCTCCTCAATGTCGGTCACGCAGTGTCGCCTTTCAGGATGGTGTACGCGGGTTCTATTATTCGCGTGGATTTCTTGGAGGTGGACACGGTTCCCGTTGCCGCAAGCAAGGTTCCTTCGTCAATTCCCGGAACCTCTGTGCGCCCATGCCAAAGCAGGTCCAGCTCCCCGGAGTCGTCGACAAGTCTGGCTCTGGCCCACTGCCGACTTCCAGGTGGAGAGCTCTCAACGGCTGCAACGACACCGCCCACCGTAGCCTTCGCGCGCGGCAGTGCCTTCGCAATTGCGACCCGCCCATCTACCGATTCGAGTACTGCAAGCGGGTCAGACACGTGGTCAACGGACTTCGCCTGCCCCCGCGACCCACGCGACCTCCAAGGCAGCCGGCTAAGATGCATCGGCGCCTTTACTGTCCCGCGCACCTCTTGCCTCCTGCGGTAGCGAAAGAGGCAACACTTCAAACCGGATCCTGGGGTCGTTGCCACGATTGACTATCAACTTGTCGATCAAGTCCTCGCAGGCTGCGGCCTCTTTCTCAGAACGGGCCGCCATTCCCTGGATATCCAGTCTGGCAATCCATCTTGGCCCTTCAACACCGATGATCCGCAGCGGGCTGTAGCCCTTTGACCCATCGGGAAGAGTCGCGGCGATCCTAGTCTGCAGCTCAAGCCCGTAGGGACCCTCTACGGTCTCAACCTGCCCGCCAGCATTGGTTATGGATGAGGCAATCTGGTCACGCAGCACATCCCATGCGCCGCCAGACTTCGGAGCCGCAGCCACAGAAACCGTGACGGCAGAGGAACCCAACACCAAGAGCACCTTGTGCAACGTGGACTTGTCCGATTCGAACTTGCCCCGGAGCTGGAGCCCCGGTAGGCGCGGCACGTACACCGCTCCAAGATCCAGATAGCCTGCAGGAACAGGTAGACCTTCGGAATCCTTGGGTCCACGCGTAGTAGCTGCAGCCAGACCTGTCACGGAGTTGACTTCTTCATCAAGCGTTTCCGTGTCTTGCTGCCGCTTCTTACGGCGCCCAAATAAGGCCATTGCCGTTACCCCTTAGCTCGCACAATCTATGCAAAGTGGCTCACTGGCGTCGCTTTGCGGAGACAACTGTGAGACGTGCTTCACAAGGAAGCACGACATGCAGGTGAACTCATCGTCCTGTGCCGGGACAACCAGCACAGTTAGCTCCTCTTTAGATAAGTCGGCGCCAGGGAGCTCAAAACTCTCCGCAGCCTCATTCTCATCTTCGTCCACGTCATTGGAACCAATGTCGCTCCTACGCGACTTTAGCTCCTCAATGGAGTCTTCTGAAAGATCTTCCTCTGACTTACGAGGTGCATCGTAATCGGTGGCCATCAAGGTCCTCCTTCGCCGCATTTTCGTCGCGCCGCGTATTTGTGCACGCGCCGGGATACTAGCAGCTAACACGCCCTCGCACCACACGCAATCCAAACACACCCACAGAATAGCCCCCCGGAAGGCGTGGAGTACGGCACGATGTACTAGGAAAGGTGGCCACAATGATAGTTCTCAGTTTTTTGGGGCGGGACGCAGAGAGTGACGCACTGCTGTTTGCGGACGAAGAGGGAACCCAATACGCGGCGCCCCTATCGGACTCGCTGAGCAATGCCATTCTCCGCGGAGTCAGCGTTGAAGTTGTTGAGACACCAAAGAAGACGTTGACCCCACGTGAAATTCAGGCTCTTCTAAGAGAAGGGCTTTCAGCGGAGCAGATCGCTGAGCAAAGCGGCACGGATATTGAGCGCATCCGGCGGTATGAGGGACCCGTGAAGGCTGAAATACAGCGCGCAATTGCGCGCGTTCAGAACTCCAGAGTCGGATCGGAAAGCGGCTCGCCGACCCTGGGAGATCTGGTGGTCGACCGGTTGGCACAGATGAACGTCGACACAAGCCAGGTCGGATGGAGAGCTGTTCGACGTAGCGACGGCGCATGGGAAGTCAGCGCAATCTACGTTGAGGACAATCTTGAAAGATCCGCGTCTTGGGTGCTTTCTGAGCCGACGAATCTTGCGATTGCTAAAGACGACAATGCGCGGGCTCTGACAGTGGTTACGCGTGCGGCGGAACCCGTGCGTGCACTCTTCCCTCCCGTAGCACCGCAATCACGCCAACCTGAGAGCGCCCAAGGTGACGGTGCTCTTGAACGTCAGGAACAGCTCCTGAACCGGTTAAACGCCCAAAGGGGTCGGCGCCAACCCGTACTGATCGACTTTGAGCCAGAAAACCAGCCCCCTAGCCAAGACCAAGGGAGCGAGGACGCAGGGCCCACCCAGGATGGTTCCGTCCCTCCACTTTCCGCTTCGGTGTCCGTTCCTGTTCCTGCGGACTCTCAACGCACTTCTCGACCCACACTTTCCGAAACTAGGCACTCAGCGGCAGCCGCGTACCCGGATCGGCAGCGGTCGGCCCTTGAGCAAGACGCCGATGCCGATGCGGGCCGGAAGGAAGCTGAGGTGGAAACAACTGTTTTGGCGCCCGGTGGCGCGGACGCATCTAGGCGACGTGGGCGCACTCCAGTGCCGTCTTGGGATGAGATCGTCTTTGGCTCACGCCCGGACTGACCCGCCGACAGTTGGGGGCCGCTGCGGAGACTTCAGATTAGGCGAGCCTCCATACGGGCACCAGCATCTCATCTGCGGTCAGGGATCCGTGCACACCCTTCATTGCAATGGAGGAAGCCGACTGCGTCCTCGAATCAACAACGACGGTGGAGGACTTCGGCATGACTAGCACGTCGCCGACCAGCGATAGACCCGGGCCCTCCCCCAACACCGCAGCAAAGTCCTCTCTGGGGAAAACCCATGCGTCCTCGCCCCAAAAGTCCTGCCAACGTTTGAGGACCGCTTGACTCTGTCCCTCCAGCGCGTGCACATGCGCTGCCCTGCCTTCTCCGGCCAAGACCTTCACACCTTGGCCCAGAGTCTCCTCTTGCGCGATATCAACCCTTTTCCCCGTCTGAATCATCCCGTGGTCAGCAGTCAGAATTACCTGTACGCCAGACGGGATGCGGCGCAGGAACCCACTCAACGCAGAGTCAAAGTCTTCTAGGGCCTCCGCCCACTGGTTTGACGCTGGCCCTCGGCTGTGGCCGACCTTGTCGACCGCCGCCCAGTACACGTAACAGATCACGGCGCCCTTTCGAAGAGCGGCTAACGCTGCGTCAAAACGGTCCGGAAGCGTAGAAGCAGGGATGAACTGAGGACCCCTCATCGCCGCATGCGTAAGCCCACTGTTAGCGAACCGTGGGTCGGTCACAACCGCGGACCTAATCCCTTCCTCAGCGAATGATTCAAACAATGTCGCCACAGGCTGCCAGCTTCGCGCATCAACGCCCGCGCGGAACTTGATCAGGTTCATGACCCCAGTCTCCGTGAAGACCGAATACCCAACCATGTTTGTCTGTCCGGGCAGTTGGCCGGTCGCAAACGCTGTCAGTGCCGACGCAGTTGTCGAGGGCGCGCACGTCTGCCCCGCAACCGGCCGCGTGGGCATTCTTCGCAATGTGCGAGCATGCCCCAGTTTGTCGAGCACCTGATTGAGACCTAGGCCATCAACCATCACTATCACCGTCGGAGCTAACGCCTCTAAACCGAAATCGTGGAAGGACCGCCGCGCGGCTTCATTGAGTACGGAAAGGGTGCCACCTGACACTCCCCACCCAATGGCCGGCAGTAAACGCGTCAACGACGTAGCATGCTGCTCTCCCGGTGGGAGCACCCCCGCTGGCAGCGGCAGCCGGTCCCACACGCTCACTGCTGTCCCATCGCAGCGACCAAGGCGCCTACAAAAGCCAATGCTTCCACCGCGGAGGTGTTCTCCGATTCCTCTTCAAATGTCATCACCAGGCCCTCATTCTTCGTGCCCCCAACCATTCCGTGGTCGGCTTCACAATGGGGGTCTTCGCACGCAAGCGGCTCCATTTCGACCAGGGCCCGTCCCTCAATGGAAATCATCACTGTCAGCGCTTCTTCGCGCGGAAACCCGTGCGGGTGCGTCGGCGGAAAGTCCTCCTCCGGAACGACGTACGAGGGCGGAACAGTCGACTGGCCGATCTCCACGCCCGTGACTCTGGACACCGGCGTCACGCTTGCGTACCAGTGCACGCCGACCGGTAGCTCATCTATGTGCACGGAAGTTAGGATCCCGTTGCGCAGACCCAGGTAGTCGAAGTGGCGGAAAACGGAGTCGTCGTCGAACGTCGTTTCCAGCTGGAACATCGAGGTGCTGGGGAAGTCACCCCCATTCAGCTGGCGCACCACACGCTCCAAGGTATCCACATGGAAGTCCAGGGCCTTGATCTTTTCGAAGGTAGTTGTCACAGTTTGTTCTCCAGTAGCGTGGGCGCCGCAGTATTTGCCTGATCTCCACAATAATGGCCCCCATGTCTATAAACGTAGTGAGCGCCGAAGAAGAGGGCAACATTGACAACATTGACGTGTCAGTGGAGATGCGCGATTCCTTCCTGGAATACGCCTACTCAGTAATCTACGCGCGTGCGCTTCCAGACGCGCGCGACGGGTTGAAACCTGTACAGCGACGCATCGTTTTTCAGATGCAGCAGATGGGTCTCACACCCAAGCACGGGCACGTTAAGTCCCAGAGGGTCGTCGGGGAGGTAATGGGGAAGCTGCACCCGCATGGCGACGCGCCTATCTACGATGCCCTGGTTCGCCTCGCCCAAGATTTCAACTTGAGATTGCCCCTTGTGGACGGACACGGCAACTTCGGGTCCCTAGACGACGGGCCCGCGGCCGCCAGGTACACAGAAGCGCGCCTTGCGGCCTCAGCGGCGCTGCTGACACAGGGACTGGATGAGGATGCGGTTAACTTCGTTCCGAACTACGACAATCAGTTCCGTCAGCCAGAGGTGCTCCCAGCGCAGTTTCCGTCGTTGCTGGTCAACGGTGCGTCCGGCATCGCCGTCGGCATGGCCACACAAATCGCCCCGCACAATCCCGCTGAGACGCTGCGCGGTGCGCTACACCTGCTGGAAAATCCCACTGCGACCGTTTCAGACCTAATGCGGTTCGTGCCGGGCCCCGACTTTCCCGGTGGCGGGATCATCCCAGGCTTAGAAGGCGTGAAGGAATCCTATGAGAGTGGCCGCGGCATCTTCAAGGTGCGCGCAAAGGCGTCGATCGAACGTCTTACCCCTCGAAAGATGGGGATCGTCGTCACGGAGCTGCCATACATGGTTGGCCCGGAGCGGGTAATTGAGAAGATAAAGGACGGCGTCAACTCCGGCCGCATCAAGGGGATATCGGCAGTATCGAATCTGACGGACCGTGAGCACGGATTGCGCCTAGTGATCAACCTGAAGAACGGATTCAATCCGGAATCAGTCCTGTCCCTGCTCTACAAATACACGCCGCTGGAAGAATCTTTCGCAACGAACGCGGTTGCGCTGGTCGGAGGCCAGCCGAAGACCCTCACACTGAAAGACATGCTAGAAGTGTTTCTAGCGCACAGGCTTGACGTCACCCTACGACGCACCAACTACCTGATCAAACGAAAGGAAGAGCGACTTCACCTCGTTGAGGGCCTCCTAAGGGCAATCCTTGACATCGACGACGTAATCGCAATCATCCGCTCCAGTGCGGACGCCGCAGAGGCGGAGGAGCGCCTCAAGATGGCCTTCGACCTGTCTGAGGCACAGGCACAGTACATCTTGGAGCTGCGCTTGCGGCGACTCACTCGTTTTTCCCGCATTGAGTTGGAGGATGAGCGTGCGGACTTGGAGTCGGCGCTGGATGAGCTGCGCGCAATCGCAGGTTCCCGAAAACTGCTGGAACAGAAGGTCGGCGCAGATCTTGAGGAAACCATAAAACTGATTTCTTCCCCTCGGCGCACCGTCCTCTTAGAGGCCCCCTCGACCGCGGAACTGGCGCTCAGTGGAGCAACAGGCGACCTCGAAATCCCCGACGAACCCTGTGTCGTTGTATTAACCCCGCAAGGTGAGCTGGCACGGTTACCGGGTGTTGAGCAACCGTCCTCGCCCAACCCCGACAGCTCCCAGCCGTGGGCATCTTGGGGAGTGACCACGACGCGCGGGAAGGTTGTGATCGTGACCAGTGACGGGATGGCGCACAGATTGGGCGTCGAAACCCTCCCGGGACTGGCACGGTCAGACCTTTCACAGTCCCTTGCGGGAGCGATCGCATTCCGTGAGCTGGCGTCAGAGGCCACAGACGCAAAACCCCTGATCGTCGTCAGCGACAACGGGGACCTTACGCTGACTCTGGGGACCGCCCGCGGTGTCGTGAAGCGTGTGCGGGCACAGTGGCCCACCAACCGTGACTCCTGGCCCGTCATCGCCCTCGACAAAGACGACTACGTGGTGGGCGGTGCGTCGACTGCCGACTCCGACATGGCCGTCTTCATCACGCGTAACGCGCAGCTTCTAAAGTTCCCAGTTTCCATTGTGCGGCCCCAAGGCGCGGCTGCGGGCGGCATGGCCGGAATCAAGTTGGCCCAGGGAGATGAGGTGATTTTCTTCGGCGGCGTAAACGAGACGCCTGATGCGATGGTCGCAACCATTTCTGAGCCGAAAGGAGGCCTGCCTGGAACCGCCCCTGGCAGCGCTAAGGTCACGCCCCTGGCCGACTACCCCCCGAAAGGACGCGCGACTATGGGTGTGCGGTGCCAACGGTTCTTGGTCAATGAATCGCACCTGGCTCTTGCCTGGGCCGGCCCGCATATGCCGGTGGCGTTGAAAGCCAGCGGCGGCTACCAGGAACTCCCGGAACCGACAGGTAAGAGAGATGGCTCCGGGGAGCCTCTTAGATCAGTTGTCGACTTTCTTGCCTGACTTCGGCGAGGGCGGGAGGAGCCTTGGTCTGTTCCTGATTGCGAGCGAGTAGGTGTCGAACCACCGCGTCACCTGGAAACCGTTTTGCCGGTAGAAGAGGGTCGTTGATTCGTCTTCTATCGGGTCGAGCGTCACGGAGAGCTTGTCAAGACCGGCCACCGCTAGGGACTCCATGCATGTGTCCACCAGCGCACGCAGTATTTCATCGTGTCCATCTGGCTCAAAGACGGCCACTATCTGCAGGACGCCTTCTTTCCAACCGAGGGCGTCCCAGTCTTGTTCGAAGCCTCCCGTGCTGATCAGGCCGACGACCCGCGGGCGATCCCCCTCTTGGTTGAGCGCAAGAAACGACCATTCCCGGTTCATCGCTATGTTCATCTGCGCCCACTCCGACTTGGACACGCGTACGTCAGCCCCCAGTTGTGCGTTGACGCTGTTGAACGCTCTGCGCGCAGCGTCGTCAAGGTCCTCCTGCCAACGAACGATCTCCACGTACGGCGGCAACACTGCCTTCGGGACCCAAGACGCAACTTCTGCGCGCAGTTCCACAACACTTCCCTCATGGCGATAGCCAAGTGCAGATAAGCCCGCCTTGAAATCCTCATCCGAGGCGGAAAGAAGGTGCGTTAGCGTCCCTTGGCTATGTTCCGTATGCTGCTCCAACAAACGTGCCCCTGCACGGGTTTGCCATTGCAGAACCTTTGATCCGATACCACCGGCCCTATGGTTGGGCATGACCACTCCATGGCACACGACCTGATCGTCGTTTCCTGGGGTAAGTGCCACGTAGCCGAACACGACCATTTCTGCGTCAGCGGCACCCAAGTGCTCATCGTCGGCCAGGTATCCGGCAACGCCCGCCCATCTAGTCGATCTCTTCAGCATCGCGTCGACTTCAGCAAGCGACGTGCGGTACGGAAGGGCCTCCGTTTCCTCAACGTGGGCCAACAGCTTATGCAGCGCTTCGGCGTCGGCGACCCGCAAGGGCGCCCACACAATGCTCGGATGAGCCGAAGGCATATCCGTTTGGTCGTGAATCACCAAGTCAGAATACCGTATGTCGATCTTCGGCCTGTTACCAACCAACTATTATCTCTGCGTGGGGCCGTCAAGCATCGATGCGATCGCGATCCACCGCAGAAGCACCTTCGACGATGAACTGCTTGCGGGGAGCCACAACTGAGCCCATAAGCAGTTCGAACACGCTTTCCGCCTCACGCAACGCCGCTTCATCCTCCAGTGTCACCCGCCGGAGCCTTCGAGATGCGGGGTCCATGGTTGTTTCCGCCAACTGGTCGGCATCCATCTCTCCGAGCCCCTTGTACCGCTGTATGGGCTCTTTGTAGTTGCGTTTAGAGGCCGCCAGCCGCGCTAACACTTCGCGGAGCTGGCTTTCGGAGTACGTATAGAGGACCTCTGGTTTCGCACGGCCACGTCCAGGCACGTCGATGCGATGTAGAGGCGGAACAGCAGCGAAAACCCGCCCTGCCTCAACAAGTGGCCTCATGTAGCGGAAGAAGAGCGTCAGGAGAAGGGTACGAATGTGTGCGCCATCCACATCTGCGTCCGTCATGAGGATGATCTTCCCGTATCTGGCGGCATCGATGTCGAATGTGCGTCCAGAGCCCGCGCCTATCACCTGAATGAGGTTGGCGCACTCAACATTAGCCAGCATGTCGGACGTTGAGGCCTTTTGGACGTTGAGGATCTTGCCGCGAATGGGAAAAAGCGCTTGGAAGTCTGAAGATCGCGCGGCTTTAGCGGTTCCGAGTGCAGAGTTTCCCTCCACTATGAACAGTTCACTACGCGCCACATCCGTGGTACGGCAATCTGCCAGCTTTGCTGGCAGGGACGAAGTCTCCAACGCATTTTTTCGGCGCGAAATCTCTTTGTGGAGCCTAGCGGAAGCACGCGCTTTCATCTCTCCGGCGAACTTGTCGAGCAGCGCCTGGTTTTCCTGTTTGTCGGCGCGACCGGATTTTGCGAACTTTGCTTCCAACCACCTAGTCACCACGCGGTTCACGATCGGACGTACCTGCGGAGTGCCCAAGACTTCCTTCGTCTGCCCTTCGAACTGCGGTTCGGGGAGCCTCACCGTAATGACAGCTGTTAGCCCTGCCAGGATGTCGTCTTTCTCCAGCCGACCGTCCTTGCCAGTTAGCTTCAGTCTGCGCGCCTGTTTCTCCACTTGACTGCGGAACACCTTGAGGATCGCCTGCTCAAATCCCTGGACATGCGTGCCACCCTTAGGGGTAGCGATGATGTTCACGAAAGAACGCATCTCCGTTTCATAGCCCACACCCCAACGCAGCGCGATGTCAACGTCACAGGTACGCTCCACGTTCGCTGGCGAAAGATGGCCGCTGGCGTCCAGCTGCTGGACCGTCTCTTCGTACGTTCCAGAGTCGGTAATGCGCCATGTGTCTGTTACGGCCCGATCTGCCGCCAAGTAGTCGACATAGTCAGAGATACCACCGTCGTAGCGGAATTCTTCTTCCACTACGTCTGCCGAGCGCTCATCCCGTAAGGAGATGGTCAAGCCAGGTACAAGAAAGGCTGTTTGGCGTCCGCGATCGACGAGGGCGTCCCAGGAGAAGCTCTCAGTCTGCGGGAAGATTTGGAAATCGTGCCAGAAGCGTACCCTGGTGCCAGTTACGCCACGCCTAACCTTTCCGACCACGTCGATGGCCGAAGCCTCCTCAAAAGGTGTGAATGGCGAGTTCGGCTGCATGCCTTGGGAGTCATCAAAGCGGCCCGGTTCGCCACGCTGAAAGCTCATCTTGTGCGTCTTGGATCCTCTGTCGACCTCAACGTCCAGCCTTGCGGACAACGCGTTCACAACCGACGCGCCGACACCGTGTAGTCCGCCGGATGAAGAGTAGGAGGAGCCGCCGAACTTTCCGCCCGCGTGCAGCTTCGTGAAGACGACTTCCACACCCGACAGCCCGACGCCCGGCACTGTGTCTACGGGGATGCCACGACCATCATCTGTAACCGATACGGAGTGATCCGCGTGTAGAACCACTGCAATGCGTGAGCACTCTCCCTGCAGCGCCTCATCAACGGCATTGTCCACGATTTCCCACACGCAGTGCATGAGCCCACGTTGGTCAGTGGAACCGATGTACATCCCGGGACGTTTACGAACCGCCTCCAGACCCTCAAGCACAGACAGGTGACGCGCCGAGTATTCCGATCCCTGTGTCTTCACCTTTTCTCCATCCACCCGCACATCATAGAAAGGGCCCATCCTAGGACGCCGCTCCCCCGCCGACCGGTAACCGAACGCATGCGATCAAAGTGCGCCAATGGCGAAAGAGACGGACACGGCCTGTCGTTTTCAAAGATCCCGTGGTTCGATAGTTCCATGACTGCTTCAACTATCGCCCCGTCCAACACGACTCTTGTGCCTAGCCTGGAGAATCGTGAGCTAACCGCGGTGGACCGCTGCGACGCCTGCGGCGCACGCGCATGGGTTCGTGCTGTCATGCCGGCGTCGGATCTTCTGTTCTGTGCCCACCACGCCCAGAAACATCTCCCGGCGCTTCGCCAATCTGCGCTCTACATCCAGGATGATCGCGCGCAGATGGACAACTGAGCGCCCATCCACGCGCCAACATCGCTTAGTCCAAATAGTCCCGTAGCACCTGTGAACGCGACGGGTGGCGCAGCTTACTCATCGTCTTGGATTCGATCTGGCGAATGCGCTCACGCGTCACGCCGTAGACTTTACCAATCTCATCAAGAGTCTTCGGTTGTCCGTCTCCCAGACCGAACCTCATCGACACCACACCCGCTTCTCTTTCTGAGAGGGTGTCAAGGACCTGGTGGAGCTGTTCCTGTAGCAGAGTGAATGAGACCGCGTCTGCTGGAATCACGGCCTCCGAATCCTCAATCAGGTCACCAAACTCTGAATCACCGTCTTCACCAAGCGGCGTGTGCAAAGAGATGGGCTCCCGGCCATACTTCTGGACCTCCACGACCTTTTCGGGTGTCATGTCCAGTTCCAGCGCCAATTCTTCAGGTGTGGGTTCACGTCCCAGGTCCTGCATCATCTGACGCTGGACGCGCGCCAACTTGTTGATTACTTCCACCATGTGCACGGGGATCCTGATGGTCCGTGCCTGGTCCGCCATGGCCCTAGTGATCGCTTGGCGGATCCACCAGGTCGCATACGTGGAGAACTTATATCCCTTCATGTAGTCGAACTTTTCGACTGCGCGAATCAGGCCCAGATTGCCTTCTTGGATGAGGTCCAAGAACTGCATGCCACGTCCGGTGTACCGCTTCGCCAAGGAGACAACCAGACGAAGGTTCGCCTCAAGCAAATGATTCTTAGCGTTTTGTCCATCTGCGGAAAGCTGAGTCAATTCGCGGCGCTCGCGCGAACTCATAAGCTCACCGTCCTGCTTGAGCTTGTAGTCCGCGTAAAGTCCTGCTTCAATGCGTCGCGCCAAGTCCACCTCTTGTTCAGCATTCAGCAAGGAAACCTTGCCAATCTGCTTGAGGTAGTCCTTCACTGGGTCGGCTGTCGCACCTGCGACGGTGACCTGCTGGACCGGCTCATCAGCCTCATCGGAGTCAGAAACTACGAATCCACGGGCAGACGAAGCTTTCGGGGAGGGCATGGTCGCTTCGTTCCCCGCTTCCGCAGGGGCCTTCCCCTCACTTTCCGCAGCGTCAGTTTTAGTCTTAGGGGATGACGCAACACCGGTCTTCTTCGCAGGTGCTTTCTTGGCGGGCGCCTTTTTGGCCCCCTGGGCGTCGTCTCCTGTAGCCTTGGGGGCAGCGGTTTTCGCGGGAGCCTTTTTTGCAGGTGCTTTTTTGGCAGGCGCTTTCTTCGCTGGCGTTGCCTTAACGGAAGCCTTCTTCGCTGGAGTCTCTTCCTTCACGGCATCTGAAACAGATTGCGCTGAGGATTTTCCGGGCGCAGAGGAGGCTTTTGGAGCAGTAGACACGCGGGAGCCTTTCTAAAACAAGACAGATAAAACGCCTCTGATTCCGAGGCCGAAGACTCCAACAATTATAATAGCAACCCTTGGCCCAAATACGCGCATCTATGCGCACAGCGTACAGAAAGCAGCACAATGAGTCTCTTTCCCAGCACCTCACTAGACGCGGCGGTCGTGCACCACCGTCGCGAAACGGACGCAGCGCTGGGTCTTTATGCGCGCCAGTTCCTTGACTCTGTTTCTTTTCCAGCAGCCATTGACCCGGAAGTGCCCTTCCTAGAGGCAACTGAAGGAGGCAAGCGATTCCGCGCGCTATGCGCGGCCATCGGCGCCGCGGTAGCGCTGCCTCAGAGCCCACACGAAACTGCTGCGCAGAGCCTGCTCTACGCGTGCGAACGAAAGGAAATCATCGCCCTCGGATGCGCTTTAGAGTTCTACCAAGCCTCAGCGCTGGTGCACGACGACCTCCTAGACAACTCCGCCCTGCGCAGAGGCAGGCCCGCCGCACACGTGCACTTTGCGAATCTTCACGAATCCATAGGCCTGCTTGGTGATGCGCTCCTGTTTGGCCGTGACGGAGCCGTGTTGGTGGGGAACCTACTTGCCTCAGCGGGCGAATTCACGCTCTCTTCCGCCCTCGACGGGATTGACGCCAAAGCGGAACTCTTACGGGCCTACTCGATCATGACGGGCGAGGTCGCGGTGGGGCAGCTGGCTGATACATCGGCGGCTTATCTTCCGCTTTCCATTGGGTCAGTCGAGGACGTGGCGGCGACAATCGAGGTTGTTCGTTACAAGTCAGCCCGCTACTCCATAATGAATCCGGCTACGTTGGGCGCAGTGGCGGCTGGTGCCACAAGCGGCATGGTAGAAGAGCTCCAAGCAATCCTTGAGCCCGCAGGCATCGCGTTTCAGCTAAGGGACGATGCGTTGGGTGTTTTCGGGGACGATACCGAAACTGGGAAACCAACCGGGATTGACGTGGCAGAAGGCAAGCGTACAGTCCTGCTTGCCTTGACTCTCAAGCACGCACCCGAAGATGATGCGCACAAGCTATCTGCGACCTACGCCAAGCAAGAACGCTCCAAACACGACGTTGATTATGTCGTGGCCACCATGGAAACGTATGCTAAAGCAATCCACGAAGAGCTCATTGATGCCTATCTAGGAAAAGCGATGCGCGCCCTGGTGGCGTCGTCGTTCCAAGGGGCTGCCGAAGAGCTGCTTCGGGATCTGGTGACCAGGGTGGTCACGCGAACATCCTGAGCCACAGGTACGGCTACAGCGCTATCGCAGCGACCTTATTCACCTGCTTGTGTGAGCCTCTTCTTAGCAGATCGATGGGCCGTTCAGGCAACCAGTCGTTATCTGACCAAAGCCAGGCGACCACCTCTTCGGGGGTGTACTTACCGTCCTCCAAGAGCAGCACAGTCCCCCGAAGGTGCGGCAGGACCTCATGAGTCACGCGTGTTAGAAGTGGTTCGTCGGTGCCGCTCTGGCGCAACTCCGTGACGTACTGCCTATCACCCGGCAGCTCAACCAAACATTCTTCTGGGATCCTGAGCACCGCAGAGCCCGGCAGTGCAACCAGCGTTCGCTCTTGCACAAGCCGACCAACTCTGCTCTTTTCCACACCTAAGCGGCGCGCAACCTCAGCAGTCGAGAGGGTAGGAATAGTTTCGAACAATTCAGCACTGGGTATGGTCATGGGTGAAGATTACCAGCGCGCCCACCAGTAGCGCGTGCTCACCTCGCGTAGAATCCCATGCGTGAGCAAATCCCCGGAAACCCCTGCATCCAGCGCCGCCATGCCGCAAGGCGCTTCCAAGGTGCCGGATCCGCTGATCAACATGATGATCGATGGCCGCTACAGAGTCCTTTCCAGGATGGCGCGGGGCGGTATGGCGACGGTCTATGTTGCCCGCGACGAACGTTTGGATCGCCTGGTGGCGCTGAAGGTTATGCATCCACATTTGGCTGAGTCGGAGCAATTCACGGCCAGGTTCCGCCTTGAAGCACGCTCCGCCGCAAAGATCTCCCATCCGGGCATTGTGCCTATCTACGACCAGGGCGTTGTGGAAGGGCAAGGCTATTTGGTCATGGAGCTCATCCAAGGAACCGACCTGCGCACCCTCCTCAATAGCGGCCAACCATTGGTCCTTGGATCCGCCCTTGCCTACACGGGACAGATTCTGGATGCGCTTGCAGCAGCGCACCGCGCCGGCGTCATACACCGTGATTTGAAGCCTGAGAACATCCTGATAGCTGAGGACGGCACCCTCAAAATCGTTGACTTCGGTTTGGCACGTGCGGCCTCCGAAGTCAGTGTGTCAACAACGGGCTCCATCATGGGCACCGTCGCCTACTTGGCACCTGAAGTCGCAGTGAACGGCACGTCGGACGCACGCACAGATCTCTTCGCTCTGGGCGTGATGCTTTACGAAATGTTGACGGGGGTCCTACCGGGCAGCAACGACAACCCCGTGCAGGTGGCGCTGTCACGAATCAGTGAGGACATACCGTCGCCCTCGACGTTAACAGAATGGCTTCCCACGGAAGTCGACGATCTGGTGGCAGCCTTGAGCGCGCGGGATGCTACGGAACGTCCCGCATCGGCATTAGACGCAGCGGGGCTGCTGCAACACACGCTCGCGTCCGTACCTGACGAAGCCCTGGATAGGGAGCTTCCGTCACCCGAATCGGCACAGCGACAGGCATCAGTCAAGGACCTTACCGTGCCTCTACCAAGAAGCGGGCGCACCTCCGTCCTTCCTATTAGCGAAGTGGTCATTCAGACGTCCGGCTCAGTAACTACTCCCGACACGACCAAGCTGAACTCGCGTGCCAGGGTTTGGCTCATAGTGTCTACCGTACTGATGCTGATTAGTGCGATTGCGCTTGGAACCTGGTGGTGGTGGCAGCAGTATGGACCGGGTTCGTACCTGGTGGTTCCCGATTTGTCGCGAATGACTATTGAGCAGGCCGAAGACGAACTGGCAGCTTTCGACTTAGCATCTTTCATTTCATACCAAAATTCGGACGACGTCCCCGTCGATGAGGTGATCAATACTCTCCCTGCGGCGGGGGAAGCAGTACACAAGAGCCAAGAAATAGAGATCATCGTATCCAAGGGCATCCTGATGATAACGGTGCCCAATGTCGTCGGCGATAAGCCAGATAAAGCCGCTACATCAATTGAGGCAGTCGGCCTTGAAGTCGGGTCCAAAACCGAAGAGTGGTCCGAAACGGTGCCCGCTGGGATAGTGATATCCACGCAGCCGGAGGGCGGCGCCAGCGTAGAACACTTCCAGCCCGTCGACATCGTAGTGTCTAAAGGCAAGATGCCCATAGAGGTCCCCAACCTGAGTGACATGTCTTCGGACTCCGCCAGTGCCGCACTGGAAGCGCTTGGATTGACTATGTCCGCAACCGAAGAATACTCAGATGACATTGCACAGGGTGATCTGATTTCTCAGGATCCCGCGGCTGGAGAAACGGTCCACAAGGGCGATGCGGTGTCGGTAGTGGTGTCATTGGGGCCCGAATACGTGCCGGTTCCTGACGTTTACGGTAGGAACGCGGATGATGCGCGTAGCATCCTTGAAGAAGCGGGCTTCCATGTTGAGGTCAACCGGCTTGCGGGCTTCTTCAACTCCGTCGGATCGCAGAACCCCTCCGGCGGAGAATCTGCACGGAGGGGTTCGACGGTGACAATCACGGTTGTGTGAGAGGCGGCCCCGGTTCATACAGCTGCCACTCATCAGCGTACGCGTGTGACAGATCCCTAGTGTCCTCACGTACAGAGTCATTGGCGGCTGCCGCAAGTTCTGCGACCTGGAACGCGATCTCCAACGACTGTTGGTGGTTCAGACGCGGATCAACCAAAGACTCATATCTCTCTTCAAGTGACACGTCGTCTAAGCCTTCTGCGCCGCCTATTACCTCAGTGACGTCGGCCCCTGTCAGTTCCACGTGTAGGCCTGCAGGCACTGTCCCTTCGGCCTCATGCACATCAAAGAATGAGCGAACCTCCTGCATGATCGTCTCAAAGTCGCGCGTCTTGTAACCGTTGGACGTAGAGATCGTGTTTCCATGCATCGGGTCGCTGATCCACGTCACGGGGCGCCCATCTGCTTTTGCAGCACGCAGCAGCGGTGGTAGCGCCTCCTCAATCCTGCGTGCACCCATTCGGGTAATCAGAGTCAGACGCCCGTCTTCCCCATGCGGGTTCAAAGCCTCAATCAGTCCCTTGATATCCTCCGGCGTCGCATCTGGTCCTATCTTTACGCCGATTGGGTTGCGCACTCTGCTGAGGAGCTCAACATGGGCCTCATCCAACCCCCTGGTACGCTCCCCTATCCACAAAAAGTGGCCCGAGGTGTCGTAGGGATGCCCTGTCCGTGAATCTATGCGCGTCAGCGCAGACTCATATTCCAGTAGCAGCGCTTCATGCGAGGAGTAGAAGTCGACCTGGCGTAAGGAATCGAAGTCGGCGCCCGCCGCTTCCATGAATTGGACCGCGCGGCTAATGTCGGCAGCCAATGTCTCATATCTTGCGAACACTGGATTGGCCGCGAAGCCCCGGTTCCATTCGTGTACGCGCCGAAGGTCTGCGTAACCCCCCTTAGCAAATGCTCTTATGAGATTAAGTGAAGCCGCTGACGCATGGTAGGTATCGAGGAGCCTGCTTGGATCGTGCTGGCGCCCTTCCGTCTCAAACTCAAATGAGTTGACGGCATCACCCAAATACGAAGGGAGCGTCACCCCATCCCTTGTTTCTGTGGGTGAGGACCTAGGCTTGGCGTACTGGCCCGCTATGCGTCCCACCTTCACAACCGGCATCGAGCTTCCGTACGTGAGCACCACAGCCATCTGAAGCAGAGTCTGAATCTTCAGCCTCAACTGATCCGCAGTCGACTCCGCAAACGTTTCCGCACAGTCCCCGCCGACCAAGACGAACGACTCATGGCGTCCCGCCTTGCCGAGCTCAGTACGCAGCGCATCGACTTCCCCAGCAAAAACCAGCGGCGGCTTCGTGCGAAGCTCTGCCGTTACCGTCTCAAGCGTGGTTATGTCCGGGTAGTCGGGTTGGTGGCGCGCGGGTTTCGCGCGCCACGTGTCCCAAGGAGCCAATCCGGGGCTACTGCTCTGGTGTTGCTGGCTCAACAGCCTGTCCCATGTCGGCCATCATTTCCACGAACCATGGAGTTGTGATGTCGAAGGCCTTGTGTCCCGCGATCCGGGAGAACTCAATGGCCTTTAGCTTGTCCCCGTCTTCTTCATCGTGGCCAATGACACCAGAGGTGCCATTCATTGCAGATTCCACAGCCAGGTCAGCCATCTGTCCAATGAGGTCGAGGTCGAACTGGTTTGAGGCCGCAGAGCGTGAGAAGTAACCAGACTTCTGCACCATCACCTTTTCTGCGCCAAGCCTGTCGGCGAACTGCTTGGAGAACCATACACCTGGGTTGATCTCATCGAGGCGTACGTGACCGAAGGCGTCGCGACGCACCTCTTCACCGTTAGCCTCCATTTCCGCGATGATCTCTGGAACGCCCGCACCTTCGGAGATGAAGATGTTCACGTTGCCACGCTCATCCATGACCTTCTTCAGGCGTGCAGCCTCATCATCAATGTCGAAGTGCATTTCTGGAAGGAACAATGCGTCCACGTCCCAGCGGTCACGGGATAGTCCAATTGAGGGGACCCACTCCTGCTCATCCAGCCATGCGCGGTACTTCCGGGTACCTTCGGCAGCCAACCAGCCGCAGTTGCGTCCCATGATTTCGTGAATGATGAGAGTACGCGGACCAACCCGGTTCTCCCCAATGATGTTCTGAGCGAACTTAGACGTTTCCTCTGCCGCGGTGTCGGCACCAAGCGACTGGCGGATCGGAACTACGTCATTGTCGATTGTCTTGGGAAGACCCACAACGGTGAGCTCATACTCATTGTTGTGGAGGTAGGCCGCCAGGTCTGCGGCAGTCGTGTTCGTATCGTCTCCACCAATTGTGTGAAGTACGTCGACGTCATCGGCCTTCAGCTGATCAGCGGCTACCGCCAGAGGATCTTGGCCT
This sequence comes from uncultured Actinomyces sp., assembly GCA_964344825.1. GTDB lineage: Bacteria > Actinomycetota > Actinomycetes > Actinomycetales > Actinomycetaceae > Scrofimicrobium. Next base: position 34,570 of record CAYFOT010000005.1, read on the forward strand.
TCTTCGACCAGTCCACGCTTCACCAAGTCTTTGGCATTAGTTAGCTTCACGCGGGAGTTCCCGATCGGTGAGCCGCCGAAACGCTTCAGGATGTGCGCGTTCTTACGTGCTTCCTCATCCACGACAACATAGTTGCCCGTCAGCAGACCGTGGTAGCCGTGCTGATATGCGATGATCTCAATCTCCGGGTCCAGCTTATTGTAACGCTCAATCAAATCCCCAACGGCGGTGGACAGACAGGGGGCGAAACCACCCGCCGTCAAGATTGCTACGCGCTTAACAGTCACCTTTTTACCTCTTTCATGGCGAAATTCAGGCAGATAAACACTCCGAATAGCTTACACTTCAGACCCGTCACTTACCCTGCGTCTCAGCGTTCGGCGGCAACGAAGCAGAGTTGGGTACTGGCCCATCAAACTCCCCCGCCGCGGCCAGCTCAGCCTTAACGTCAGCGGCGTACAGATCCACGTATTCCTGCCCCGACAGCAGCATGAGGTTGTACATAATCTCATCCGTTATCGCGCGCAGCGTGTAGCGGTCCTTAGCGAGGCCGCGATACCTGGTGAAGTCAAGCGGCTCACCGATGACCACGCCGATATCCGTGCGCAGAGGGATCTTCTTACCAATCGGTTGCGCGGCATGGGTACCGATCATCGCTACGGGAATGACAGGAGCTCCGGATTCGAGGGCGAGGCGGGCCACGCCAGTCTTTCCCCGGTACAACCTGCCATCTGGGCTACGCGTGCCCTCCGGGTAGATCCCGAAAAGCTGTCCGGAGGCCAAGCGGTCTAAACCCGCTTGCATCGCGGCCTGCGCTGCTTTTCCACCCGACCTATCGACCGGTATCGTCCCGACTGCCTTCATAAAGTTCTTTGTTGCCCAGCCTTTGACGCCAGTACCAGAAAAGTAGTCGGCCTTCCCCATGAAGACAACCTCGCGATCAATCAGCATCGGAAGGAAGATAGAGTCCCACACCGCGTTGTGGTTTGACGCCAGGATCGCCGGACCCTCTTTGGGAATATTCTCCGCACCACGGATCCATGGATGGTACACGCCGCGTAGGACCGGCGTGCCCGCACTTTTGAGAACCCCGTAAAGACCCACATCAACCCCTGCATATCTAGCCTAATCCGCACTTACGCCCACTCTATCCGCATAGCGGGGCCGTGGTCGCGTCAAAACAACACTAGGCTTAATGCTACGACGCTTCCTAGTGAGGGGATACACAATGATCACGGCAATCGTGATGGTCAACTGCAAAGTAGAAGCAATTCCTGAAGTCGCCCAGAATATAGCCGATATTGACGGCGTGATTGAGGTCTACTCCGTGACCGGGGATATTGACCTGATCGCGCGTGTCCGGGTGGACGAATACGAAAAACTCGCGGAGGTCGTCTCCGACGCGATCGCGAAGGTTCCTGGCGTGGAGCAGCTCTCCACCCACCTAGCCTTCAGGGCATATTCCAAGTCTGACCTGGAAGAAGCATTCCATCTGGGTCTGGACTAAGCGTCTTCCCTTGTGCTTGCAATCCACGTGTCCAACGTTTGTATTGCGGCACCGGACCGCAGAATTTCCTGGGCCCGCGCAAATCCCTCAACGATCCCGGACACGAGGGTGCGCGGGTCAGTCCAGTTGGTGGAGGAAAACTCCCATCCACCGCTGCCGCTCAGTCCCGCTCCCGCCGCAGCCATCATCCCTAAGCCTGCGTTCAACGCCACAGCATCCGCGGCCGGTCCCCCCACTCCTGCCAAGACCTCTTTAGCCACACGCGCGTTATGGGCAGCATCTCCCCCACGAAGATCATCGATGCTTGACCTAGGGAGCCCCAGAAGCGAAGCCGGATCCACGTCCATCTCCACGATGGCACCATTTTGAGTTGCCCACAGACGCGCTGGTTCGACCGTGCTCAGTTCATCGAGTCCCCGTTCAAGACCCCGAAAGACCAATGCACTACTGTGCCTCTGCGCAAACACCCCTGCAACTAGCGGCGCAGCGTCTGCCCGGGCAACGCCAACTGCGGACGCGCGAGGGCGGGCGGGGTTGGTTAAGGGCCCCAAGACATTGAAAGCAGTCGGGAACCCAAGTTCCCGGCGCACGCGAGCAGCGTGTCGCATCGACGGGTGGAACTTGTTGGCAAACAAGAACGCGATGTCTGCCTGCGCGAAGGAGCGGCGAATAGCTTGGCTATCGAGGTCTAGGTCCACCCCCAGTTCCTCAAGCAGGTCAGCCGAGCCGCACGCGGAAGTCGATGCCCGGTTGCCGTGCTTAACCACAGGGAACCCGGCCGCTGCAATCACGATCGCCGCCATGGTGGAAATATTGACGGTGTGGGCGCCATCTCCACCGGTCCCGACGATATCTACTGCATCCGAAGGCAGGTCGATCCTTCGCGCTTCAGCCTGCATCTGATCTGCTAAGCCATGCAGCTCATTCACTGCCAGACCGCGAACAGCCAGCATCGAAAGGAAGGCGGAAAGCCGCACTTCGCCCAATTCGCCGCTCATTATGGACGCCATTACGTCCCGGCTCTGCTCATAGGAGAGATCCTCTCCGGATGCGAGCAGCGGAGCCAGCTGTGCCCACGAAGCCATGTTGCCTACCTGGCGGCCCGGATGGCAGCCACCATCGTCTCTTGCAGATCCAGTGGGTCGTAGGGCGCCAAAACAGTGAACGCAGCACCCGACCATGTGGCCAGCCAATCATCCTGCGGCCTAGAGACCAGAAGTACGATCAGAGGTTGCACGTCCAGTTCATTGCGAATGTCCTGTGCAACAGCCATTCCTCCAACCTTTGGGGTGTCGGCATCCAGCACCGCTACCAGGGGTTTGCGTTCCGCCACCTTCTGGAGGGCACCGTCTGCAGTGGCCGCTTCAATCCAGTTCAGTCTGGGCGCGTCCTTGCCCGGCCGGATCCCGCACCCCTCTATAACAGCCTGGCGCTTCGCCGAGTCTGCGGAGTAGACGAGCACGTCGACAACTGAATCGTTCACAGATTTCTCCTTCAAGCGGCTTAGGCGAGTTCCACACTGTACCCGCCACCTATTAGCTTAGCGGTCCCCGCCGCTAGTTTGAGTACGCAGCCAGTATGTCGACGATCATCACCATTGCGGGTTGGTCGTCACTAGTTGGGGGAAAGATCATCGCGATCCTTGAACCGACTTTTTCCCCTAAGAACATGCTCTCACCAGCGGGCAGTACTTGGGCACCCATAGCCCAAGTACTTGCAGCACTTTCCTCAGTCCCCCAGTACGTGCCCACGTAGTGATACAGGACCGTATCCGAAGAGGTGATGACTGGGCCTTTGCCCTCCGCCACGACAATGTTCTCCTCAATCGTGGGTGATGGCACGTTCTCTTCAAACACCACCTTCGGCTCAGTTCCCAGGTCGCCCTCAAGGATCATGCCTTTAGGCAGCGCATTGTCGGTGGGTGTAGCCTCTTCCAGCGCCTTGGTGTCACCGCCGTAAACCTCAACTACGTCGACGACGAACACAAGCGTGGAATTGCCCGGGATCTCCCCCTGGCCGCTTGCGCCATAGCCGTATTCCGGGGGGATAACCAAGAGAATGCGGTCTCCAGCGCGTGTCCCCGTCAACCCATACTTCCAGCCCGGGATCACTGCATTGAGACTGAACGTCGCGGGCGTTCCACGACCGAACGACGAATCAAACAGTGCGCCGTCCCACAGGTACCCGGCATAGTTCACAGCAACTGCGTCGTTCTCCTGAACGAGTGTCCCGTCGGGGTCACCCTCCACCAGTATTTGGCGAACGATATCCTTCGGGGGATCGACTCTTGCGGGAGTCACCAGGGGGTCTTCACCGAAGCCCCCCTGAACCTTGGGCATGCCCTCACCTGTGCTGTCCGTAACAACAGGCACGCCACCGGACTGGACGCTCACCTCAGTGTCGGATTGCTTCCCCTCCGTCTCAGTCTGAGAGGAGCATCCTGACAAGCCCAGCCCAAGTGCAACAACGAGGGACGCAGTGACCCCCAGAGCCCGGTTTACCCGCATCTTCATCCTTTTATGGCACGCAACGCTGTGAAGCGTTGACAACGATCTAGTGGAACGATTCCCCGCACGCGCACGAGCTGCCCGCGTTGGGGTTATCGATGGTAAAGCCCATCCGCTCAATGGAGTCCGAGAAGTCGATGGTCGCGCCCGCAAGATAAGGGGAACTGATCCTGTCCACAACTACACCGACGCCGTCAAAGTCCACGACCGCGTCCCCGTCGAGGAGCCGCTCATCAAAGTAGAGCTGGTAAATCAGACCAGAGCAGCCGCCTGGTTGTACTGCAATGCGCAGACGCAGGTCATCCCTGCCCTCCTGCTCAAGAAGGCTACGCACCTTCTCTGCGGCCTTGGGCGACAGCCCAACCTCATGCGTGGGCAGTTCGGTAGTCACATCAGACATGTTTCCTCCAGTTCTTCAGCCCTTTGGGCAACAAAGCCCCCTAGGCCCTTCAACCCTACGCGCCACCCGAAGCAGTGTCACGGCTGCCGCTATCGGCGAACAGGTGTGTTCAGTCTCAGAACTATGTGCATCTTGCGAACGTCGTCCTAATTTGCCAGTCGAGCAAGCAGCATCGCTTCGGCCTTTGTCGCGTTCAAGAGCACCTTGAGCGACTGCGACTCATCTTCAGAGTGAGCATTCGTTGCGGGGTCTTCAACTCCTGTTACCAACACTTCGGCCTGCGGTAGCACCTCTTCGAACTGAGCGATGAAGGGTATCGACCCTCCCTGCCCGATGGCGACGGCATCAGTCCCCCAAGCGGTTGATAGTGCCCACCGAAGGTCCTTCACGGCCTCGCTCTCAAGATCAGCCTGGTAGGCGGGGCCCAGCTCAACAACGCTGGTCTCTACCTGGCATCCGAAGGGTGCGTGCTCCAGCAGGTGCGCTTCAACGGCTGCCGCGGTCTGCTGCGGGCTCACTCCCGGCACGGTGCGAATTGAAAGCCGGAATTTGACCTCTGGCAGGATCGCGTTCGCCGAATCAGCAACCGTCGTCGTGTCCATTCCTATGACGCTTATGGCGGGCATCGTCCAGACGCGCGCCGCCAAGTCCGCCGTTCCCGCCAAACGGTAGCCGTCAAGTACCGAGGCATCCCGCCGGTATTCGTCTTCGGGCCAGTCAACCTCGGCAGTAGGCACGCCACCTAGTCCCGATACCGCCACGTCGCCGTTGTCGTCGTGCAGCGTCGCGATCAGGCGCGCCGCCAACGTCACGGCATCCAAAACGGGACCGCCAAACATTCCGGAGTGGACAGCATGCTCAAGGACGCGAACCGTGACATCCATGGTCACGACGCCCCTGAGCGAGGACGTAACCGCGGGCACGTCTGTCGTCCAGTTACCTGAGTCCGCAACGATGATCACGTCCGCGTCCAGAACGTCCTTGTGTTCCTCCAAGAAATTCTTGAACGAGGGCGAACCCACCTCTTCTTCGCCCTCGATGAAAACAACGACGTTCACAGGCAGCTCACCGTTTACATCCTCAAGTGCTCTCAGTGCGCCAAGGTGTACCACCACGCCCGCACCATCATCGGATGTTCCACGTCCGTAAATGCGGTCGCCCCTGACCTCAGTAGTGAATGGGTCCGATGTCCACCTTGACGCGTCACCACTTGGCTGAACGTCGTGGTGAGCGTAAAGCAGGACGGTCTTCTTGCCGTCCACCCTTGGAGACCGCGCAATGATTGCGGGGGCACCCATCTCTTCGCCTTCGATCGGGGCTTGGTATATGTCTGATTCAAAGCCAAGCGTCGCAAATGCGTCACGCACATACTCCGCGCTGCGCCATAGTTCGTCACGTAGGGAGGGGTCGGATGAAACCGAGGGAATCGCGACAAGATCCGTGAGAATTTGGATCTGGTCCTCAAACCCCTCATCGATGCGGCTGTTAAGTTTGTCGTATTCGTTCATGACAACAGATTACGCCCTCGACCACAATCATTTTCGCGCCCTACTGAGCGCCCAGTTGGGTTTGCGGGTGTGCGTCCATTAGCCTAGATCCGTGAAGAGCCAAGATGAAACCCCCAGCGCCGCAAAAACATCCGGCAAAGGACGACCCACCAGGTCCCGCAAAGAAGCGGAAGCCGCTCGGGCACGCCCACTGGTACCGACTGACCGCAAGCTTGCAAAGCAGAAGTCAAAGCAGATGCGCGCCGAAGCGTATGAGCGGGAGCGCATCGCATTGGAGACGGGCGATGAACGTTACCTACCGTTGCGCGACAAGGGACGCGTCCGCCGTTACGTGCGTAACTACGTAGATGCACGATGGTCGTTAGCGGAATTCCTGCTTCCCGCCATGCTGGTCTTCCTGGGGGGAATGCTTGTCTTCTCATTCATCAAACTGCCCGGAGCTGCGGCCGAATACATGATTGTGGGCCTCACGATCATGTTCTATGGCCTGCTGGCCGCATCCTTGGTGGAGTCTGCTGTCGTCTGGAGCAAACTGAAGAAGAAGCTGGCTGAAAAGTACCCAGATGACACCATCCCGCGTGGCACGTGGTTCTACACGTATTCCCGGATGCTCATGGCACGTCGGTGGCGCTCACCGCGGCCCATGGTAAAGCGCGGAGAGTACCCCCGCTAATCCCCCGGCTGATTCTTCCGCAGACTGGCCGCCACGTCGGAAACAACGCGTGCTGTGTGCTGCCAAGAATCCACGGCGTAAGTAGGCCAACCAGCTGCGCGAACGGGATAATCATTCCCGCCCTCGTCAAGACGGTCCCCCATGAACAGCATGTCTTCCTTCGCGATTCCGGTTTGGAGGACGAGGGCGTCCATCCCGTACGCCTTATCGATGCCGCGCGCCGTTATGTCCACGGACGTGGCGCCGCCTGAGCGGACCTCCAATTCGGGGAGCCGCTGCCCGACGGCCTTCGCCAACGCAGCTCTCTTCTCTCCGGACGGATCCCACGCGCGCTTTGCCTCCAATGGCGCGTCCTGCCCCAGCGCGGAGAATGTTACCTGGGAGCGGCGATCTTCGATCACATCGCCCCAGGAATTTTCTTCCCAAAGCCCAAGTTCTTCCGCGCATTCGCGTAACGCGATTTTTGCCTTTTCGAGCTCTGCCGCCGACAGCGGGTGGTCATAAACTTCAATCATCGCGCCATCTTGAAAGCGCAGGTAACGCGTCCCGCACGTGGGCATCAAGTGCAGGTTCGCCAGCTGCTCCGGGGAAGCATTCAGGTTGCCCAGAAGTTGCAGCTCAAACTGTGGGAACGCACCCCCGGAGATCACCGCCACCTGGGTCACGTCCAGAAGGTCACGCAGAGCCCGCGCAGATTCATCCGGCAGAGCCGATTTTGAGGGTGCAAGGGTGTCATCCAAGTCGAAAGCTACAAGCTTCCAGCCACTGGCAAATGGATCAGCGTCTAGGTTCTCACTCATGGCATCCAATCTACCCTGCGTCGCAGGACCAAACACCCGTACTGCCTCACTGCGGCCCGTAAAGCAGCCGCGGCTACAATGTCGTAGGTAGACTCTTTGTGCTGTCCGGTATTCCAATGGAGGAAAATATGTCAACGCCCCATATCCGCGCCGAACGCGGCGACTTTGCACCAGCGGTCCTCATGCCCGGGGACCCACTGCGCGCAAAGCGCATCGCTGAGCTCCTGTTTGAGGATCCGCGGCAAGTGAACGACGTGCGCGGCATGCTTGCCTACACGGGTGAAGTCAATGGCAAACCACTATCGGTGATGGGTTCCGGTATGGGCCAACCGTCCATTGCACTGTATGCCACAGAACTGTTCAAATTCTTTGATGTCGAACGCATCATCCGCGTCGGAACCTGCGGCGGCATAGCGCACAATGTCCACGTCGGCGACACCGTGATTGGCATTGGCGCACATACCGATTCAAACTTCAATCAGTCACGCATTCCGGAGATCTATTACGCTGCAATGGCGTCCTTCAACTTGGCCAAAGCAGCCTATGACGCCGTGCCAGAAGGAGAAACCGTGCACGTTGGCCCCATTGTTTCGCGCGACCACTTCTACAGGGTGGTGCCGGGGCAGATGGAGGCGCTCGCAGCCTACGGTGTTCTGGGTGTGGAGATGGAGGCGGCATCCCTGTTTGCCACGGCTGCTGAGTTCTCCAAGGAAGCCCTCACGGTGCTCACAGTTTCAGACCACATATTTGACGGATCGTCCGATATGACGGCGGAAGAGCGGGAGACGAAGTTCCAAACCGCACTGACGGTAGCTGTGGCTGCTGCGCTCTCATAGCCGTCCCCACCCCGACCGTTCTTAAGCGTATAAAGCGGTGGCGGAGGGCACTAATCCGGTCCCTCCGCCGCCGCTTCTACGTCTACTGAACCAGTAGCTGGTCCCTCAGAATCTCCTCCACCGACTGGTCCATGCCGTGGGCACGCAAGTAGCCCGCGGCTCCTCCGTGTTCGTCTTCCAAATGATCTAGGACGCGCTCCATGGCTTCGGGCGGGGAGTCGACCATGAGAGGAGCCATGGCTTCCGCGTGCTTAACCCCGATCATTTTCTCCACCATCGCGATTTTGTCCTTCTTCCACGTCCCATCCAGGTTGTGCTTGGTGAGCGCATAGGAAGCGACGATGGCATCCCGTGGGACGCCCAGCATCTGTTGGATCATTGCGATGGTGATGCCGGTTCGGTCCTTGCCTGCAGTGCAGTGAACGATCGCGGACCCTTTTTCCAGTCCCTCTGCGACTGACTCCACCGCACGTGCGAATGCCTTTCCACCATGCTCCAGCATCTGGGAGTACATGAGGTCGATGGTCATCTTCCCCTCCAGCATGGAGGCAGGAGAACCAGCCGCGATCGGATGGTGGGCTACCTTGAAACCATTGTGCTTGAACGGCGAAGGTGAGAATCCAACTTCCATTTCACCGCGCAAATCAACGACCATAGCCAAGGGCAAATCCCTCAGGTAGTCCACGTCCTGGGCGTCCAGGGACGACGGTTGGTCGGACCGAAGCAAGCGTAAAGTGCGTAGTCTCCCGTTCTCAGTGGGCAGACCTCCCCCATCCCTAAAGTTGTAGAAACTTGTCAGGTCATACTTGATTATCGTCACTTGGCCCTCGTTCCCAATACCCGTGCCTTGTCGGTCTTTACAACCTAACTCAGTTCTCCGCGTCCGGAGAGGTGTAAGGGTTCTTTCGGAGGATCCACCCGCAAATGGCCGCCACCACGGGCCACGCGAACGCGTTCAGCCACATCGCGGTACTGGGCGCGCCTTCCATGAGATCAACCCAGGTGAATAGCGCCATGACGACCGACAGGCACAGTATTGCCCACGTCAATGCCTGTCTGATTGCCGGATCCATGAACTCACCCTATCTGCATCATCGCGCTCACCCCAGCAACGCCGGGCAACGCGAATAATCATACGCCACCTGCGGCCAATCGCATCAGGTCGGAATCGAAGTCCAGACCGTCCTCAAGGTCGCCCAAGGTCGCGAAGGATCTTCTGTATTCTCCACTTGCATCCCGCATAGTGTCCTTCACCCCGGCCTTGACAAGGATCGCCAGCTCCGTGGCGGCCCTCGTCACGCGCCTGTTCAAGGCACCGGGATTCGAGTAGTCCTCAGTGGCGGCGAAGACGGACGTGGGCACAGGCAGTGCGCGCAGATAGGCGAACAGCGCCCTCATGTGCTCATCGGGGACGAGGGCGTGGCGCGGTGTTCCCGCCGTGGCACTCAAAACCAGCGGCGTCGCCAGCACAACATCATCGTCCGCGAGATCGAAAAACGACTTCAGCAAACCTGAGGGAGCAGCCTTGTAAACCGGGGCGCCAACCACGACGCCGTCTGCGGCCGCCACCGTCGCCAGCATCTGCCCCAGTTCCGCTGAGATGCTGCCGGTTGCAAGTGCTATTCCGATGTCTTTCCCGACATCGCGTAGATCAACGACAGCCAGAGACGCGTCGCGCCCATAATCACGCAAGACTCTCTGCGTTTCTGCTCCGATTTGGGTGACCAGTTTCGTTGTCGAAGACTGTTCCGATGCGCCGGCACTTACCAGCGCGATGCTCACATGGTTACCCACGGTCCGTCCTTTCGTTGCGATTCTGTTATTCGTTCGCACAACACTTGCAGCGCGTGGACCTGCTCCCGATCCAAGCCCCGGTATAGTGCCTCAGCGACAGCCTTACCGTGCAGCCGTCCGATCTCACGCTGAGTTTCACGGCCACGGTCGGTCAGTTCGAGGACGTAGGCCCGCCCATCACTTTGATGCCGGAACCGACAGACAAGACCCGAATCCTCAAGTCTCTTCAGCATCCTTGACAGTGCTGGCTGCGACAACACAACCGCGTCTAGCAACTCCGACTGCGTAAGCGGAGCCCTGGACTTCGACAGCGCATAGAGGATGTCGTATTCACGCATTGACACCTTCGTGAACGACCCGTCTGACTGCAAGGATCGGGTCATCACCGCATAGGCCCGCATGTAGGCCTCCCATGCATCAGACGCCGCGGCGACGTCTTCTCTGTTGCGCACGCTCACAGCCTGGGCATCTTCACTGGCACAGAGGGATCGGAGTCGTGGTAGGGCGAGGTGCCAGTTACGTTGTCGCCGCGGTTCGGATTCGGCCTCGGCTGGCGCGGTTCCTGATCACCATACTTTTTCGCCACCAAAGAAGCGTGCGTCGGCGCAGACGGCACGTCCTTGGGAGTGACTGCGGCGCTTTCTTTGCGTAGCACCGGCAGGACCTCACTACCAAGCATGTCGAGCTGCTTCAGAGTGTCGATCTCCGGCATCCCATGGTCGACCAAGAACATCTGCCGCTGGTAGTTGCCGAAGTAGTCGCGTAAGCCCATCACGCGGTCGATAATCTCTTGGGGACTGCCGACCAGAAGTGGAGTTTGCTGGGAGACATCCTCCAGGGAGGCTCCTCCCCGGTATACGGGCGAAGCGTCAAAGTAGGGGCGGAACCCATTACGCGCCTTCTGGGTTGTCTCCGCCACGTATACCTGTGCACCAACACCAACAATCGCGTCCTCGGGTCGCCCGTGCCCGTAGTGGGCGTAGCGTTTCCTGTACAGCTCAATCAGACGTTGGAAGTGCGACATTGGCCAGAAGATGCCATTTGCAAAGTAGCCATCGCCGTAATACGCCGCCTGCTCCGCTATCTCCGGGGTCCTGATGGAACCGTGCCACACAAACGGCGCGACGTCGTCCATGGGCCTTGGGATTGACGTAAAGCCCTGCAATCCGGTGCGGTAACGCCCCTCCCAGTTGACAACGTCCTCACTCCACAGCCTGTGCAGCAAGTTGTAGTTCTCCAAGGCCAGCGGCAGGCCCTGCCGGATGTCCTTGCCAAACCATGGATACACCGGCGCAGTGTTGCCGCGGCCAAGCATGAGGTCTAAACGTCCGTCAACCAAGTGCTGTAGCAGTGCGTACTCTTCCGCAATCCGCACTGGGTCATTGGTGGTTATCAGTGTCGTGGAAGTGGACAGGAGTAGGTTCTCCGTCTGCGCGCCCACCGCCGCAAGGAATGTGGTGGGAGACGATATCGCGAAGGGTGGGTTGTGGTGCTCCCCAATCGCAAATACGTCGAATCCGACCTCTTCGGTTTTCTTCGCTATATTCACCAGCGACTTGATCCGCTCATGCTCACTAGGTGTGTATCCCGACACCGGATCACGCGTTACGTCGCCAACCGAAAATATCCCGAACTGCATGGCTCTCCCCGTTTCTCTATTACTCAAACTATATGCGTTCGCATACGATCAAGTCTATGCAAACGCATGTATTACTTGTCGCGTCTGCACGTGACCGCATAACAAGTCTTGATACGGACACGCGCGCTCTGTGCATAAATTGCTAGATTGGTGCCGCAAGATTCCCTGTTGGAAGGTCGCTAACATCATGTTGTTCGAAGGATGCGGAACTGCTCTCATCACCCCGTTCCACGAAGGCAAGGTCGACTGGGAAAGCTTCGAAAAGTTGCTGGCGGCGCAAGTGGAGGCCGGAGTGGACGCCCTGATTGCCTGTGGAACCACCGGCGAACCCTCCACGCTTTCAATGGAAGAGCAGCAACAGGTAGTTGAGTTCACGGTCGCCCACGCCCAGGGCCTGCCCGTGATCGCTGGCATCGGCGGGAACGACACCGCTCATGTGATTGAGGTAGCGAAGGTCATGGAGCAAACGGGAGCCGTTGGACTACTCGCAGTGACTCCTTACTACAACAAGACCACCCAGGACGGTCTGGTGGCCCACTACTTCGCGGTAGCGGATGCAACTTCGCTTCCCATCATCACGTACAACGTTCCGTCGCGCACGGGCATGAACATGCTTCCTGAAACAACGGCTCGTCTTGCTGAACATGAGCGCTTGGTTGCACTGAAAGAAGCGTGTCCTGACTTGTCACAGCTCCTTGGTGATGCTGCGGCGCTGGACGGGAAGATGGCTCTCTACTCTGGAAACGACGACTGTGTATATCCCCTAATGACTCTGGGCGCTTCCGGTGTCATCTCCGTTGCGTCTAACCTGATTCCACGGCAAATGTACGACATGGTGGCGCTGTACGCCCAAGGTAACCCCGCCGCTAGCCTGGCGTTGCAATTGAAGTACATGAAGCTCATTTCTTTGCTGTTCGCACAGGTGAGCCCCATCCCGATAAAAGCGGCTCTGGCACGCCAAGGAGTGATCAGGAACGAAGTCCGGCTACCGCTTGTGCCACTGACCGATGATGAGGCTGCTCCCCTGTTCGCAGAAATGGACGAACTGGGCATCCTGTAGAGGTTCCACAGCAGAAGGGGACGTCCATGACGACAGAAACAGCAGAGTCACAGCGTTCCCGCGGACGCTTGGCACGCAAACCCATCCCTTGAAAAAAGTTGGGGCAGTTCACTTCCCTGAACCGTGACCCAGTGGCGCTGATCATGAGCAGCGATGAGGGACGTATCCCAGAGCTTGTCCCGCTACGGCACGAACGAATGGCGCTAAGCCATTTCTCCTTCTTCCGCGGGGCTGCAGGACTCATGGCACACGACCTCGCGCAACAGGACCATACCGATACTCACCTGGTCGTCTGCGGCGACGCGCACATCAACAATTTTGGGTTGTGCGCATCTCCAGAACGCAGACTGGTCTTTGACCTGAATGATTTTGACGAAGCGGCTCCTGGCCCGTGGGAATGGGACGTGAAACGCCTCGTCACATCGACGGTTCTGGCTGCGCGCGAAAACGGCCTCGACCCAGAAGATATTGAGCAGCTTGCCATCACGACTGCGGCTGCCTATCGCCAAGGTCTTGCAAGCCTCCTAACGCTACCTTCCCTAGCACGGCACTACGTTTCTATCGATGAGTCCAACCTTGCCGCGGCCATGAAGGACCACGGGGTGAAACAGTTGAAGGCTGTGACACGAAAGGCTAAACGACGAGACTCTGACCGCGCCATCTCTCAGCTAATGGGGCCGGACAACATGGGCTACGTCCGGTTCAAAGACGACCCTCCCATTCTCACCCACCACGACAACGCGACCAGGGAAATCCTTGAGCACCTGCTGGAAGAATACCGAGCCACGACTCTGCCCGATATCGACTTCCTTCTTTCTCGCTATGACGTCACGGATATCGCGATGCGCGTCGTTGGTGTCGGTTCGGTCGGCACCAGGTGCCACCTCATTGCACTGATAGGCCCGGAGGGAGAAGGACTGGTCATGCAGGCTCAAGAAGCCAGGCAATCGGTAGTTACTCAGTACTCCAAGCCCAACTCCACGACACCTGAGACGTTAACACCGCATACGCCTGAAGGTGAAAGGGTCGTCTCTCACCAACGCATACTCCAAGCGGTTTCTGACCCATTCCTCGGCTCTGTCTCCCGCAACGGAATCTCCTACTATGTGCGCCAATATCCCGACGCCACGGGAGGTTTCGACACCACCGTGATGGACGGTGTGCGCTTGGGTATGTACACGGTACTCTGCGCGAAAATGCTTGCACGTGCGCACTCCCAGAGCCCATTGGCCCACTGGGTCAGCGGCTACATCGGAGACTCCGATGTGTTCGATAACGCAATCGCCCAGTGTTCACTGGCATACGCAGACCAGGTAGAGAAAGACTTCGACGCGTTCCACAGGGCAATCCAAGATGGCAGGATCTCCGTTTTCTCCGAAGGTGAGGATGAGGCTGCCGTGGCTACGGCCGCGGCTAACACCCCGCAGGCCAACTAGTCCAGTAGACCGGGTACGGAACGAGGGCGGACAACCAGCCAGAGCGTGAGCGCCCCGATCGCGCCCGCACCGACCATTACTCCACCCATTGGCACGGGGCTTCCAACGCCCAGCCAGCCGATAACGGGTGACAGGAGTCCGGCGACCCCGAAGTTCATGGCACCCAGTATTGAGGCTGCAGTGCCGGCTTGCTCTCCGTGCCGGGAAAGAGCCAGTACCTGCTGTGCGGGAAACGCGAAGCCGCAGGACAGCACGAAGAACCACAATGGCACTGCCGTCCCCCACATGCCTAGATCCAGCAGACCGTCCACAATAATGACCCCCGCGAACAGCATTTGCGCCAACGTCGTAAACGAAAGAATCCACTGCGGCCCAACACCGAAGCGGTCCATCAGCCGCGAGCTGGTCTGGACGCCCAGAATCACTGCCAACGAATTCACTGCAAACAAAGCACCGAATTGGCGTGGGTCAAAACCATAGACCTGCTGGAAAAGGAAGGGAGCCGTAGAGAGGTATGCAAACAAGCCCGTGAAAGTCATTGCGGCGATGGCAACTGCACCGATATATACGCGATCTGCAAACAACGCCCCGTACCGTTGCGCCACCGTTTTGGTCTGTGCCTTGCGCTGCTCTTTGGGCAGAGTTTCCACGATCAGCAGGCTCACCGCAACCGAGACCGCAATGCCGTACCCAGCCAGAACCCAAAACACGCCACGCCATGACGTCACGGTCAGCAACCAAGACCCCAACACAGGTGCGATTACGGGCGCGAAACCGTTCACGAGGGCCATGCGACTCAACATTCGAACGAGGGCGCGCCCGGCAAAGAGGTCCCGCACCATTGCCATCGCGACGACACCACCGGCTGCCGCGCCAAACCCTTGAACGATCCTCAGAATCCCCAACACAAGAATTGTGGGAGCCAATGCTATTCCTATGGAGGCAGCAATGTGCACTAGCGTTGCCAACACCAACGGGACCCGGCGGCCAAGTCTGTCCGACAGTGGCCCCATTATGAGCTGGCCAACCGCGAAGCCAACCATCGTCCCCGTTAGTGTTAGCTGAACCGAGGAGGCATCTACACCGAACGAAGACTCCAACGCAGGAAAAGCAGGAAGGTACAGGTCCACCGTAAAAGGACCCAACGCAGTGAGGGCGCCCAAGACCAACACGTACGTAAGCAGCTGACCCCGGCTCAGTGAATCACCGAGACTGTTGGGCCGCACATCCGGCATGAATAGTCCTCCTACTGGTCAGAACTGGTTAGAGCGAAGCCAAGTGAACTGTACTCCACCAGGGGGCGCAGACCGCGGGATACATCTCACTGGTCACTGGGCTCACAGCGGGCGCACATTGCATACCGTTGTGCGGAGCACATCAGAACCCAGCGGATCATTCCAGTAAGCCAGGAAACCCCGATGATCCCGCGAAGGAGCTAAACACTTCGTCCGATAACTCAGCAATCGTGCCCCATGAGGCACCCGATGTAAGGATCACCAGAAGAAGCGGGTGTTCAACGTCTTCAATGATCGCGGCGTCGTGGAGGTAACTGTCTAGAAATCCAACCTTGTCCGCAACAGGGATACCACGTCCCACGCCCTCTGGTACGCCGTCCCGGAACATCTGCGTCCTCATGTGTCCAAGCAGAAGGTCTCTGTTAACCGGTAGAACAATGTCGTCTTCCAACAGCATGTCGAGGAAAAGCACCAGGTCTTTGGCCGTCGTTTCCATGTTGGACCACGCAACCCTCGTGTGGCCTAAACCGAGTGCTTCGACTTCTTTTTGAACAGCGTCTGGGCCCACCTTCCGAAGCCAAGCCTCCGCGCAAGCATTGTCGGATTCAGTGATCATGATCTCCATGCATTCGCCAATGCTCTGGCGTCCCAACAGACGGTCACTCCAATCCGCCCGACCCTCTTCGACCTCGAAAATCATCGAATACGCAACGAACAGCTTGTAGGTGGATGCAGCAACAAAAACATCGTCGGGATTTACTGATGCAACCACTGTGCCATCTAGGGGGTCGAGGGCGAAGAGCGACAAGCGAGACCGCGTCCCCGTTGCATCATGGAAAAGTGATTCAAGTCGACCACTCAAGTCCCGAACCCTTGCAGCCCTACCGTCTGCGGCAATCAGCGCGTCCGCGACCTCCTCAGCCAAGGAAATATGCTGTTCGGCACCTAACTGTGTCAGACTAACCGCCCCGACCAGCACATCGGGCACCCCGGCCGGCTGGTCGCCACCGTGCTGGCTGTCAGTCTGTTGAACAGCGGCCGAAGGGATCATGCCTCCGTCCGCCCGCGCACTTAACGGGAAAGATCCCACCGCCCCACTCGTGACCATCAAAGCTGAGCATGACGCTACCGAAAGAAGCGCCGCTGAAAGGAATGTGCGGCTACGCGCCCGCGCGCGGTGCACGTCACGACTTCCCAAGGACTGAGAGCGCCAACGCCGCTGCCGTCACGGACATGCCGCGGGCACCGACGGACTCTTGAGTTGCCTCCTCAAGTTCGGCCAAGACAGCCAGCTCCCCCTTGGCTAATTCATTCCCTTTCGGCAGTCCGGCAAGAAAATGTAGTGCCACCGCAGAGTCCTGCACCATTCCGAACGTGGTGGTCACTTCCTTCCAGGCGAGTGCGCGCTCTTCCGCTGAATGCCCGTAGGCGCCCACCAGCGCCTCAAATCCGTAGCGGACCCGCTTGGCCCGTTTGCGAAGATTGTGGAACCTTTCAACTCGCGTGGACAGCGGATCTACGTGAGCGTCTGGTTTCGGTCGCGCAGCAAGGTATCTTGCTCCAACCGCCCCGATGGGACGCGAAAGGCATGGAAGCGCCCAACCGTCTCCGACATCGAGCGAGTATTTCCGAGACTGGGGTGAAGCGAATTCCGCCAATGTGTCGTGCAAAATCTCAAAGTGCGGCGTATCAAGGACGTCGCGGGCATATGCCGCAGCACGGTGGACGCGTCGGGTGAGTCTGCGGTCCAACCACCCCGCATGCTCCGATTCACTCAGACCAGCGGTATTCAACGTGTCGCGGATGTGACCATGCAGCACCTGTGCGTCCCGTGCCTCCCCCAATACCAAGCCCAGCCAGCGGAGCTGGTCCACAAGCGGATCCGCCAATTCAGGATCAAATGCGTTCCCGAAGGTCTCAAGAGTGCTTCGCAAGCGGCGCGCTGCAACACGCGTCCTGTGTATCGCGCCCTCCGCCCCCTCGCGCACCCCACCTTCTTCCGCTTGAATCACGCCGACCTGACGTGCGGCGTATTCCCAGACAGAGCGTGCCTCCGCCCCCTCGCCCTCGACCTGCCCCACACCCGCGCGTAGTAGCGCATGGGAAACCTTAGAGCCGTACTGGGCACCCGTGATACCCGCTGCTGCGAGGGCGGCGGCCATGGCCTCAAGAAGGTCTTCGGTGCCTTCGGTGAGCTCTACTTCCAGCTCACGCCACGACGGCTCATTCCATCTGCCCTCATGGCGCGAGGGCGGGGGAACTTCAGCCCATACGTCGTCTACACATATCTTGGCGAGGACGTGCCCAGTGGTGTCCAATAGCGGTGTTTCGGCGCGGATGGTGCGGAGGCGAGCGATGGGTACGAGAGGCGCCTCCAGCAGCGACTGATGGACGACTTCGCCAAGAATGTCGCGTAGAACTGCCGGTGGCCGCGCACCCGTAATCTCCGCGCGGGTTTCAACCCTGCGCTTACTGCCCTTCGTGGAGGCTTTGAGGTGCCACCCAGCGTCATCGCCTCCTGAGCGCCGCCGCAGAGACACGCCCTTGCTTGTCAGGAGCAAATCTGGAGTGTCGAAGTAGAGCGCGTTGAGCTCAAATTCGGAGGTGATACCGAGGGACCCGAAACCTTCGAACCGAGGAATTTCATCGCGTGTAGACAAGACAAACTTAAGCTCAATCTCATCTTCCACAACAGGAGCGTCGCTCACGTCAGATCCGCCCTCTTCTCACGCCAAAGGAGACTTCCAGCGTCTACTCAGTCTTGGAGAACGTTATCTCCGCGCCATCTTGTTCAATGGTAAGCAGTCCGTCGACAACCTGCGCGGTGACGCTCTCATCCGACATAGTGAGCGTACAGCCACCGGCCGTGCCTACCCACGTCCCCTCTTCGTCCTCACCGAAGAACGAGAGCACGGCGCTGCCATCTTCTTCGACCTGGAGGTAGATGCGAAGGCCCATATCTTCGAACTCTGCCAGTTCCTCAGCACTGACAGATTGACCCTGCGCAGACATGGCCACCAAATCCCATTCACCGACGCACGCGTCGGTGGCCCCTGCGCTGGATGCGCATGCACCCATGCCCGAGGCCAACAAACCTACAGCTGCCACTCCAGAAAGTGTCTTCGTTGTGAAGTTCTTGCTCAAAAACATTCTTGCCTTCCTTGCTTCGGGAAGATACTTCACTGAAGCAGAGTCCTGTCGGAGAGTCCCGCGCCCTTTATTTTCTCAAACTCATTCAGCAGATCCGGAACAGTCATCTGTTTCTTGGTATCTCCGCGTACATCCAAGATTATGCGCCCCTCATGCATCATGATCAGTCGCGTACCCAACCTTAGAGCCTGTTCCATGTTGTGGGTGACCATGAGTGTCGTGAGGTGATGCTCCGCGACAATCTGTTCTGTAAGCGACGTGACTATCGCGGCGCGACCTGGGTCCAGGGCAGCCGTATGCTCATCCAACAACAGAATGCTGGGGTTCGTGAACGTTGCCATTAGGAGAGAAAGCGACTGCCTTTGCCCTCCAGATAGCAAGCCAACCCAGTCCTTCAGCCGGTCTTCCAACCCCTGATGCAGGGTTGCAAGCTCAGTGCGGTACTTCTGGCGTTTCTCCCTTGTAACACCAAGCCCCAGCGTACGCCGTTTTCCACGTTCCGCTGCGATGGAGAGGTTTTCCTCAATAGTCATGTGCGGGGCAGTTCCCAAAGAGGGATTCTGGAAGACCCTTCCGATGTATTTCGCCCTCTGGTAGTCCTTCAGGCGCGTCACGTTCGCACCATCGATCGTGATGGATCCGACATCCGCCCTCAGTGAGCCCGCGATGATGTTCAGTAGCGTGGACTTACCCGCTCCGTTTGAGCCAATCACGGTGACGAAGTCGCCGTCGTCCAAGGTCAAACTCACGTTGTCGAGGGCGCGGCGTTCATTGACCGTTCCCGCGAAGAAAGTCTTGGATACCGCTTCCACTTCAAGCATCGGTTTCACTTGTCGTCCTCCAGGGCAGCGTTTTCCAAAACCAAGCGGTCAGTCATTCGTTGTTCTTCAGTCCGTCTCTTGAAACCTAGGACCCACCGTAAACGCGCCGGTATGCGCCACTGCGGAATGAGTAGGGCAAGAACCACGATGACCGCAGAAATGAGCTTCATGTCGTTCGGGTTGAATCCCGCGATAAGGGCCAGCTGGATGATGACACGGTAAAGCACAGCGCCCACCACGACCGCAGTTGCTGCGCGCAAGATCGTAAGTCGCCCAAGAATCGCCTGTCCGATGATCACGGACGCCAAGCCAGCAACGATTATGCCGATCCCCATTCCCACGTCCGCAAACCCCTGGTACTGGGCAATGAGAGAGCCCGAAACGGCGACCATGCCATTGGAAAGAGAGAGGCCAAGAATCTTCTGGAAGTCCGTTGAAACACCAAAGGAGCGCACCATGTCCTGGGCATCCCCGGAGCCACGCAGCGCCAAACCCAGGTTAGTGTGCAAGAACCAAACGAGTGCCCCCAGAATCACCAGCACGAAGGGCATCATCATGAGCGGGCCACCCCACGTGCCTAGGAGCCCTTGTTCCCTCAGAGGGGTGAACACCGTCGTTGCCCTAAGCAATCCGATGTTTGAGGTCCCCATGATGCGCAGGTTCACAGAGTAGAGCGCGATTTGCGTGAGGATACCCGCCAGGAGTCCGTCGATGTTCCCCTTAGTGTTTAGGAGCCCCGTGACCAGCCCTGCGACAAGGCCGCCGGCAAAGGCACAGACGACCGCAAAATAGGGACTCTGCCCGTTTAAGATCATGACTGCGGAAATGGCAGCCCCGGTTGCAAAACTGCCGTCCACGGTAAGGTCCGGGAACTCCAAAACCCTGAAGGTCAGATACACACCCAACGCCATGATCGCGTAAATGATGCCAAGTTCGACTGCTGTAATCACGCAGAGTCCTCTTCGTTTTAATTGGCAGACGCCCAGGCGAGCCATGCTCACCTGGGCATCCTATTCGACTACTCGGTGATGTTTTCCGGTGCCGCTTCCTCAACCAGGTTGACCGGGATTTCCACGCCCATCCGTTCGGCTGCACCGAGGTTCAGGTAGAGCGACGGCTCCGCAAGAGTCTCAACCGCGATGTCAGACGGGTTGGTTCCGTTCTTGAGAATGTCCGCAGCCATCAGACCTGTCTGGTAGCCAAGCTGGTAGTAGTCCAGCCCGTAGGTCGCCACGCAACCACGGGCCACAGAGTCACCCTCTGCCCCGAACACTGGGATCTTCTTGTCTTCGCCGACCTGGAGCACCGTTTCAAGAGAAGTAACGACAACGTTGTCGGTAGGTACGTAGATCGCGTCGACATCAGACAGTGCTTCGGTAGCCTGCTTCACGTCCTGGGAGGACATGGCCGGCGACTCAACCAGCGTCAAACCCAACTCTCCGGCTGCTTGCTTCGCCCACTCCACCTGCACGACGGAGTTCGCTTCGCCTGGTGAGTACACGACGCCCACCGTCTCCGCTCCCGGAACGATTTCCTGAATGAGAGCCAGCTGTTCCTTCACCGGGTTCGCGTCAGAAGTACCCGTGACGTTTCCGCCTGGCTGTTCCCAAGATTCAACCAACCCTGCATCCACCGGATCAGTCACGGCAGTGAATAGCACAGGAGTATCTGTGATCGCCTGTGCAGCAGCCTGCGCGGTGGGTGTTGCGATCGCGAGGACAAGGTCTACGTTGGATGACTTGAACGAGCCTGCGATGTTGGCAACGGTGGTCTGGTCGCCGTTTGCATTCTGCTCATCAAATGTGACGTTCAGACCCGATTCCTCCATTGCGGCCTTGAAGCCGTCCGCCGCTGCGGTGAGAGAGGGGTGATCCATCAGCTGGGCGATACCAACAACGTAAGTCTCACCGGCGGCCGCGTCGCCTCCGCCTGTTTCACCGGACTGCTCTGCCTTGGATTCCGCCCCGGCGCCACCGGAGCAGGCACCCAGCGCCAATGCTGCTGCCGCTGCGATCCCTGCTAGGGACATGACTTTCTTCATTGCCAACCCTCCGATTGTCACTTTGATGCGCATCCGCTCCACGCATTTCAACGTGGTGATCATATGGTGCGTTCACTTTGGGCCCGTCCCGCGTCCAGTTTGTGAACCCCTCTGTAACGTTTCGGATTCTAAGCGGCCGCATTCGCGTCAACCCGCAAACGCTTTGCAGCAGATATGGTGAGTGGAGTAGCGAAGGAGTGCCATGTCGGTTATCGGTCTGCAAGCAGCATTGGATCTCATGGATGAGGACGGCGCAAGCTTGGACGCGCGCTCAGTCTTCTCCCATTACTACGAAGTCTTGGCTTCGGGCCAAACGGGTCTGATCCCAGAGGACACGCTGGTGCCGTACACAGACCCGGTCGACGCGAGATCTCTCCGCTTTTCGGAGGAGGAGCAACGGGAGGCCGTATCCAAGTTCGCCATGATCAGGTTGAACGGCGGATTGGGCACCTCCATGGGCCTGTCGTCCGCGAAGACCTTGATCACGGTGCGCGACGGTCTGAACTTCCTGGACTTGATCGTTGCCCAAGTCCTCTCCGATCGGGAACGATTCGGGGCGCAGATCCCTCTGATTTTCATGGACTCATACAGCACAGACGCACAGACCCTGCAATATCTGAGCCGCTATCCCAACCTCCCCGTGGATGGCCTGCCGCTTTCTTTTCTTCAAAGCCGTGAGCCACGGCTGCATGCCAGTGACCTGACGCCGCTGCTGATCCCGGACGACCCTGACGCGCAGTGGTGCCCACCCGGACACGGAGATTTGTATCCGTCACTTCGTGGCAGCGGGCTGCTAGACCTGCTACTGGAGAAGGGTTTCCGTTATGCGCAGGTAGCCAACGGAGATAATTTAGGGGCAGCCTTGGACCCCAACTTGGCCGCATGGTTCGTGAAATCCGGCAGTCCGTTTGTGATGGAAGTATGTGAACGCACCGCCAACGATCGAAAGGGAGGTCATCTGGCCCGCTCGGCGCATACGGGACGCCTGGTGTTGCGTGAGATTGCGCAGACCCCCGAAGCGGACATTGCGTCCTTCCAAGATGTGCAACGCCACCGATTCTTCAACACAAACACGATCTGGCTGGACCTTCAAGCACTTCGTGGCGTGATGGAGAAGGAGGGCGCCGTCCTAGGCCTGCCGATGATACGCAACGTCAAGCACGTACCAACAGGTCAGGGCGAAGTGACGGAAGCAGTCCAGATTGAGACCGCAATGGGGTCCGCAATCGAAGTTTTCGAGGGCGCACAGGCAGTGCGCGTCAGCCGCGACAGATTCCTCCCGGTTAAGACAACGAACGAACTCCTCTTAGTGCGGTCCGACCTGTACAAGCTCAACGCTCAGTCGCGCCTGGTGCCCACTTCTGAGAACACACCAAAGGTCTCTCTAGATCCCGCTTTCTACGCGCACTTTCAAGATTTTGAGGCCAGAATCCCCAATGCGCCCTCTCTGATAGAGGCACATTCGCTTTCGGTCGAGGGCGACTGGCGTTTCCTCCGCGACGTATCCGTCCAAGGCAATGTGATGCTCCCTCCCCCGGGCGGAGTCTACGGAACGGGACAGTAAGCGAAAGCGTCACGCAACACATTTTCCACAACCGGCAACATCCTTTACCAAACTTTGTTAGGATCACTAACTAAGTAGGGAAACGTGCAGCTTGGTCGCATGTTCCCGCCAAAAAATAGAGCAGCTCCCAGATCGCAGTGAGGACCCTATGTCGCCGACGACGACTAACAACTGGAACCGGCCAAATACCACCGCTATCGTGCTGGCGGGAGGCAGTGACCGTGAATCTCGTGAGCTCTTGCACGCGGGTTTGTCGGACTCGACTGTTGCAGAGCTCGCCCTCGCCAACGTCCGCGCCATTCTTCCCCCGGACCGCATCATCGTCGTGGTGTCTCCCGAAGACGACCGGATCCGGGATGTGCTGGGCCACGACCTCACGTATGTCACGCAGGGAGAACCACTGGGGACGGGCCACGCAGTGAGCGTCGCCGCAGGCGCGATCCCAGCCGACACGGAGCAGGTCTTAGTTACATACGCGGATACTCCTCTGCTCCGCCCCGCATCGTTGCGTGGTCTTCTGAACCGCCACCACCTCATGGATGCAGACTTCTCTTTGCTGAGCGCCGTCGTTGACCAGCCGCTGCCGTATGGCCGTATTGAGAGGGGCGAGGACGGGAGGATTGCAGCGATTGTAGAACCAGAGGACTTGGACGAGGGCGAGGCGGCGATTCACGAGATCAACGTGGGTTCTTACGTGAGCACTCCTGAGTCACTGTTCGGCAAGATCCAAGTTCTGGCAGACCGCGGCGAATACCGTCTCACGGAGGTGGCACGGTCCTTTCTAGAAGACGGGGATAAGGTTGTTTCCTACCAGATTTACGACACAGACGAAGTCCAGGGCATCAACACGGAGGAAGGGCTGCAACAGGCTGCGGACATTGTCCTGAAGAGGCTCTTTGTTCCGAAGAAGGACACGGACACAACCATCAAATTCGGCACCGGCGGATGGCGCGCCATCATTGGTGAGGGCTACACCCTTGGGAACCTCCGCAGGCTTTGCCAAGCGATTGCGAATGAGGCGACCCGCCAGGGAATCGCGGAGCGTGGTGTGGTGATCGGAGGTGACCGCAGGTTCCTTTCCCGGGAATCGGCGGAAGCTGCCGCAGAGGTATTCGCCGGGAACAACATGCCTGTGCGCCTACTCCCCGACGATGTGCCGACCCCCTTGGTAACATTCGCCGCGCCTTACACGAACGCTGCTTACGGGGTCATCATTACGTCCTCGCACAACCCACCGAACTGGAACGGCGTGAAAGTGTTCCGCGCGGACGGGTCGCTGCCACTGGATGAGGAGACTGACCGCTACCAGGATGAGGCGAATGCTCTGAGGGTGGAGGACGTTGTTGCTATCGACCTCGACATGGCGCGCAAGGCCGGGGTGGTGGATGAATCCCCGCTGACGGACGCGTACATCGACGCCATTGAAGAGATCATTGACTGGGACGCTGTGCGCGGTTCGAACCTGAGGGTCGTCGTTGACCCGATGTATGGGACCAGCCAGCTGACTCTTGGCACCATTCTTTCGGATATGCGCGTGCGCGCGGAGTTCATCCACGCATCCCACAATCCCCTGTTCGGCGGTATTGCGCCGGCACCGGACTCTGAGCGTCTGCATTCCCTCAAGTCGATGATCAAGGCTGGGGACGGCAAGTACGACCTCGGGATGGCGACTGATGGAGACTCCGACCGCATCGGTATCGTGGACGAAAACGGGAACTACATAACGTCTAATGAGCTCCTGTTGCTTCTCTACTGGTACCTCCATGAGCGCAAGGGACAGAAGGGCGGCGTCGTGCGCAACGTTGCGACGACACACCTTCTTGACCGGATGGCCGACCACTTCGGTGAGGAACACCGTGAATGTAAGGTCGGCTTCAAGCACGTAACCGCAGCCATGCAGGAAATAGATGCGGTCCTTGGTGGTGAATCATCCGGCGGCCTCACAGTGCGCGGGTGGATCCTGGGTAAGGACGGCATCTTCGCATGTGCTCTGGTCGCGGAGATGCTAGCGAACACCGGAAAGAGCATCTCTGAGCTGCTGGAAGACATCTACCAGATAACCGGACGTCTCTATTCCCTAGAGGAGTCGATCCCCGCAACACCTGAAATGCGGCTGGAAGTACCTAGGCGCCTTGCTGCCAATCCACTTGAGGCCATTGGTCCGTACAAGGTGGAACAGGTTATTGATACCGACGGGACCAAGATCCTCCTTGAGAACGACAACTGGGCCCTGCTGCGCTTCTCTGGCACAGAGCCCGTCCTTCGAATGTTTGTTGAAGCCGACAGCCCTGAAAAGGCTGAGGAGCTCCTTGAATGGCTCCGTAGTTTCGTCACCGCCTGATCCTCCTTCTCGAAAGAACCATCAATGCGCTACGGCCACTTTGACACCGAACAGAACGAGTACGTTCTGCACCGCCCCGACGCCCCCCAGTCGTGGACCAACTACCTGGGTACCAAGGACTATGCGTCCGTCATTTCCCACTCGGGAGGGGGATATTCCTACTACAAGTCACCCGAGCACGGCCGCGTAACGCGCCTGCGCCAGAACACGGCCGCCGCGGAGGGGCCCGGCAAGTACGTATACATCCGGGATAACCAGGACGGGGACTTCTGGTCTATCTCCTGGGCGCCCGTCCTCAAGCCATTCGCTGGCCAAGAAGGGACGGATGGCACCGCGGAGTACACGTGTGCGCATGGAATGGGGTACTCCCGTTTTGAGTCGCGCTACAGGGACATCCACGCGCGCCAGGTCGTTTTTATCCCGCTGGACGACGACGTGGAGTTGTGGGACGTAACGATTACGAACGAGGGCGATGTGCCACGCAGCCTCAACGTGGCCTCCTACGTGGAGTTCTCTTTCCACCATATTGAGATCGACAACCAGAATCTTCAGATGTCGCTGTACGCGACGGGGTCGACGTTCGAGGACGGAATAATAGAGTACGACTTCTACTATGAGCCGTGGACGTTCCACTATTTCACGTCCTCGCAAACGCCCTCGTCCTTCGACAGCTTGCGTGACGCCTTCATCGGTGCCTACCGCAGTGAGGCGAATCCTGTAGCCGTCACGTCCGGTTCCGGGCAGAACTCAGAAGGCACCACGCAGAACCACTGTGGGTCGCTGCAGCACACGATCACGCTGGCGCCGGGAGAAACGAAACGCATTGTCTACATGACGGGCTATGGGTCTCGGGAAGGCGTGGGGCGCGCGATACAGGAGAAATACTCCAATCTCGGGAACGTGGATGCAGAATTTGAGCGCTTGCGTGACTACTGGCGGTCCAAGCAGGACAAGCTTCAAGTGCACACCCCGAACCCCGGCCTAGATGCGCTGACGAACACGTGGACGCTTCTTCAGGCGGAGACGACAGTCGTGTGGTCACGTTTCGCTTCATTCGTGGAGGTAGGTGGCCGTCACGGACTTGGCTACAGGGATACGGCGCAGGACGCGATGAGTGTGATTCACTCCAATCCGGAGAAGTCGCGCTCACGGATCGTCGAGCTCTTGCGCGCCCAAACCCCGCAGGGCTACGGGCTCCACCTGTTCGATCCAAAGGACTTTGATCCAAACGCAGAGGCGCTTCCCGACATCCCGTCGCCAACCATTGTCCCCGCAACTGCCAGGGAGGACCTGATTCATGGCTTGGACGATGCGTGCTCTGATGACCATCTGTGGCTGGTGCCAACGGTGGTGGAATACGTGAAAGAGACGGGAGATCTTGGGTTCTTTGATGAAGAGATCCCATATGCTGACGGCTCCGTCGGAACTGTTTATGAGCACCTGATGTCCGCTCTGGACTTCTCAGCAGACCACGTCGGTGAAAACGGTGTTGCACTGGGACTTCGTGCGGACTGGAACGATTGCTTGAACTTAGGCGGTGGCGAAAGCGCCCTCGTCACGTTCCTCCACGCGTGGGCGATCCGCGCCTTTATCGAAGCCGCACAGACGCTGGGGCGCGATGAGGACGTACGGAAGTATGACCGCGAATTTGAGAGAATCACGAAGATCGCCAACGAGGAACTATGGGACGGCGCGTGGTGGATCCGTGGTTTCACGTCCGAGGGCGTGAAGATCGGGACTCATGAGTCTGAGGAAGGGAAGATCTTCCTTGAGCACCAAGCGTGGCCCGTGATTGCTGGGATCACGTCCAAAGAGCGTGGTCTGGAATCCATGGACTCGGTCCGTCGTCTGCTGGGCTCCCCCTATGGCTCGCATCTGAACTGGCCAGCGTTCACGAAGGTGGACGACACGGTGGGCTTCGTTACGCGCGTGTATCCGGGTGTGAAGGAAAACGCGGCGATCTTTAGCCATCCAAATGCTTGGCCGATCATCGCCGAAGCCATGCTTGGACGCGGAGATGAGGCCGTGGCCCTGTACGACGCGATCAGCCCGTACAACCAGAATGACATAGCCGAGGTCCGGGGCGCGGAGCCTTACGCATTCGTCCAGTTCATCTACGGACGGGACCACGAACTATTCGGAAAGGCGCAGAACCCCTGGCTTACGGGTACTGCGGGCTGGATGTACACCGCAGTCACGAAGTACATTTTGGGCATCCGCCCCGGATTCGACGGGCTCACGATTGACCCTGCGATCCCCCACGACTGGCCCGGATTCCAAGCCGTGCGGCAGTGGCGTGGCGCCACTTACAACATCTCGGTTTTGAATCCCGAGCACGTATCTTCGGGTGTGGCTTCTATCGAGATCGACGGCCAGCCCCACCCCGTGGATCAACCGGTCCCCCAGGCTGAGGAAGGAACGTCAGTTTCGGTCACCGTCACCCTTGGCGCCTAGGAAGCACCGGTTGGGGGACGAAAGTCCGGACCTGCGTGGGTTGCGCGCCACGGGCACGCAACCCACGACATCTGGGAGCACTCCGGAGCGCACAATTGCGCGGGGTGATCTCCCGCCACACTCTATTATTGGTGGACACGCAGCTCAATCGTGTGGCGCCGGTTACGATGTCGGCGCGTTGTAGCGCTCTGTAAACCGACAAATAGGAGTTGGCCTCAATGTCCGCAACACGTACAGAATCCGACCTGCTCGGCCCTAAGGACGTACCGGCTGATGCCTACTGGGGTGTGCACACAGCACGCGCAGTGGAGAACTTTCCAATCAGCGGCCGTAAGGTCAGCGACTACCCCGGTTTTGTGCGCGGCATGGCCGAAGTGAAGAAAGCAGAGGCACTGGCTAACCGGGAGGCGCGTGTCATCCCCAAGAAGGTCGCAGCCGCCATAACCAAAGCGTGCGACATGATCATGTACGACCAGGTTGCATGGGATCAGTTCCCAGTCGACCTGTTCCAAGGCGGTGCAGGTACGTCCGTGAACATGAACGCGAATGAGGTGGTGGCGAACCTCGCCCTCGAAACGATGGGGCTGGAAAAAGGTACGTACGACGTCATCAATCCCAACGACCACGTCAACAAGTCTCAGTCCACCAATGACGCCTACCCCACGGGCCTGCGTCTTGCGGTGTATCACATGGTGCACGACTTGATTGAGGAACTCAGCCTCTTAGCCGACGCATTTGAGCGTAAGGGAACAGAGTTCGCACGCGTCATAAAGATGGGGCGTACGCAGCTGCAGGACGCGGTCCCAATGTCAGTCGGGCAAGAATTCGATGGCTTCGCGTCCATCATCCGCGAAGA
Organism: uncultured Actinomyces sp.; assembly: GCA_964344825.1. Classification (GTDB taxonomy): domain Bacteria; phylum Actinomycetota; class Actinomycetes; order Actinomycetales; family Actinomycetaceae; genus Scrofimicrobium. The sequence goes on from CAYFOT010000005.1 coordinate 63,192, forward strand.
AACAAATTACCTGGCTAAGCAGGCGGAGCTCATGCTCACCGTTAACCTGGGGGCCACTGCCATCGGAACCGGCGTGAATACGCCGCCGGAGTTCCAGGAGATCGTGGTTGAGAAGTTGGCAGAGGTGACCGGTTTACCCATCAAGGGGTCGACTAACCTGATTGCTGCTACCTCTGACACCGGTGACTACATTGCGGTGCACGCAGCTTTGAAGCGCGCGGCGGGGAAGATCTCCAAGGTCTGCAACGACCTGCGTCTTCTCTCGTCGGGTCCGCGCGCGGGCCTGAATGAGATCAACCTGCCGGAGATGCAGGCTGGGTCCTCCATCATGCCGGCCAAGGTCAATCCCGTCATGCCTGAGGTGATGAACCAGGTGTGCTTCAAGGTGTTCGGCAACGATGTGACGGTCACGTTTGCATCTGAAGCGGGCCAACTGGAGCTCAACGTAATGGAACCCGTCATTGCGCAGTGCCTGTTTGAATCCACTGAACTAATGCAGTCTGGTTCCGCTGCGTTACGTACTAAGTGCATCGATGGCATCACGGTGAATGAGGACGTGTGCAAAGCGTACGTCGACAACTCCATCGGGATCGTCACCTACCTAAATGACATCATCGGACACCACGAAGGCGACCTCATCGGTAAGGAATGCGCCAAGACAGGAAAGTCGGTCCGCCAAGTCGTCCTCGAACGGAATCTCATGACAGAAGAGGAGCTGGACGAAATCCTCTCCGTTGACAACCTCCTCAAGCCACAATACTTCGGCGAATATTTCCACGGCGAAAGCTAAACCAACCACACAAAAACGTAAGGATCAATGATGATCTGGGCGCAGTTTGCAGTTGTACTTATATTCATCTTCATCGGCGCCCGCATGGGCAGCATCGGCATTGGTTTCGCCGGTGGTGCGGGTGTCATAGTCCTTGGCCTGATGGGCTTGGAGGTGGATCCCGTAGGTGGGATCCCCTGGGACGTTATAGGCATAATCATGGCGGTCATCTCTGCAATCGCAGCGATGCAGGTGGCGGGCGGATTGGACTACTTGGTCACTGTGACTGAGCGGGTCCTGCGCAGTAAACCGAAGCGCATCACGTACTATGCGCCGATCGTTACGTTCTTCATGACCGTTTTCACGGGAACTGGGCACGTCACTTACTCGGCGATCCCCGTGATCGTGGAGGTCGCGAAGGAGTCCAACACAAGGCCTTCGCGACCTCTGTCCATCGCTGTCGTCGCCTCCCAGGTTGCGATCGTCGCGTCTCCCATTTCTGCGGCCGTGATCCTCATGTCTGCGGAGGTGGAGAAGTTCGGCATCGAATACATGCAGGTGTTGGCGGTTATGATTCCCGTTACTTTCGTTGGCGTCTTGGTGGGGGCATTCGTTGCTTCGAAACTGGGATGTGAACTGCAGGACGACCCGGTGTATCAGGAAAGGCTCGCGCAGGGGTTGATCTCCCGAAGGAAACTCGATGAGATTGAGATCAAGCCTTATGCGACCCGGGCCCTCTGGTTCTTCGGCGGTGGCGTGCTGATCGTGATGGTATATGCGATGGCAATCTCTGATTCGGTTGGTCTGATCGCTGATCCCCCGTTCCCACGCAACGCAGCGATCATGATCATCATGTTGGCTGTCGCAATGCTGATCGGCTTGTTTTGCAAGGTGCCCGTCGATGAGGTCTCATCGCAATCGACCTTCAAGGGAGGCATGAGTGCCGCGGTCTGTATCTTGGGCGTCGCGTGGCTTGGCAACACATTTGTCAACGGACACATTGATGAAATCGCTGCCGCAGGCGGTAACATTATTCAAAGTGCACCGTGGCTGCTTGCCGTAGTTCTGTTCTTTGCTTCCGCACTGCTCTACTCACAAGGTGCCACTACGGCTGCAATGATGCCGGTGGCGTCCGCTATGGGCGTGGCGCCCGCGATCATGGTTGCGTCGTTCCCCGCAGTTACAGGCCTGTACGTCCTTCCAACCTACCCGACAACTGTGGCCGCCATAGAGATGGATGACACCGGATCCACCCGCATCGGGAAATACGTATTCAACCACCCCTTCATCATCCCCGGTGCCGTCACCGTCGCAGTAGCCGTCGGTTTGGGCTTCATTTTGGCGCCGATGATTGCAGGAGGCAGCTAGGCACACGCTAAAGTGGGTGCCACGTTACAAATTCCAGGAGGAACTATGCGCGTTGGTGTCCCCACTGAGGTGAAGAATAATGAGTTCAGGGTCGCCATTACTCCGAATGGCGTAATGGAACTGGCCTCCCGCGGCCATGAGGTGTTGATCCAAGCCGGAGCTGGGCTTGGATCGTCCATCACCGATGAAGACTACGCGGCCGCAGGGGCACGCATCGTCCCCGACGCACAAACAGTCTGGGCCGACGCCGACATGATTCTCAAAGTGAAGGAACCTATCGCAAGCGAATATCCCCTAATGCGTGAAGGCCAGATCCTTTTCACGTACTTGCACTTGGCCGCGTCACGCGTATGCACAGAAGCCATCTTGGCGTCAGGGGCCACAGCCATCGCATATGAGACAGTGCAACTGCCAGACCGCAGTTTGCCACTGCTGCTTCCAATGTCCGAAGTGGCAGGAAGACTGGCGCCCCAGATCGGCTCCTACTTCCTGATGAGGCCATCGGGTGGTCGCGGAGTCCTCCTTGGTGGGGTCACAGCAACACGCAGAGCACGCACAGTTGTAATCGGCGGCGGCATCGCCGGTGAGGCTGCGGCGCGCGTGGCTCTGGGCCTAGGATCAGACGTCACGGTGATCGACATATCTTTGCCGCGTTTGAAGTACCTGGAGGACCTCTTCCAAGGACGTATCGGAACTCGGATTTCAACGCGCATGAACATTGCTGACGCTCTGAAAACTGCCGACCTAGTCGTCGGCTCCGTACTGATACCGGGCTCCCGCGCCCCGAAGCTCGTAACAGACGACATGGTGCGCGACATGAAGCCAGGCTCAGTGCTGGTAGACATCGCGGTTGATCAGGGCGGCTGCTTTGAGAACACGCGCCCAACAACGCACGACCAGCCGACTTTCCCGGTGCACAACTCCGTATACTACTGCGTCGCTAACATGCCAGGAGCAGTCCCGGAGACCTCGACATACGCGCTGACGAATGCCACGCTCCCCTACGTTGTGGCGCTTGCGGACAAGGGGTGGGAGACGGCAGTAGCGGAAGATGAGGCGCTGGCCAAGGGGCTCAACATCCACGCCGGAAAGATCGTTCACGCTGGCGTCGCGGCTGCGTACCCCGATTTGGTCTAGAACTGCTGAGAGTCTAGAAGGACTGTGGCTGGTTGCCTAGCGCTTGGATTCCCTGCGCTGGGCGACCAACTGCTTTAAGACGTCCATTACGCCATACTCTTCATTCGTCCCTGTGACGTGCTTTGCCCGTTCAAGAATCTCTGGTTCGGCATTGGCAACCGCGTAAGAGTGCTCCACTGCGTCCATCATTTCTAGGTCGTTGAAGCCATCGCCGAACGCCATCATCTCCTCAGCGCTCAATGACAGAGCGTGCGCCAGTGCCTCTATGCCCGCCCCCTTGGTGATACCCGCGTTCATCACATCGACCCATTCGGGACCGCCCAGTGTTACGGCAAAGTTCGAGGCGAACATCGGCTCAAACACCCTGTCATATGCCTCCCGCGCATCCAAGTCGACAAACAGCACTGAGTACTTGATGATCGGCTCTTCAACGTCTGCCAGATCATTCACGTACACGATTTCCTGATAGTAGACGCGCAAAGCATCTTCACATTCGCGGGCCTCTTCCAGAACAAACGCGCTATCAATGCCGCACAGAACGGGGACCCCATCGGTCTTCTCTAATGTTGCGGCGACTATCGGAAGATAACCCTCCCGATCCATTACCGCACGGTGAAGAATTTCCCCCTCAAACTCAACTAGGGCTCCGTTGTCACTTATGTAGTCCAACTGGATACTAGGATGCACAAACATCTGTTTGAGGGTGATCAGGGGACGCCCCGAAGCCGGGACGAAATGGATTCCCAACTCCGATAGCTCCTCCACCGTCTCCCAGAAGTTCGGTGGGAACTGCTTGTCATCAGTCAGTAGAGTCCGGTCCATGTCGCAGGCAATGAGTCGCACGTTTTCCATTTGCTGACCATATCGCCTAACTCATGCAGCGGCAAAGGTCCCGCCGCAGAGGGTTAGCTCAAGCCTGCGCCCTCGACATCAACCTTCGGCAAAACTTTGGAAAGCCACTTCGGCAAATACCACGCCTTGTCCCCTAGGATCTGCATGACCGCAGGAACGAATGTCATTCGCACCAAGAAGGCGTCAAACAGCACTCCCATCGCCAACCCGAAGCCCAGAGGTCGGATCATCGCCAACCCGCTGAAGATGAACCCCGCAAAGACAGACACCATGATGAGCGCTGCCGCAACAACTACGGGCGCCGCCATGGCAAAGCCGGTCCGAACCGATTTACGAGCACGGCCCGTCTCCAAGTAGGCCTCCCTCATGGCGGTTACTAGGAAGACCTGGTAATCCATTGCGAGGCCGAACAGTATGCCGGTAAGCAGTATCGGGAGGAACGAAAGGATTGGTCCGGGATTGTGAACCCCGAACAGCGCTCCAAGCCAACCCCACTGGTATACGGCCACAGCCACACCGAACGCGGCCGCAAGGGAAAGTAGGAAGCCGACCGTAGCCAGGAGAGGAACAGCCAATGAGCGGAAGACCAGCAGTAACAGAACCAGCGATAATCCAACGACGATAGTTAGGTACGGTGCCAGTGCGGCGCTGATCAGCTCAGAGACGTCAATCTGCGCCTGGGCGGCCTCGATGGCCGCGGGAACCTGCGAAAGCTCAGATACAC
>CAYFOT010000006.1:0-8920 GCA_964344825.1 uncultured Actinomyces sp.
CGGATGCGGATCTTCTGTCCCGCCATGCCGTCTACCTCTTCTCGTACAGATTCGAACACCGGCCCCCGCATTCGGGCGTGTCCAGAATCGGACACACATTCTTGCGGCTCCCAGATTGGCTCTGGCTAGGCCGGATGTCTTGTCAAAAGAACTATGGCACCGGGGTCCGCTACGTTCAGCCTTGCGTTGTCCCACGTATTGAACCCTTAGGAGGCTGATCACTCAGCGTGTTTCCCGAATGGAAACTGGGGTTGTGGGGTTTCCAGCTGACTCAAGCTCTGGTGCCCGGGCCTTCCTCTTCACTTCGTTCGCCCCAGCCAACCTCAGAAATAGAGGTCCAGCCGAATGCGCCGTGAGCGTCAAGGGCCACCCCACTCACGCAGGGCAGCTTGCATAGTTTGGCAGATAAATCGCATCGACGGCAACTTCCAGGGAGGAGATTCACACCACGCCGTATAGCGCCTGCTCCTCTGCGGTCATGTTTCGGGCGTGTCGCGCCGTCTTTTTCCTTGACGCCGCAGCGATCGTCCCCTCCGCCACCACGCGCGTTCCGCGGTAGGCAACCAGCGACTGACCGGGCGCAACACCACGGATCGGCTCCGCCAATGTGACGACGAGGTGTTCTTGGGCGCCCTCGCCCTCGACCCGAATTTCTTCGACTACGCAAGGGGTGCCGTGCGCGCGTATCTGGATGGTCACCACGTCTTCGGGAACCTCCCAGAGGCCGCGGCCCGCCATATTGGCGCCGAACGCCGCCGTGGCGTTGCAGTCGACTGCCAGAGCGTCGCTGTCCGCCTGCCAAACCAGGTTCCTAGTTGTGATCGTGTCCACAGACAAAAGTTCTGATTCCCCAACGAGCACACGGTTCGTAGCCGGATCCGTTCCCAGTACGTACCTGGGCCGCCCACTCTCCGATGGCCGACCAATGCGCAGGCCCTTGCGCTGACCGATTGTGAACCGGTAATACCCCTGGTGCGTTCCCAAGACATTCCCGTCCGTGTCTACGATCTCCCCCGGCGCAGATCCAAGGTGGCGCTCCAAGAAACCGCCGGTGTCACCGTCGGGTATGAAACAAATGTCATAGGAGTCTGGCTTATTCGAAACGCCAAGGCCACGCTCCTGCGCCTGCTGGCGCACCCACGCCTTATTGGGCGCCTGCCCCAGCGGGAGCAGCACATGGGAGAGCTCTTCCTTCCCCATGACGGCCAAAACGTAACTCTGGTCCTTCTGCTCATCCCTGCCGCGGTGGAGCTCAATCTGACCATCGCCCTCGCCCCTAATGAGCGTCGCATAGTGCCCGGTACAAACCGCGTCGAAACCCAACGCCATACCCCGGTTCAGGAGCTCCTTGAACTTCACGAACTCATTACAACGCACGCAAGGGTTGGGGGTATGCCCCGCACGGTACTCCGACAGGAAGTCGTCGATCACCGTATCCTCAAACTGGCTTGACAGATCCCACACGTAGTAGGGGATCCCCAGAATCTCAGCGGCGCGGGCCGCGTCCATCGAATCCTCCACCGAGCAGCATCCACGTGAACCCACCCGACACGCCTGCGGCTCAGAAGAAAGCGCCATGTGGACGGCGGTGACGTCATGCCCGGCTTCAACCGCAAGCGCCGCGGCAACCGCGGAATCGACGCCGCCAGAAAGTGCAGCCAGAACCCTCACGAAACCGCCCCCATCCTGCCAAATCCTGTCTTACGGTAAAGCGTCATAGTGGTCCATCTGGTTAGCGCGTTCAAGGGCGCGCGGCAAAGCTGCGAGGAATCTTTCAACATCCGCCACCGACGTTTGCGGCCCAAAGGAGACACGCAGAACGCCCAGAGCCTCCTTTTGCGAGGCACCCATCGCCAGCAAAACCGATGACGGCCGGGTGACGCCCGCGTGGCAGGCAGAGCCCGCCGAAACGCAGATGCCCTGGCGGTCCATCTCCATAAGAAGGACCTCGGGGTGAGCGGTTGGTAGGGATAGGTGCACTATGGCGGGCGCGGCAGACGCCTGCGTGGTGGGTGCCACCGCGCCCGGTAACCTCCGCGTCAAATGCTCCCGCAGCGCCGCGTAGTGGGCCGTGCGCGCCGCTAGGTCCGCAACCGCTTCTTGCGCAGCCACACTCAAACTGACGGCACCCGCCACGTCTTGGGTGCCGGAGCGCAGTTTCCGTTCCTGGCCGCCCCCGGGCCGGTCGGTAAGTAAGGTGGCCCCTCTTTTTGCGACGAGGGCGCCCGTCCCCACCGGCGCCCCAAACTTATGCCCGCCGATGCTCAACAGGTCAACGCCCAGTTCCGTAAAAGACAAGGGAACGTTGCCGACCGCTTGGGTTGCGTCGGTGTGGACGAGGGCGCCCGGCTCCAGCACGGAAACCGTCTCGACAAGTTCGCGGACCGGCTGGATTACGCCGGTTTCGGAACAAACGAGTCCCAGGGTCGCCAGCGCAACCCGGGCCGTGCGGACGGCAAATCCGCCCTCGCCCCCATGCTCATTGGCCGCCCGTTCCGCGGCCTCCACGACCGCCTCTGCAGACAAACGCGTGACGCCATCGCGCCCCACGGGGACGTTTTCCCACCCAATGCCGGCCCTGGCCAGCGGTTCCTTCTGTTCGAGGACGGCCGGATGGTCGATCCCCGATCCCAACACGAATGAGCCTTCGTCGGCCGGTCGCGTGGCAGCAACGGCACGCGCGCCCCCTACGATGCCAAGTGCGGCGGCCTCGGTCGCGCCGGACGTGAAGATAACCTCTGTTCGTTCGCATCCGAGGGCGTCCGCCAGGCGTTCGCGTGCGTCCTCCAGCATTGCCCGCGCAGCGCGGCCCCCGAAGTGGAGGGCATTCGGATTCCCCGGCGTGGAAGCCAAGGAATCCACTGCGCGCAACCACGCGTCACGCGCGCCGGGCGTCAGCGGCGTGGTGGCTGCGTGATCAAGGTAGACAGGGGTCTCAGGCATCCGCGTTCAAGGCCGCAAGCGCTTCCGGAATGACGTCGTTCACGTCCCCGATCACGGTGAAGTCCGCGATCTCCACGATTGGCGCGTCCGGGTCATCCACGACAGCCACGATCGTTTCGGCGCCCAGCATCCCGCAGGTGTGGTGAACCGCCCCGGAGACGCCAAGTCCGATGTAGATCTTGGGAGAGACATTCACGCCCGTCTGGCCAATCTGCGCCGAGCGCGCCACCCAGCCCTCATCGCACGCAACACGGGTCGCTCCGACCGCTCCGCCTAACGCATCCGCCATGTCTTCAACCATGGTGAAGTCGCCGTCTACGCCGCGCCCGCCCACGACCACCACGTCGGCGTCCGTGAGGGAAGCACGCGCCCCCTTGGGCTCGCGCTGCGATGACACGACTTCCACGGCGAGGGCGGCCGCAGATAGCTCTGGCGACAGTTCCACAACGTCGGCGTCTTGGGTCGAGGGCGAGGGCGAACCCGCGTCCACCCCAACCCCCGAGCGGACTGCCAGCACGGGGAATCCGTCAGTGGCACGGAACTGGGTGACCCATGAGCCGCCCAGAGCCGACTTCGTGGCCAGGATCGTCCCGTCAGCGACGCTCACATCGGTCACGTCGACACCGCCGCCAACGTTGAGGGACGCAGACAGGATCCCTGTCACGGCGCGCCCCATGTAGGTTCCGGGTATCAGAACTGCGCCAACTGACCCATCTTCCTGCGCCTGCGCCAGCGCCGCCTTAGCCACGTCTGCAACGCACTGGGCGACAAGCGGAGAGTAACCTTCGCTTCCGGGCACAAACACCACGTCGGCGCCGGCCTCACCAAGCCCGGCGGCGTCGGCGTCCGCTGCAATACTCTGCGCGTAGACCTTACCGGTCGTGAGTGTGCGCGCCAGCCGCACAAGTTTTTGTGATGACGCGGACAACTGTGTCCCATCGGGGTCGTTGTCCACAATGACAAGGATCGGGTTCTGAAGCTGTTCCATTTTCCGAACTCCTTACTTACTTACCGCTGCGTTCAAGAATTCCGCCAGCCGCGCGCCACCATCGGAAGAATCTGTGACCACAACGCCGGCTTCACGTACCTTCATGGTTGCGTCCGTAACTTCCAGTCCGCTTTGGAGAGCGTCTAGGTCCAGTCCCGCATCCTCCAGGTCCGCTGCTTCCCACTCATCCAAGGGCTTCGAGCGCGCCGCCCGCAAGTCCTTAAACGACGGGTACCGCGGCTCATTGGCTTGGTCCGTTACGGAGACGACTACGGGGGTCGGAGCACGCAGTACGTCCACTGATCCGTCCACCTTCCGCTCAATGGTCACCTTGCCATCGCCCACCTCAACAGAGGAGGCGATGTCCAGTAGCGGCCACGCCAGCTCCGCTGCCAACGCGGGTGCCAGAAGCGACGTCATGCCGTCCAGGCTGGCCATGCCCGTCAGTACGAGGTCGATGGGGCTTTCCGCATCCAACGCTTTGATCGATGCCGCCAGCACCGCTGCCGTCCGCGGCGCATCAAGGCCGACAAACGCGTCATCGGACACAAGAACTGCCCGGTCGGCACCCATTTGGAGTGCGCGGACCAGCGCATCCTCAGAATCCTGGGGTCCCATGGTCAGTGCGACCACCTCACCCCCGTTTTCCTCAACAAGGGATACCGCGGCCTCAACGGCATTTTCATCAAGCTCATTTAGCACATCGTCCTCACCACGCACCATCCGACCGTCCTCAATCCGGCGGTCCGAGTCAGCGTCTGGGACATGTTTCACGCAAACAACGATTCTCATATGGCCAGTTTGCCACGCGATATGTGCACCATCACCGTGAGATTATGCGCTACCGGGCCAAAGGGACCTCTTATGGTGCACACTTAAGTGTTGTAGTCCCGTAGAGGTCCCACGGGAAGAGTGACTTGCGACAGATTGAGGCGGAAACATGAACCCGTTAAACACCAGCCGTCCCAACGCCAGTGTCATTCGGCCCTCCGCTGTGCAGATTCCAGCGCCCAACCCTGACCCGAACAAGATCGGCGTGTGGGCGAATCCGCGCGGGGGTCTTGACATCTCGGTAGTGGCGCCACACGCCACCGCCCTTGACTTTTGTGTAGTCACCGGGGAGGGGGCTGGCAGAAGGGAACAGAGGTGGAGCCTGTTTGGCCCCGATCAGGGGCTGTGGCACGGACACATCGATGGCATCGGAGAGGGAACCGTTTACGGGTTCCGCGCATTCGGGCCGTGGGACCCGGACGGCGGCCTGTACTACAACCCGGCCAAGTTCCTCCTGGACCCCTACGGGCGTGCAATAACGGGACACCCCGAACTTAGCCCGGCGCTCCATGCGCACCACGTGGACCATGAGATGTACCCCACGACGTACCCTCTGGCCCAGTCCAACCTGAACTCCTCACTGTTCGCACCGGCATCCGTGGTGGTGAGTCCCCAAAATGAGCTCTCCCCTCGCCCTCGAATCCCCTCCGACAAAACGGTGTTTTATGAGCTGCATGTGAAGGGCTTCACAAAAAACCTGCCGGGGGTTCCCAAGGAGCTTCGTGGCACGTACGCCGGTCTGGCGCACCCGGCAACGATTGAATACATCAAGAGCCTTGGCGTGACGACGCTGGAACTGCTACCCGTACACGCGAAGATGGATGAGCCGTTCTTAACGGAGCGCGGCCTGGTCAACTACTGGGGATACTCCACACTGTCCTTCTTCGCTCCGGAGCCGTCATACGCAACCACGCGTGCGCAGAAGGACGGCCCAAGCGCCGTCGTGGATGAGTTCCGCGGGATGGTCTCCCTGCTGCACGACGCGGGTTTGGAAGTCGTCCTCGACGTGGTCTACAACCACACATGCGAGGGCGGGGATACCGGACCCACCGTCTGCTGGCGCGGCCTGGACTCCCTCATGTACTACCGACGTGTGCCGGACCGCCCTCGCCACACCATTGACGACACGGGCTGCGGCAACGCGATGAACTTCTCAGAAGAGCGGGTCGTCCAGTTAACCCTGGACTCCCTGCGTTACTGGGTGGAGTCGATGGGGATCGACGGGTTCCGTTTCGACCTCGCAACCACACTGGGGCGGCTGGACACGGGCTATACGTCCTTCCACCCGTTCTTCGTGGCGGCGGCGTCCGACCCCATTTTGCGCGACGTGAAGCTGATTGCGGAGCCGTGGGACTTGGGTCTCGGCGGCTGGCAGACGGGGCACTTCCCCATCCCATTCGGGGAATGGAACGACAGGTACCGCGACTCTATCCGGAAGTTCTGGCTGACGGACTTCCAGCAGCAGTCGGCGGCGCGGCCCGTTTCAGGCCCGAACGACCTTGCGACGCGCCTGTCTGGGTCCGCCGATATGTTTGGCTGGCGCCCCGGCGCCAAGCGCGGCCCACTGGCGTCCGTTAACTTCCTGACGGCGCACGACGGGTTCACCTTGGCGGACCTCACGTCCTACGATCACAAGCACAACCTGGCGAACCTTGAAAACAACCAGGACGGGAACAGTAACAACCATTCCTGGAACCACGGCATTGAGGGTACGGTTGCGTCGTTCAAGATGGCTGAGGACATGGCGGATTCGTCCGGGCTTGTTGAAGAGCTTTCCTACGTGCGGGAGCGGTCGCGGCGGAACATGCTCACGACGCTGCTTGTGTCCGCTGGGACCCCCATGATTACGGCGGGAGACGAGTTCGCGCGCACCCAGTACGGCAACAACAACGCGTACTGCCAAGACTCCCCCATTTCGTGGGTTGACTGGGAACTGGATCCAAGCCAAAAAGATATGTTGGCGTGGGCGCGCTACCTGATTGCTCTTCGCGCCGACCACCCGGTCCTACGCCCAACAGAGTTCGCATCCGGCGGTATTTTCGAGGGCGATGTGCTGCCCGACGTCTCCTGGCTTACCCGCAAGGGCGCACCCATCTCCTCTCAGGAATGGTCGGATCCTGCGAACCGAGTGTTCCAAATGAGGCGGTCAGGGCTGCCAGTGGGTGACGTTGACGTCCTCGTTGTCGTTAATGGGACGCTGAACCCGGCGAAGATCACTCTTCCGGAAAGCCATGGCAACCCCTGGGTGCTTGTGGCGGACACGTCCTGGCCGACGCCGAAGCACGGCGGTATCAAGGACGTGCACAAGGTGATGGAACAGGGCGAACGCGCGGCGGTCGGTGGGAAAGACAGGATGGAACCGCAGTCGATGGCGGTGTACTTCTCGAAGACATCCTGATCGCGGACTCTGTCCGCGTCCATTCTGGCTGGATCCAGCCCCAATCTGACCCCCGCACTCCTAAGATTGCCGTTATCGCCTTAGATCGCCGTTGTCGCATAGCTATAGCGGCAATCTCAAGCGATAACGGCGATCTAGCGGTTCAGGCACCAGTACAACCGCCGCCGCAGAGGTACGAAGGAGACATTCACTGATGCTCCCACACCCACGAGCCTAAACGCACTCGCCGGAGGCTCACCGACTGCAGCCTGTCCCATTAAGTGCCCTACTTAAGCGTCATGATCGCGGTTGCGGGCCACGAACAACCATTGAGCGCAAGGCGCAGGCGCGCAGCCTAAAGAGGGAAGCCCAAATGGACTTGCGAGAGAGAGGCGAAGCCAGAGAAGGAGCGGGCGAAGCCTAGGGAAACGGGCGGGTACTGCGCCCTCGCCCCCACCTAGTAGAATCCAGTCATGCCTGAAACAGAAAAGCCAATGACCGACGTCAACATCGACGCGACAATCCCCGAAGGTGACTCTCAGATCAGCACGGCATCCGTGCGCAAAGCGATTGAGAGATCGGCGGAGATTGAGGAGCAGATCGACATCGACCCCTCCCGTTTCCGTGTCCTCACGGGCGACCGCCCAACGGGGATGCTGCACCTAGGACACTACTTCGGCACGCTAAAGGGGCGTGTGGAGCTGCAGAATCGGGGCGTCGACACATGGATCTTGGTGGCGGACTACCAGGTGATCACTGATCGCGATGGTGTCGGGCCGATCAGGGAGAGGGTGCTGGGGTTAGTCACGGACTACCTCGCTGCGGGGATCAACCCGGAAAAGTCCACGATTTTCGCGCACTCCGCGGTACCGGCGTTGAACCAGCTGATGATCCCGTTTTTGTCGCTGGTGACGGAATCTGAGTTACACCGGAATCCCACGGTAAAAGCAGAACTTCTGGCGACGGGTGGCCGTGCCATGTCCGGGCTGCTGCTGACCTACCCCGTACACCAGGCTGCGGACATTCTGTTCTGCAAGGCGAACTTGGTTCCGGTGGGACAGGACCAGCTGCCTCACATTGAGTTGACACGGCAGATTGCAAACCGGTTCGACCGGCGATATGGACGTGACGCCGCCGGTCAGATGGTGTTTAGGCGCCCAGACGCGCTGCTGTCAAAAGCACCGGCGATCCTTGGTACGGACGGGACGAAGATGTCAAAGTCTCGTGGGAACACCATTGAGCTGGGGATGAGCGCGGATGAGACTGCGAAGGTGCTCAAGAAGGCTAAGACGGACTCACACCGCGTGATCACGTACGATCCGGTGAACCGACCGGAGGTGTCTAATCTGCTCCTACTTGCGTCGATGGCCAGCGGGGAGGACCCGGAGATCATCGCGGAGCGGATAGGCGATGGCGGCGGTGGCGTCCTGAAGCAGACCGTCACGGATGCGTTGAATGAGCATTTGGCGCCGTTGCGTGCCCGACGCGCTGAACTGGAGAAGGACCCTGCGTACCTGCTGTCCGTGCTGGAAGCAGGGATTGAGAAGGCAAATGAAGTTGCGGATGTGACACTCACGCAGGCCCGCGAAGCCATGGGGATGATCTACTGAGCGCTGCGTAGGCGCCCGTTCACCCGGACGGCGTCTTTGCGGCGCGCGGTTCTTGCGGCGTAGTGCCCTCGCGGCGCGTGGTTTTTGCGGTGTGCCGTCCTCGCGTGCGGATTTCAACGCGCAGGCCGCTCAACCACAGAAACTGTCAGTGAAACTCCCCGGTTGCGGCTG
>CAYFOT010000006.1:9020-33702 GCA_964344825.1 uncultured Actinomyces sp.
ACGCGCAGGCCGCTCAACCACAGAAACTGTCAGTGAAACTCCCCGGTTGCGGCTGCGGCTGTGTTCCCCCGGCGCTCACTCCGCTTGGTTCGCACTTCTGTTCTGCCTTGGCCGTGTTCTGCCTTGGTTCTGCTCTGCCTTGGTTTGGCGTCGAAACTACATGAGGGGGACGTAACTACATGGGGGGCGAAAATAACGTCGTTATTCTTCGCTTTCTGCTCCCCCACATGTAGGTTCGAGCCCGCTATGTAGTTTCGAGGGGGTAACAAAGCCTCTGACACAAAATGACAGTGCGCTCTCCCGGCACTTCCCCTGTGCTCCGGTGTGGCAAACAGCAGAGCGTCTCTGTCCCCACCGCTATGTCCGCGCCGAAAACGACGCCAACCGAAGGGACCACGGGGCCGTCGGCGGATACAGCAGCCGCTGAAGTCTGAGCTCAGGCGCTGCTTTGCGTCTGTTCTCTTCTCCACGCGTTCAAGGGTTTGCGCGTAGTGCGTTCGCCATCATCGCAGTCAGGCGCAGGGCTGCCCGATGCAGCTTCGGAAGGGCGGAGGTGACTTACCCTCTTTGTGGGCCTCGGAGGACGTCCAATGGTCCCACCTCCTCAATTCGCGGCATGCTAGTTCAGAGCTGTTTGCCGCTACCGAATGCGCAGCCATTCATCGACTAGTGCACCCTCTCCGCGCCCAGTTCTGGGCAAGATCACTTTGCCGGCCCTTCCAGCCCACGCCAGACGCACAACACAAAGAGGGGCGACCTAACGGTCACCCCTCTTCTCAACTAGCACCAATGAACGGCAGGCAAAGCTCCTAACCCACAGTCCTCACACTTCGCACGTGGCACCCATCGTCCAACCTGGCCTAATTCCCGTAGTCCGTCGTTGTGTGCGCTGATACGACAGTGGGTGCCGCGTTAACAACAAGCCCCAGCTCCGCATCAGACGCCGTCAGCTTGCTGTGCGGAACAACCCTCACCGCGAATCCGACGGCCCCTGATACTGAGAGCCGTTCCGTGCGGGAGAACCGGTAGGAGCCCGACGACTCACGCTCACCACTTAGGAGCTGCACGACCTGCCCACCAATGATGGAGTCGTCGGGACCAACGCGCCCTAGGATCATCTGTACTTGGACATCGTCGGGCGACAAGTCTCCCAAAGACACCAGAGCCTCAACAGTGACGTCATCCCCCAGTTGGACAACGTCAGGAAGCGTCGCTTCCACGAAGTCGATGTCAACAGCCGGCCACGCTGCACGCACCTTCTGTTTCCACGCTGCCAACGCCTTCGCATTGTCGAAGGGAGCGACATCCAACTCTGCTGAAGCCTTGGCGATCGGCGCATATAGACGCTCAACGTAGTCGCGAACCATGCGGGTCGCCTGGACCTTCGGACCCAGGGTCGCAAGCGTGTGCCGGATCATTTCCATCCAACGACGCGGCACACCGTCTTCTTCACGATCATAGAAGCGGGGTGCAACTGTGTCCTCAAGTAGGTCGTACAGGGCGTTCGCCTCGATCTGGTCCCGCCGTGCAGGATCATCAACTCCGTCCGCAGTAGGTATTGCCCAACCGTTCGACCCGTCGTACATTTCGTCCCACCACCCGTCAAGAATGGAAAGATTCAACGACCCATTCAATGCGCACTTCATGCCGGACGTGCCGGAAGCCTCCAGTGGGCGGAGCGGGTTGTTTAGCCACACGTCGCACCCTGGCAACAGCGTCCTAGCCATTCCCATGTCGTAGTTAGGCAAGAACACGATGCGCTCACGCACCTTCGGGTCGTCCGAAAACTGAACGAGGCGCTGGATTAGAGACACACCCTGCTCATCCGCCGGGTGCGACTTACCCGCAATGACCAGTTGTATGGGCCTCTCCGGGTCCGTCAGTAATCTCCTGAGCCTGTGCGGGTCAGAAAGCATGAGAGTCAGACGCTTGTAGGTCGGGACCCTACGGGCGAAGCCAATCGTGAGGATGTCGGGGTCCAGCACGGTGTCCGTCCAACCGACCTCAGCCGGTGAAGCACCACGCTCCAACCACGACTCCCGCATCCGCTTACGCGCTTCGATAACAAGGTTCTCACGCAACTGCTTGCGCGTGTCCCATATCACCTTGGCCGGGACGCCACCTTGACTGCCCGTGTGTAGCCAGAACTGGCCATCCATGTCTTGGGCTTCAGTCATGTACTCAGAGGTCATTGCTTGGAACTGCGGTGCCCTCCACGTTGGCCCGTGGACCCCGTTTGTTACAGACGTGATCGGAACATCCGCCGCATCGAATCCGGGCCACAACTGCTGGAACATCCCACGGGACACGCGCCCGTGCAGTTTTGCGACGCCGTTGGCCATCCGCGCCATACGCAAACTAAGCACAGCCATGTTGAACACGTGAGGGTTGCCGCCCTCATACGACTCTTGGCCCAACTTCAGAACGTCTTCAACGTCCACCCCTGGCAGCGGCATTGCAGTCAAGTATGAACGCACCACATTCTTATCAAACCTGTCGATGCCTGCCGGCACCGGTGTATGCGTCGTGAACAAGGTAGCTGCGCGCACAGCCTCAATCGCGGACGCAAAGTCCATCTGGGAGTCCATTTCCAGAATCTCCCGCAGCCGCTCCACAGACAGGAAACCGGCGTGGCCCTCATTGCAGTGATAGACCTGCGGGCGCGGGAAACCCGCGATGCGTTCGTACATCCGTAGCGCTTTCACGCCCCCCATTCCCAACAGCAGCTCCTGCTCCAGGCGATGCTGCGCGGATCCGCCATATAGGCGGTCGGTAACCTGGCGGGACAGCTCATCATTCTGTGGGACGTTGGAATCAAGTAGGAGGAGCGGAACTCTGCCAACCTGCGCAACCCAGATCTGAGCGTGCAGCACGCGCCCATTGGGGAACGGCAGACTCACTTCGGCGACTGTCCCGTCAGCCTCCCGCAAAAGAGTCAGCGGCAAGTTATTCGGGTCCAGCAACGGGTACGTCTCCCGTTGCCAACCGTCACGCGTCAGCGACTGACGGAAATAGCCTGCGCCATATAGAAGCCCAACACCAATGACAGGAACACCCAAGTCAGAAGCAGACTTCAAGTGGTCGCCCGCCAGTATCCCAAGGCCACCCGAATACTGCGGCATCGCTTGGGTGATACCGAACTCCGCGGAAAAATAGGCGATCCCATCAGGTTTCTGCTGGGCTTCAAAGTCTGACTGATACCACTTGGCTTCCGTCATGTAGGCCTTCAGGTCCTCATCGAGCTGCTGGGCCTCCAACACGACACCCGCGTCGGCCACCAGCTGGCTGAACCTTTCGGGACTGATTTCCCCGAGCAAGGCAACAGGGTCATGTCCTACCCGCTCCCACGCTTCGGGGTCCAAAGAGGCGAAGAACTGCACCGTTGGATAGTGCCAGCTCCATCGCAGATTGCGGGCGAGCGTATCCAACACTCCCAGCTCCGGCGGCAAGACGGTTCGTACCGTGAATCTTCTAATTGCTTTCACCTTCGCAAGTTTAGATCAATCTCACAGTGATTCCACTCACCCACGGGTTGCGGCACAGATACCTTTTGAATGCACTAGTGTTCCAGTCCCACCAGAGACTTGGATTCACGCGGTAAACTCTTGACCGTGAATACTAATGATGCTCGTTTGATCAGCCGAATACCGGCAATCGAAGTTTTCCCGACCGTAATGGACGCAACGCTGCCCGCGAAAGCGACAGAAGGTGAAGCCTTCCCGATTCGCGCCACCGTTTTCAGAGAAGGCCACGACCAGTTCGGTGCCGAAGCTGTACTGATCACTCCTGACCGCAAGGAGTTTTCCCGCAAGCGCATGTACTCGATCGCAGTTGGGTTGGACCGCATGGAAGCGTGGGTCATGCCGGATAAGCCAGGCGACTGGTCTTTCCGGATTGACACATGGTCAGATCCCTGGGCCACCTGGAAGCACGACGCCGCAATCAAGATTCGTGCCGGCGTCGATGTGGAACTCATGTGTGAAGAGGGCGCCCGTATCTTGGAGCGCGCGATTCTTGGAAAGATCAAGACTGCTTCCCGCCCGCCTATGGCTCCCGCGTACAAACGTGTGAAGCCAAATGCGGCAGCCGCTAAAGAGATGCGACTGGCCATTGAAACGCTACGCGACCAGTCCGTTAGTGCGGACACGCGGTTTGCGGCGGCCACGTCCTCGCGCCTGAATGACGCCATGGCGAAGTACCCGCTGCGTGACTTGATTGAGTGCACGAC
The DNA here is from genome assembly GCA_964344825.1 of uncultured Actinomyces sp. GTDB lineage: Bacteria > Actinomycetota > Actinomycetes > Actinomycetales > Actinomycetaceae > Scrofimicrobium. Next base: position 13,249 of record CAYFOT010000006.1, read on the forward strand.
GAAGTACCCGATTCGGGTGGATCGCCGCGCGGCGCTGTACGGGTCGTGGTACGAAGTGTTCCCCCGCTCGTTCGGTGCGGTTCAGAACGAGGACGGAACGTGGAAGTCCGGCACCCTGACCGCCCTGACGGAGAACGTAAAGAACATTGCGGCCATGGGCTTCACGGTTCTTTACCTGACGCCTGTGCACCCGATTGGTACCCAGTTCCGTAAGGGACGGAATAATGCGTTGGAAGCCCGCGCAGGCGACCCTGGATCGCCCTATGGCATTGGCTCACCCGACGGCGGTCACGACGCACTCCACCCTGACTTGGGGACATTCAAGGATTTCGACAAGCTGGTCGCTGAGGCGAAGAAACAGGGCATGGAAGTCGCCCTCGACCTAGCGCTGCAAGCGTCCCCGGACCACCCGTGGGTCAAGGAACACCCCGAATGGTTCACGACCCGCGCTGATGGCACGATCGCCTACGCGGAGAACCCCCCGAAGAAGTACCACGACATCTACCCCCTGAACTTCGACAATGACCCAGAAGGCATCTACCAGGCCATCATCGACGTTGTGGAAAAGTGGATCAGCCACGGCGTTAAGCTATTCCGCGTCGACAACCCCCACACGAAACCGCTTCCTTTCTGGCAGCGTTTCCTTCGCTACATGCACATGAATCACCCTGACACGATTTTCTTGGCTGAAGCGTTCACGCGCCCAGCAATGATGCGGACGCTGGGCATGGTTGGTTTCCAGCAGTCCTACACGTACTTCACGTGGCGTCAAACAAAGCGTGAGTTGGCGGAGTACTTCACGGAAGTCGCGCAGGACACCTCCTACGTCATGCGTCCAGCTTTCTGGCCGACAACACATGACATCCTCACAGACCAGATGACCACGGGGGGCTCCACCATCTTCGCCTTGCGCGCCATCTTGGCCGCTACGGGCGCTCCGACATGGGGAATCTACTCCGGCTATGAGTTCGTGGAGAATGTGCAGCGTCCGGGCTTCGAAGAGCAGATCGACAATGAGAAGTATGAGTACAGGCCGCGCCAGTGGGAGAACACTGAGCAGTTCGGGATCTCTAACCTCCTCACACAGCTGAATGCGGCGCGGGCATCCCACCCTGCGTTGCAGCAACTCCACCAGATATCCTTCCACCACAGCACGAATGACGCGGTCCTTTGCTACTCGAAGCACGTTCCCGCAGAGTTCTCTCCGACTGGAGAAGATGACACGGTCATCGTGGTCGTATCGTTGGACCCGCACAACCAGGTTGAGTCGACCATCTACCTTGACCGGGATGCACTATTTGAGCCGACAACAAGGCCTCGACTGGGCCGCGGCGACGGCTCCCCTTCACGGGCACCGATGTCCCTGGAGCTGGTTGACGAACTGGGTGGCCAGACGTACCACTGGGGAACCGAAAACTACGTGCAGCTCTCCCCATGGACGCGCATCGGCCACGTATTCTCTGTCCGTTCACTAGGCACACCAGAGTGAGGTAAGAAGTCCGTGGAGCCCCTCAGCACGCAGGATGATGGTCTGATCTCAGACACCGCCGCCGATCTGACCAAAGCCGTGACGCCGTGGGTGGAGAACAGACGATGGTGTCCTGCGTCTGAGGGGCTCACGCTTGCCCCCAAGGCGGTGCTTACACTCTCAGAGTCGCCTTGGGCGGTGATCTTGCTGGCCACTATCGGTGACAACGGGCAGCTCCTGCAAATACCCCTGACGTCCTCGCCAGACCTACCGACAATCGGAACGTTCCGCGGCCGACGACTGACTGACGGAACGTCCTCGCCCGACTTCTGGGAGGCATGGACGCGCGCCGCGACCGTGGTCTCCGGGGACCGCGCCGCGCTGGTAACGGCCGCGTCAAAGGTGCGTCCACTGGGAGTGGAGCAGTCCAACACGTCCGTGTTTCTTGAGGGCGGCACGAAACCCCTGATCGCCAAAGTATTTAGAGTCCTTCACCCCGGGGAAAATCCAGAGGTAGAGTTACCGCGCGCGCTAACGGAGGCCGATTGGCCGGGCGTGCCCAGATTGTGGGCGTACTGGAACCTTCCGATTTTGGGCGAGGGCGGGCCGCTTTGCTCCGCAGTCATCTCAGAGGCCGTTGAGGGCGCGAGGGACGGATTCGACCTTTTCACTGACTTGGCTTCAGCGCAGGCAGATCCGTCCGCTGAAGCATCGACGTTGGGCCTCACAACTGCGCAGATGCACGGGCATCTAGCGTCCCAACTGCGCACGGGACCACCATTGGCGCGGCGCGCGTTGTCCGACCGCGTTCGCAGGTCGATAGAGACCGCGGTCGAGGGCGGTTTGCCGGGTGTAGGCGTGGACAACCACCTTAGGGATCAGATCGAAGCATTGCTCACTCGATTTGAGGCAGCAGACGCTGGCTCCGCGCGTGCCACAACCCGCATCCACGGCGATTTGCACCTTGGGCAGACACTCAGAGGGGCTGACGGCAGCTGGTATGTGCTGGACTTTGAGGGTGAGCCACTGCGTGACATCGAAGCACGCACCACTTTGGACGATCCGCTGCGCGACGTGGCGGGAATGCTCCGTTCCTTTGACTACGCGTGGTCCAAGGCCCAAGGACCACAAGAAGGAACCTCCGTGAGCGACTGGACGACTGCGGCACAGCAGGCGTTCCTAGATGGCTACCAGTCGCTGACACCACTTTCTGACGACGCCCTCGACCTGCTGACGGTTCTGCAGGTTGAGAAAGCAATATATGAGGCGGATTATGAGCGTCGTTTCCGCCCCCATTATCTTCCAGTACCAATTGCTGCACTGGAAGCACTCACAAACCCGCCCGCGACCAGCCGAACATGAGAGACTTTAATCATGAATAACGAACCTGTTTCCGTGCCCTACGACGTACTTGATGCGGTCGCAAGGGGGGAGTATCACTCTCCACATGCTGTCCTTGGTGGCCATCCCGAAGATGGGACAGTCACAATCCGAACCGTCCGTCACCTCGCTGATGAGGTTACGGTCGTAACTAACGACGGGGAGTTCCCCGCAGCCCATGAGCACAACGGTGTGTGGGTAGCGGTTCTTCCCAATGAAGAAGTTCCTGACTACCGCCTGCGTATTCGCTACGGCGATACAGAGACCACAGTGGACGACCCATACCGCTTCCTCCCGTTCGTCGGTGAACTGGAGCAGCACCTCTTCTCTGAGGGGAGGCTGGAAGAGTTGTGGCGGACCATGGGTGCGCGTCGCCAGTACCTGACCGGCCCAATGGGCGATGTTGAGGGCGTGGCGTTCACTGTGTGGGCGCCGAATGCGCGCGCAGTCCGCGTCGTGGGTGACTTCAACTTCTGGGATGGCTCTGGATCTGCCATGCGCTCGTTGGGTTCTTCCGGCATCTGGGAGCTCTTCATCCCCGACGTGGGGATTGGCGCCCGCTACAAGTTTGAGATCCAGGGGCCCGAAGGCAACTGGTTCCAGAAGGCAGACCCCATGGCGCGTGCCACGGAGGTCCCGCCTGCAACAGCCTCGGTAGTTACAGAGAGTAACTACGAATGGGAGGACGCGGAGTGGCTGGAGAGGCGCGCGAACACGAACCTTCACAAGGGCCCCATGTCGGTGTACGAATGCCACATTGGATCCTGGAAGCAGGGGCTGTCATACCGCGAACTGGCCGATGAACTTGTCCCCTACATGCTGGACATGGGTTACACGCACGTGGAGTTCATGCCTGTCATGGAACACCCATTCGGCGGCTCCTGGGGTTACCAAGTGACCTCCTACTACGCACCGACGTCTCGGTTCGGGTACGCGGATGACTTCCGTTACCTGGTCGACAAACTGCACCAAGCAGGGATTGGCGTGATTCTGGACTGGGTTCCGGCTCACTTCCCGAAGGACGCGTGGGCGTTGGCCCGCTTCGATGGCACGCCGCTATACGAAGACGGAGATCCCCTGCGTGGAGAGCACCCAGACTGGGGCACCTTGGTCTTCAACTTCGGACGCAATGAGGTCCGGAACTTCCTGGTCGCGAACGCAAACTACTGGTTTGAAGAGTTCCACGTTGACGGGCTGCGTGTCGACGCGGTCGCGTCAATGCTGTACTTGGACTACTCCCGTAAGGACGGGCAGTGGAGGCCAAACCAGTTTGGTGGGCGGGAGCACTTGGAAGCCATTCAGTTCATCCAAGAAACCAACGCGACCGTGTACCGCCGCTACCCGGGCATCGTGATGATCGCGGAGGAATCCACGGCATGGCCGGGCGTGACTGCTCCGACAGAGGGTGGGGGCCTAGGTTACGGGTTCAAGTGGAACATGGGTTGGATGAATGACACCCTGCGCTATATGGAGGAGGACCCTGTGAACCGTCGCTGGCACCACGGGGAGCTTACGTTCTCCTTGGTGTATGCGTTCTCGGAGAACTTCGTTCTGCCCCTTTCTCACGATGAGGTCGTTCATGGGAAGGGCTCCATCGTCGCGAAGATGCCCGGGGACAAGTGGCAGAAACTGGCGAACACACGCGCGCTGTACTCCTACCAGTGGTCGCATCCTGGAAAGCAGCTGCTGTTCATGGGACAGGAGTTTGCTCAGGAAGGTGAGTGGAGTGAGTCTTACAGCCTTGATTGGTGGCTGCTTGACAACCCAGATCACCTTGGAATTGCGCGACTGGTTAAGGCACTCAATGAGCTTTACACCAGCTCACCTGCAATGTGGGACGACGACTACACCGGATTTGAGTGGATCGACGCTGGGGATGCCGACCACAACGTGATCTCCTACGTCCGTCAGGGCCCGGGTGAGAGCGGGGAGATGGAGCACCTAGTCTGCATCATGAACTTCGCTGGCAACCCGCATGAACACTACAGGGTTGGTCTGCCGTTTGGCGGTGACTGGGAAGAAGTCCTCAACTCTGACGACCTAGCCTTCGGTGGTTCCGGAGTCACGAACCCGTCGATCCTGAGGTCTGAGGAACTGCACTGGAACAACCGGGATAACTCAGTGTCTCTGCGGGTTCCCCCGCTTGGCGCTGTTTTCCTGAAGCCCGTGAAGAAGTAGTTCAAGCCGATCGAAAACCGGGGTCTCGCTGTTGTGCGAAACCCCGGTTTTTCACGAGACCACCTGATGCAATCCGATCTGTACATTAGGGCTCGGCCTGGCAGATACCTCATCCAACAACAAGAAACGGACGAGGACGCCCAAGCAACGCTCTTTACGCTAACGTGCGGCGCTAGACCATCAGGTGTGTTGCCAGCCGCCCTCTCGCAGCCTTCACCGCAGCCCCGTCCACAGCGATAGGGAACAGACCGACCAGCTGCTTACGCAGGGCCTCCTTCTCGTCTTTATCGGAAGTGCCGACCAGTGCGTCTAGGAGAATGTCGAAAGCTTGCTTCTCCTGCCCCTGAGCGAAAAACCTGTCAGCCAGAACCGACGGGGAATCGGCGTCTTCTGATTTCGGCGCATCGGCCAGTTCGGACTCATACCGTGCTTCAAATTGGGCGCGCGCCAATGCCGTTGTCGCCTCCCGATCAGAAGGGTTGTTGGCCAGCACTTTCTTCCATGCCTTGACCGCACGGTCCCAGTCACCGACCTCTTCCGCTTCGCGCGCAGGCAGGTGTTCTTTTGGCGTGGGCGTCTCCAAGTCGGTTTCAGAGACTCTGATGCGTCCCGTCACACCTAGTTGTGGAGCCACCTGCAGAATCTCTGCGAGGAGGCTTTCTGCCTGTGCTTCCGTCGGGACGCCCTCGAACAACGGGGCTGGCCGACCCGCAACCAACGCAAACGTCGCTGGAACAGCAGTCGCTTGAAATGCGGCAGCCAGCTGCGGGTTAGCTTCAACATCTACCGTTGCTAATTGGAACGCCCCAGAGTCGCGACGGACCAACTTCGACATGACCTCCAAAGCCTGCTTGGAGGCTATGGAGTTCTTCGAAACCAACATGAGAATTACGGGGACTGTGGCGGACAGAGCCATCTCTACTTCGATGTTCTCCGTGGTTACCTCTACCAACAGTGGCGCATCCACGAATGCGCCCGCCTGTTCGGGAGGCAGGGTTGCGGCTGCAGGGTCCGGCTGTGCTTGAGGCACCCCCACCTGCGACAGATCTACTGCCCCACCGCTTGTCCCGTAGCCCTTTTCCGACATGTCCTCACCTCTCACCTCAATGATCCGATGCGCCAACGAAATGACGAAACCGCTAGTTGGCCAGCAGCGGACCGAACCCTAATTTTCTTCTGCAACGGGCTCTGTATCGTCCCTAGCGACCGCAGTGATCACGCGTTCAGAGCCCAGTACCGATATCTCTGCGTCTGAGTCCTGTGGTGGCACCAGGAAGAAGATCGCAACCGCGTAGTCAACTGTCACTGTGCCGATTACGTTCGGGTCGTCCAGATAGGCTGCCAGTGTGCCCGCCATCTCAAACGTGGATCCCGGAACCGTTCGGCTGTACACCATCTGATATTTGAAGGCTGCAGCCACGATCGCGTTACCGGTGTTGAGCTCCACGGCGCTCAGGGGGAAGTCACCGACGGAAGCCGAAGAGGCAACGTTACCCGCGACTTTCACGGCGTCATTGAGCTCTTTCAACTCCTCACGGTAGCGCGGTTCAAAGACGTTGTCCTCAAACTCCGCGTACTCTTCGTTGTCCGGGCTGTTCAGAAAGTTGACGTACGTTGACAACGTTTCTTCCGGGGAGAGCTTAAATCCTGCTTCGTCCGGGTCCAAGACGCGGGTGCCGTCCCTCACGGAGATGCCCTTCACGGAAGTCCCTCCCACAAGGCGAGCCCAATTTTCCAACTTGTAATCCGCCTTGGGATCAGACTGAGTCAGGAAGAAAAGCTCCGATGGTGTGTCGGTTTCCGCGTTGGAGGCCACCATTAGTACACGCGGCCAAGAGTCACCCCTAGTGGCGGAATGGACATCCGGGTTGATCACCAATGGAGCCAGGTCCGTGTCCGTCTTCTCAGAACGAATGAACTGCCCCGTCCTAATGAGCAACGCAGGATTCTCAAGACGATTTGCCAGTATGGCGGTGTCGTCTGCCTCCTGTGCCTCATCCAAGGTCGCCTGCACTTGAGCTACGATGCGCATCACTTGGTCGTCGGTGAGCGTTAGTGCGTCATCACCTGCAGCATCCGCCGACTGTGCCCCCGACTGCCCCTCAGACTGCGTGGATTCGACCTCCAAGACCGGTTGGGAACAACCCGCTACTAACAGCGAGGCAGCAAGCGCAAACGCCGCCGGCACCGCGACTTTTCGTGACATGTCCTTCTCCGTCCCTCCTGACGCTTCGTCAGATCTCAATAACCACGCTTTGAATGCTGCTCCGCGCGTCAGTCCTTCTCTCCCATGGCTTCACTCCACTTGGCGGCCCCAATCGACCGTTCACGCAATGCCTGCGCAGGGTCACTGTCCGTACGCGGCGTGGCAGGAACATCAAAGGCGCGTTCACCGACGACGAGCTGTTCGACCCCGCGTCTGCGCGCATCGCGTAGGGCCTTCCGGGTCGGGAAGTTCCCGCCGCCCCGTAGCGCCGACAAGTTCATCATTCCGGAGTCCGTCGTCACAGTCTCTGTCCGCGCGGCCTCCTGCGCAGCGGCTGCGCGTGCAGCGTCGTCATTCGCCACGTCATCCGTGGCTTCTTCTGCGGTTTCCTGCACGGTCTCTTCTGCGGTTTCTTCGGCAAAGTCTTCCTCAGTGACAGTTTCCGCGGTCTCCGCCACTACGACCTCGTCCTGGTCGTCTTCCGCCACGGTTTCTTCTGGACCTGGCTGCTCACCTTCCGGATCTTCCGCAGGCAGGTTGTCTTCCTTTTGCGGAACGGGTGCGAAAATCGCCTGAGAAGCCTCATCCGCTTCTTCATCGACGTCCTTTGAGTCATGTGACTCTTGGTCGGCGTAAGGCTCTGTGGGGTCGGAGGAAAAGACCCCAACAGACGCGTCTAAGCCAGTGTCCTCCGATTCGACGGACACTTCCTCAGTATCGGCACCCGCAAGCGTCTCCCCCTCAGCGAGGAGAGCCTTCTTCGCTTTGTCCCTGCGCGATGACCGCTTGGGCAAATCCTCGATGGAAGAGCCAACTGCAATGGCCGCGGTGTCAACAGATGCCCTGCTTTCGGCTTCGCGCAGATGAGCAGACCGCGACAGCCTCTTCTTCCTGGTGCTCCAGAGCGCCAAAGCAACAACCAACGCGATGAGCGCAACGACTGCAGCCGCAACGAAGGACGCCAAAGCCAAAAGGTTGCTCTGCGGAGTCTTCCAAGTCAGCGTTAGGGTGGGCGCGGGACCGACCCCGTCGGTAGCGACGAGGACGGACATGTCCATCTCTTCCCCGCTCAAGTCAACGGAAACAGATCCGCGCCCGTACTTCACATGCGTCCACATATCAGAGTAGATAGGATTCGCATCTGGGTCTTGTGCAAGCTCTGCATCTTCGCTGTCCTGCACATCTTGCCCGGATTGGGGAACCTCTCCCGACTGCGCCCCGCTTTCTGCGTAGGCCTCTAAGTTGTGGTCGATAGCCTTCAATGTGTAGAGGTTCCCTACAAGCCCCACGACCTCTTCATAAGGTTCTTCTTGGAGCCAAGCAGCGACGTCTTCAGGGTCACCAACGGCAAGCCAAATGATCTGATCGGACTCTCCTGTGGCCCTAACGTTCACTTCATCCGCATATAGCGGGAACACACCCGCACGCGTCATCGAGAAAGGTAGTTCTGAGTCGCGGCTGGCGACGACTTCCTGCGCCGGCTTCCATATGGTGAGGGAGAGCACCCCCACTACCGCCAACGCGATGGCCAGCGCACCCAAGACAATGGGTAGCGCGTAGCGCTTCACATTACTCATAGCCAACTTCCTCCCCAAGAATGCAGTTATTCAAGCGTAAGCCAGTTTTCTGGGCCCACTCAGAGTAGGACGGCACAACCCACACTCACTTAAACATATGCCACATTGGTAACACGTGCCCCATGTACCACAATTGTGTGGGACATTCCTCCGCGAAACGCGGCTTTCAGGGCCCTACTGAGGTCTGAGTTTCCGTGACCAACATCCGGTGTGCCAGTGCCTGCGTGCCCCCACGCCAACGGCCGTGCCGTGGGCAGCTTCTTCCGGCCACGCCACTACATGCTCTGTGTAGGCTGCGATCGTCTGTAGGCACCCCGGGCATGTATACGTCTTCGCGGAGCCCCTAACGCGCTGGACCTGGTAGTGATTCCCCCCGGGTCCGGGTTCACTCATTGGCACCCCGCGAAGCGCATCCATGTTCAAAGGGCGTGGGTCGCGCGACATCTGAGCCCTGCGCGACCCCCTCTTCTTACCCATGAATCAGACGACCCTCTCACCTTCGCGGTAAACCTGCTCAACATCCAGCTTCGGCGACAGCACCAAGACATCGCCGCGCTTGCCCACTGCTATTTCTCCGCGGTCCTCTAGGCCGAGGACCTTCGCCCCCTGCACCGTCGCCAAGTAAACGGCGTCCACAACCGACACTCCGCCCTGATGCACCGCAACCTTCACCTGATCGGCCAACCTAGATGTGCCGCCCGCAAGGTTGCCGCCATGAGTCAGCCGCGCAACCCCATCCAGCACCGTCACCTCATTCGGCCCAAGAACGTAGTCGCCATCCTCCATTCCAGCAGCTGCCATCGCGTCGGTTACAAACACCAGGTTGGAGCGTCCAACAAGGTTCAGCACTTCAGTGACGAGGGCGGGGTCCAGGTGAACCCCATCCGAAATGAGTTCAGCGATCAGACGTCCTTCTGAGGCCGCAGCCAAGAACGCAGGGATCGGCCCCGGCGCACGGTGATGCATAGGCGGCATGCCATTGAACAGGTGCGTCACCGTCCCGACGCCCCCGCGGATCTTAGAAGGTGCAGCCTCCAGGAGAGCCTGCCCCAACTCAATCGCTTCATTAGCCTGAGCCGTAGTGCAGTCGGAGTGACCCCATGACGGCAGGAGGCCACCATTGATGAGGATTGATACGGCTTCCCTTCCGTCCTCGTCCAAACAGTGCTCCGGTGCCAGCGTGATGGAAACCGCGTATCCGCGCGCCGCGTCAACCAGTCTCTGCGCATCCTGTGGCGTGGCGGGAACCAGGTACTTTGGGTTCTGAGCCCCACACCTGGCTTTTGACAGGAACGGCCCCTCATAGTGGATCCCCTGGATTATGCCCTTTTCGACGGCATCCGCCAGCAGGGAGGCACGCTCTTCCAGCACGGGGATCGCGGCTGTCACAAGGGACGCGACCAGTGTCGTGGTCCCTTGCTTCAAGTGCTCATTCGCGGCGGTCTGCACATCCTCAAGCGTCAAAGCGTCAGGGAAGGATGCACCGCCTCCTCCGTGATCGTGGACGTCGATGTAGCCCGGGACGATGTAACCGCCCTCCGGCGCCCGCACCGCATCAAGCGACGCGTACTGCTCCGGCAAGTTGGCCTCTTCCCCTACCCAAGCAATCTTCCCGTCCTCCAAGACGACCGCCGCATCCTCATGGACGGTGTCCCTAAGGACCACCGACCCGCTCAAGAGCGAAGGATTCTTCATTGCACCCCTTCTTTCTTTCGTCAATCTGCCGTCAGAACAGGCGTTCTTCAGCGTTGTCCATGCCCCGCATCTGCGCATAATCCAAGATTCTGCACTCAATGCCTCTGTCTTCTGCCAGTACCCTTGCCTGACGCGTAATTTCTTGCCCCGCGAATATTCCGCGGATCCCCGTGTACCTAGGATCACGCCCCAGCAGCTCCAAATAGCGGGTTAGCTGCTCTACCCCGTCGATCCCCCCGCGGCGCTTGACCTCTATGGCGACCGGGCTGCCGTCAGGGTCGAAGACCATCAGATCCACAGGTCCCACAGGCGTCGGATGTTCACGGCGACCAAGCGTCCATCCGGTCCCCAACACCGCTTCGACCTGCTCCGCCAGCAACTCTTGAAGGTGGGCTTCAACGCCATCCTTCACGAGGCCAGGGTCCTCCCCAAGGTCTTCATCAATTTGCGCTACGGTCTCAAAGATTCTGATCAGGAGGCGGCCGTCCTGCTTCTTAGGCTCAACCTTCCACACTTCTAGGACACCCGCAGCCTCTTCGTCTGCGTCAGGTGCCAAGACCTCTAAGTTGCACGGGGCTGTCATCCAATTCAGCGGCTTGTACGATCCACCATCGGAATGGACCAGTATGGAGCCATCAGATTTCAACATCAACAGACGCTTCGCGCGCGGCAAATGTGCATCCAGTCGCCCCGAATAATCCACCGAGCAATCCGCAATAACCAGCCTCAATATCCGCCCTCTCTAGCGTACGAAGTCTAGCTGCCCACAATACCGGGGGGCGCGGAGTTCACCCAAGAAATAAGTCCCGCCGCATCGCCTGGAAGCAGCGCTAACGTGTAGCTATTCTCCTTTGAGCGTAGACGCACAACCGTGTAGTTCGCATCGCGCGAAGGTGTCGGTCCGCCCACAACCTCAAGGTTTGTCCGCGAGAGTCGGATGGTTGGGGACGGACTTGGGCTGGCTAACTTATACCAAGCCAAATTCAGTTGCCCATACAAAGCGATACCCCGAACCCATTTGCCGGATTCGGGGTTGATGATCCACGCGCCAAAAGACGCTGCACGCCCTAAGAGGATCATGGCGCGCACAGCCATATACCCAGCGCAAATAGCAACCAGAGACAGAAGGGCTACACCGAGAAGAACAAGGATCATTCCCACAGGCATGGCAGCCCCCTCCGTCGCAGCGCTATTGCGTCTCTATCGTCCCGCCTTCTGCAACGATAGTCACAAAGTCTGAGTCAACGGAGGCAAATCCACCATCTACAGTCACAATAACCGTGCCTGTGGAGGTTTCGATCTCTACAGCGCCGGCTTCCAACACTGCCAAGACTGGCTGGCGCCCTTTCAGGACGCCAAGCCGCCCGTCGACCGCCGGTATGGAGACGTAAGACGCCTTACCGCTCCACAACGGCTCGATCTTTGAGACTACCTCTACGCGCAGTTCCTCCTTAGGCACTTTCCTGAAGTTCCTTCCAGCGCCGCTCCAAGTCTTCAATACCACCGATGTTGAAGAATGCTTGCTCTGGCACCTCGTCGTAGTAGCCGTCCGCGATACGCTTGAACGCTTCAATCGTTTCACTCAATGGAACCGTGGAGCCTTCAATACCCGTGAACTTTTCAGCCATGTACGTATTCTGCGACAGGAACTGCTGGATGCGGCGTGCCCTGGCGACTGTGACCTTGTCTTCTTCAGACAACTCATCAACGCCAAGGATCGCGATGATGTCTTGGAGTTCCTTGTTCTTCTGCAGAATCGACTTCACACGGGTAGCAACTTCGTAGTGCTCCTTGCCAACGTGCTTTGGATCCAGCAAACGCGACGTTGACGTCAGCGGGTCAACCGCCGGGTAGAGGCCACGCGACGCGATCTCACGGGAGAGCTCCGTCGTGGCGTCAAGGTGCGCGAAGGTTGTTGCGGGTGCGGGGTCCGTGTAGTCGTCAGCAGGGACGTAGATGGCCTGCAAGGAGGTGATTGAGCGGCCTCCAGCCGACGTGATTCGTTCCTGAAGCTGTCCCATCTCATCAGCAAGGTTCGGCTGGTAACCAACCGCTGAAGGCATGCGGCCCAGCAGTGTGGAGACCTCAGAACCAGCCTGAGTGAAACGGAAGATGTTGTCGATAAACAGCAGCACGTCCTGGTTCTGCACGTCACGGAAGTATTCCGCGATCGTCAGCCCTGTCAGCGCAATGCGAAGACGTGTCCCCGGGGGTTCATCCATCTGTCCGAAGACGAGGGCAGTCTTATCCATAACGCCCGCCTCTTCCATTTCGTGGATGAGGTCGTTACCTTCACGTGTACGTTCGCCAACACCGGCGAACACAGACACGCCACCGTGGTCTAGGGCGACCCTCTGGATCATCTCTTGGATGAGGACGGTCTTGCCAACGCCGGCGCCTCCGAAGAGCCCAATCTTTCCGCCTTGGACATATGGGGTGAGCAGGTCGATCACCTTGATACCCGTCTCAAACATCTTCTCCTGACCTTCAAGCTGGTCAAAGGAAGGTGCGTCGCGGTGGATCGGCCAGCGTTCCTTGATGTCAAGGACCTCGTCCTTCTCCAAGTTCAGGCACTCACCGGTCACATTGAAAACGTGGCCCTTGGTCACCTCCCCCACGGGAACGGTGATCGGACCACCCGTGTCTGTAACCTTCGCCCCTCGCACCAGCCCGTCGGTGGGCTTCAGCGCGATGGTACGGACCATGTTGTCTCCCAAGTGCTGGGCTACTTCCATGGTGAGGGTCGTCGCCCCTTCGCCCTCGCCCTGACCGCGAAGATCCAACTCCACGAGCAACGCGTTGTATAGGGGTGGAATTGCGTCGGGTGGGAACTCAACGTCAACAACCGGACCCACCACGCGCGCAATGCGTCCCTCGGCGGTCTTGGTCTTTTCGTCTGCCATCTCTGTCTCTTTCCGCGGATGCCCAGTACCTGGAATGTTTGCCGTCTAGTTACTTTGTGAGAGCGCGTCCGCACCGGAGACGATCTCACTGATTTCTTGTGTGATTTCACCCTGCCTGGCGGCATTGGCCAAGCGGGTGTAGTCACGGATGATGTCGTTGGCGTTTTCTGTGGCCGTGTGCATGGCCTGTTGACGCGCGGCCAGCTCAGATGCTGCGGACTGGACCATTGCGGTCGCAATACGGTTTGTTACGTACAGCGGGAGCAGCGTGTCCAAGACTTCCTCAACACCGGGAATGAACTCATACTCCGGGTAACCCGTGCCGTCGGGCCCGAAACCCAGTTCGGAGTCGCCCGATTCGTCCGAGGGCGCGTCAACAACGCTAAGCGGAAGGACCTGCCTAATCTCAGGGACCAGCTTCACCATGCTCATAAACCGGGTGAAGACGATTTCCACGCCACCCACACCAGTCGCGGGGTTCGGGTCCAAGAAGTAGTCCAGCAGCGTCTGTCCTATTTCATACATACGCGCTTCGGCTGGACGGTCGGAGTCACCTTCCCAGGACTTCTCCACCTCCACACCGCGGAACTGGAAGTACTGTTTCGCCCTCTTACCAGAGGTGAACAAGACGGGTTCTTTGCCCGCTTCCTTCAACTCCTCCAGAAGACGCGAGGTCTCTCTCAAGATCGTCGCAGAGTACGCGCCCGCCAAACCCCTATCGGAGGAAATGGCAAGGACAGCGACCCTGTTCGTATCCTCACGCTCACGCGTAAGTGGGTGGTCGATGTCGGAGTGGACCGCCACCGCAGCGACCGCGCGCGTTAGCGCGTGCGTGTAAGGATCCGCCTCCGTTGCCCGCGTGCGAGCGGCACCGATGCGCGAAGCAGCAATCATCTCCATCGCGCGGAAGACCTTCTCCAAGGTCTCCGTGGCGCGGATCTTCTGCTTGTAGATCCTTTGCTGACCGCCCATGCCTAGTCCTTCTTGGCGCCTGCGCGCTGGCGAACGATCTTCTCTTGCGTCCGCTTGGCCTCAACCTCTTCGGTTTCGCCCTTACGCGCTTCCACAACGAACTGATCGTGGTAGGTCTCCACTGCCGCCTTCAGGTCTTCCTCAACCCCACCGTCCAATGAACCGGTCTTAGCGATCCGTTCGAGGACGTCAGAGTGTGCATGCAGGTGGTCCAGCAGGCCGTCTTGGAACGGCAGAACTTCCTTGAGCTCCAGCTTGTCCAGGTATCCCTTGGTTCCCGCCCAAATCACCGCGACTTGGTCCTCCACCTTCATAGGAGAGTTCTGGGACTGCTTCAGCAGCTCCATCATGCGCTCACCACGGGTGAGCTGCTGGCGTGTTACAGCATCCAGGTCCGATGCGAACATAGCGAACGACGCCATAGCCCGGTACTGGGCAAGCGTGAGCTTGAGTGTTCCAGCGACCTTCTTCATCGCCTTGATCTGAGCGTCGCCACCGACACGCGAAACAGACACGCCGACGTCGACGGCTGGCCGCTGGTCAGCGTTGAACAGGTCTGACTGCAAGAAGATCTGACCATCGGTGATGGAGATGACGTTGGTCGGAATGTAAGCGGAGACGTCGTTTGCCTTAGTCTCAATGATCGGCAGGCCAGTTAGCGAGCCACCGCCAAGAGCATCCGACAACTTCGCGCAACGCTCCAGGAGCCTGGAGTGCAGGTAGAACACGTCGCCCGGGTACGCTTCACGCCCCGGGGGCCTACGGAGCAGCAACGACACGGCACGGTACGCTTCGGCTTGCTTTGACAAGTCGTCGAAGACAATCAGGCATGCTTTGCCGTCGTACATCCAGTGCTGGCCGATAGCCGAGCCGGTGTATGGCGCCAAGTACTTGAATCCCGCGGGATCAGATGCAGGAGAGGCAACAATGGTTGTGTATTCCATTGCCCCGTTGTCTTCCAGGGTCTTGCGAACAGCAGCAATCGTCGACGCCTTCTGACCCACCGCAACGTAGATGCAACGGACCTGCTTCTTCGGGTCACCGGTTGCCCAATTGTCCTTCTGGTTCAGGATCGTGTCGATCGCGATCGCGGTCTTGCCTGTTTGGCGGTCACCAATGATGAGCTGGCGCTGACCACGGCCGATCGGGATCATGGAGTCGATAGCCTTCAGACCGGTCTGAAGCGGCTCATTCACGCTCTTGCGATCCATGACTCCCGGGGCCTGCAACTCCAGCGCGCGTCGGCCGTCCAGGTCGGTGATTTCACCAAGTCCATCGATCGGCTTACCCATTGGGTCCACAACGCGGCCCAGATATCCGTCGCCCACAGGCACAGACAGAACCTCACCCGTCCGACGAACCTCTTGGCCCTCTTCGATGCCGGAGTAGTCCCCCAGCACGACGGTTCCGATCTTGGTCGGCTCCAAGTTCATGGCCAAGCCCAACGTGCCGTCCTGGAACCTCAGGAGCTCATTTGCCATGGCCCCCGGCAGTCCTTCAACCTGCGCGATCCCGTCGGCGGTCACAGTAACGTGGCCTACTTCTTCAGCCGCCACCTTCGCCGGCGTGAAGGATTCAATGTATGAGTCCAGTGCACTGCGGATAGCTTCTGGGCTAATACCAAGATCAGTCATCGATCGTTCCTACTCGCTCAAATCCCTTTGTAAAAAACTCTGCTAACGGACCAACGCTGCATGTGCAAGCGCCAAGTCACTTCGGATGGAAGTATCTATTGCTTCTTCGCCGATGTCTAAGCGGAAGCCACCAATCAAGTCTGGGTCGACCACGTACGTCATATCCACGGGCCTTCCCCACTTGCGCGCGGCCAAAGCGGCCATCCGATCGCGCTGTGGTTCAGTTAGGGGGCGCGCAGTGGTGCAGATGACCAGCATCTTGCCGTTCATTTCTGCTGCGCGCGCAGCCATGGTGCGTAGCGTCTTCACCAAGTGCCCCAGGTGCGCGTTGCCTGATGCGCGCATGATGAGTCGTCTGGCAATCGGCGTCACATGCCCCTCAAAGAGCCTGCCCGCCAGCTCCGCGCGTTGCTCCGAATCGCCAAGACCTATATCAGACAGCTCAATGCGCAACTCCCTATTCGAGTTGATCAGGGTGTACGCATCAACCAGCTGCTGGCACAGGTCAGGTTTGTTGTCCGCATTTTCGGCGAGGACGAACGAATCTAGGCCCAGTTCTGCAACAGTCTCAACCAGCTCATGAGGGTGACCCCAGTGCATCGCTGACAGCATCTCAATGGTCCACAATGCCGCGCTATTGACGTGGTCCGTGAAAACGGCAGTAGCCAACGCGGCACGCGCATCATCGGTGCGGCCGGGATCAGTGAGCCCCCGCAGCAAGCTTCTGTTCGCATCAAGGACATCAGCGATACCGAAAAGGTCCACGCCAGTCTCTTCGCCAACGCCTGCCTCCCTCACCAAACGGTGAAGGAGCTTCTGTGCTGCGGCCAAATGACTCTGCTGTTCTGCACCCATTTACGCGTCCGTCCCCACTGACTGCTTATCCAAGTCAGCTTCGACATCAGCCATGAACCGGTCGATGACCCTCTGCGACAACGCAGTGTCTTTCAGCTGTTCACCAACGATCCGCTCAGCCAGCTCCGTGGCCAAGCTTCCGACCTGTACACGCAGGGCCACTTCCGCAGCCTGCCTTTCGGTTTCGATGCGTCGCTGTGCAGCCTCCGTTACGCGTGCGGCCTCAACCTGGGCATCGTGGCGCCCCTGGGCCACAATGCGCCCAGCGTCCTTCTGTGCCTCATCGCGAATAACCTTCGCTTCTTGCTGGGCCTTTCGCAGGACTTCTTCGCGTTCGCGACGTGCAAGGGATGCATCTTCGCGGGCTTTGTCCGCCGCGTCCAACCCCTCATCGATTTTCGCGCGCCGCTCATCCAGCATGTCGTAAATCTTCGGCAGCGCTTTGCCAAGCACCAGCCACAGACCCAAGATGATTACGGCCGACCAGAAAATCTCATAGACAGGCGGAATCAGTACTTGGAGCCCCGAGACACCGGGTGTCTCTGCAGGAAATGGAACGGAGAAAAACATTAGACAATAAAGGCCAGCACAAACCCGATCAGTGCAAGTGCCTCAACGAGCGCCGCACCGATGATCATGTTCGTGAAGAGGCGTCCAGCGACCTCTGGCTGACGAGCCGTTGCTTCCTGGGTGCGAGCAACCAGGATGCCGATACCCAGTCCAGGGCCGAGAGTTGCAAGGCCGTAGCCCAGAATGGTGATGGAACCAGTCATCGTTTGTATCCTTCTTATCTATTCTTTGGGGTTTATAAGTTAGTGAGCTTCAACAGACATCTTGATGTAAACGGCCGTCAGAATCGTAAATACGTATGCCTGAAGAACCGCCACGAAAATCTCAAAAAGGGTCATCACAACGGCAGCGCCGAATGTCAGGACTGCCACCGGTTTCATTGCCATTACGCCCAGCATCAGCACCTGCGTGCCGAAGTAAGTGAGGGCAAGAAGCATGTGGCCGGCAATCATGTTCGCCAGAAGACGGATAGCCAACGTGGCGGGCCGAACGATGAACGTGGATGCAAACTCAACGGGCGTGAGCAAAATGTAGACCAGAGGGGGAATTCCCGGAGGGAACAGCTGCTCCTTGAAGAAGCGCAAGCCCCCGCGCGCCTTGATACCCGCCGCAATGAACGTCACGTATGCGATGACCGCAAAAACTAGAGGCACGGAAATGACCGAAGATGCGGCAATGTTTATACCGGGCATCACGCCGGTGAGATTCATGGCCAAAACGCCGAAGAATACGAACCCAAGCAATGTTCCGTAACGCTTGCCGCGTCGGGTGCCAAGGAGCTCAATGCCTATGTTCGTTCGGACAAAGTCAGCCGCAGCTTCTGTCAGGACCTGTCCCCTTGAGGGACGCAGCTTCAGGTTGGCAGTTGCAATGATGAAGACCAACGCGACCACTGCGGCAGCGAATAGCCGGGCCAAGACCAGACGGTTGAACTGGAACGCCGTTCCTTCCCAGATCAGCGCTTCAGGGAAAAAGTCTTTCATGCCCGGGGAGTGAACTTCTACGGACGGCTCCCGGAATGCTTCAACGACACCGGGGTAGAAAGTAGCGACAACAACTGCTCCGATAACGACCAGACCCACCCACCACCAGGTGGGCAGGCGACGTGCCTTTCCTGAGGTCTTACCAGCTGAAGTAGATGTCTCCCGTTGGTTAACCTGGGCCTGCTTGGCCACACCTAACGTGGTCAGAGCTACCTCCAGTTACTGTTACGCCTTCGTCGGCGAAGGCCACGTGTAAAACGAATGAGTATCGCTTGCGCGACGTCATCAATATTAGCAGCCTAAGCGGTAGCATGTTTGCAGTGTGAGGGCCGACTTCCGGACCGCTTCAGGTGCGTTTGGAGCCAGTCTGCGCGGTTTGCCCACACATACCTTCACCTACATGAGGCGGCCACTGTGACTGAATCGGCAGATAACGAACTCCATGCAAACGCGGATGATGCACTCTCTCGCTCGCAGTCTGGTCCACAAGACGCGGATTCCGTGCGAAGCGGCTCTCAGAAGTCGACTGCCACGACTATCCAGTTACCTCCCGTTACCCTGACACCCGCGGAAAAAGAGGAAGTGAAGGAGGTGAACGCTGCCGTCCAGAAAGAGGTCGACGAAGTAAATGAGCCGTGGTTCAACAAAATCGGAGAGGCAGGCATCACCGTTGGATTGGTGGCGATGATCTTGGTACTTCGTTTGTTCGCGGTCTCGGACTGGGAATGGGGAGTGGCGGCCTCTCTGTCGGAGTCATTCAGCATCGATGATGCACTGTCCATCGTTCTTGGAACTTTGTTCGAAAGGCCGCAGCTGTCGGGCGTCATACTCTCCTTGGCGCTCCCCTTCGCGCTGTTCAGGGAGTACTGGCTCAGCAAACATGGCCTCACCAAGACAAGAGCAAACAACTGGTTCACGATAGTCATTTTGATCGCTGTCTCTTACGTCCTGCTACGCACGTTCCACATGTGGTGGACCGCGGCGATCTCCCTGGCGCTCTTGGTCCTCCTATTTGCCGCAGGTCCTATTTCCAAACGTTTCAATCTGCATGTAAGCCTTGCAAAGGTCGGCACCCATGTCGGAATATTGGTTGGCGTGGCGCTCTTGGTGATTGCCAGCACGATCGACACTCCTTGGGTGGAGAATGAGCGCATAGAAACGACCTCGGGGGTCGTAGAGGGCTATGTATTGGATGCGTCGCCGGGGTTCCTGAAAGTCATGACAGACGATAGAGAGATCCTGATTTTGACGGATTCTGAGGTGACCAGCCGGACGATTCTAGAGGCCGGGCATTAGTCTCCCTGAGGGCGGGGGCCATGTTGCCTCCGCCTACTCATCCACCTCAACTCCGACAGGGCCACTCTTTGCCCTTGGTGCGAACGCTGCAACCTGAACGCCCGCCGATATCAGAATCGCGGAAACCATGACGACGGCCACGGGGACTACTTCCAAGCCCACGCCGTACTTCGCCAACAACAGGACACCCACGGTTAATGCAGCCTTGCCAAGGTAATCTAGGGCAACCCAAAGCACGGAAGGATCTTCCGCCGCGGCCATAGAGGATGTCGTGAACCACGAAAGCGCAAACATGAGCCCCGCGGCAACCAGTGCCACCAACACTGACACCCACGGCTTCCCAGGCATAAAGAGTGCCAGCGCCACGGCGACCAGAACCTCCACGCCAAAACCGTACGCCAAGTACGTTCTCATACGTCGCAGTGCCCTGCGCACCATAAGTGAGTTCACTTCAACTCTTCTTCTTTCTGGACGGAATACCTTGCCCACGGGTCGTCCTCGTCATCACCGTAGTGACGAAGCGGCAGCCACGCCCCACTAATTTGTGGGCGAGAAATGACTTCCTGCCCCGCATCCGTCACGAACCCACCGCCGGGAACACCCGTGCCTTTCGGACGCCCTCGCCCCCGTCTCCCACCACCTGGAAACTGGAACGCGGTCGCAAAGATAACCAGGAGCAGGGCTGGCGCAGCCCAAACCAGTATTGCACCGGGTGGACGCGCAATGAACATCACGGC
>CAYFOT010000006.1:33802-50103 GCA_964344825.1 uncultured Actinomyces sp.
GCTGGATTGACCTGTCCCGTCACGATCAGGGTTGCCGAGCCCAGCATCAACCCAAGCACCATGGAGCCGGAATCCCCCATAAAGATGGACGCCGGATGGAAGTTGAACCACAGGAAACCGATGCATGCGCCCGCAAGCGTGACCGTCACTACGGCGGCCGCTGTCGCGTAGGAGGTTGCACCCATCAGCCGTGTCAGCATGTATGAATAGGCAAAAAAGGACAAAGATCCGATGGCTATGACGCCGGATGCCAAGCCGTCTAGGCCGTCAATAAAGTTCACCGCGTTGATTACTGCAACCAGAAAGAGGGTCGACACCAGCACTGAAAGACGCGCGGAACTGACAGTTACACCAAAAAGAGGGATGTTGATCATCTGTACGCCCCCGAATGCCATGACGCCGGCGATCAGGAACTGCCCGGACAGCTTGGCAAACCAGTCAAGCTCCCAGATGTCGTCCACGATTCCCAAAGCCGCGATTGCCATGGCGCCAAGGGCGACGGACCATAGTGCGGGGGAGGATTGGTAGATGGGCCTCAGGAAGGGGATCGCATATCCCACGACGAGGGCGACCATTATCCCGCCGGTCATCGCAACTCCGCCGAGGCGCGGGATGGGGTGAGCGTGCACATCACGTTCTCTAAGTGGGGTGAGGATGTTGAAACTTAGTGCTGCTCTGCGCACTATCGGCGTCAATACCAGTGTTACAGCCATAGCGCATAGGAGAAGCAACATGTATACGCGCATTCCCTCTCCTTACCCTGTCACACACAAACACGTTTTCCGGACCCCGGTGCGGTCGGACCTTTGACTCCGCTGCCCTGTACCGTCCCACTTAGGACTGTTCGGCATCACCCCAAAGGTCGCCCGGTGGAAGCAGCGCGCTCCAAGATTCGCTGTGCCGGTATGTCCCCTATCCTAATGACCCGCAGCTCTTCTCCCGTGCAGTCAACGATTGTCGAGGGCGCACTTCCATGAGACAGTCCCCCGTCCACGTATACTGCGACTTCACTGCCGAAATACGCCCGTGCCTCCGCGACGGAACGCGCCGGCGGCATTCCCGTCCGGTTCGCCGACGTCACGGCCAGGGGCCCCGTAGCCCTGAGCACCGCCAATGCCTCATCAGAGTGCGGCACGCGAACTGCAATGGATCCGCCAACCGCGCTCATGTCCCAACCTGGCTGGATCCCGGATTTCACCACAAGTGTCATTGCCCCTGGCCAAAATGCCTCCGCCAAGGCGCGCACCGTGCGCTCTTGGGAGGAAGATGTGAACTCCACCAGGGACAGCAGTTCTTCCGCGTTCGCACCCAAGATTGGGGGCGGCATCGTCTGGTCGCGTCCCTTGGCATTCAGTAGCCTCCGCACCGCGTCTACAGAGAATGCGTCGGAGCCTATGCCGTAAACCGTGTCGGTCGGAAGTACCAAGAGCTCACCGGAGGATACCGCGTCAATAACTTCCTGCTTGAGAGCTAACGGCAGTGCCACGCCCATACCGTGGCTCAGATCCCTGTAAACCGCCATGTGTCACCTCTCTAAAGTGATGCCGTGTCCGAAGAGCGCCGTGGAGCTTTCTGTGCCACGAGGAAGCGATCGCGTCCGGTCAGGTCCCTCTCCGTCCTAGCGGTCACGAAACCCACGGAGAGTGCGTGTTCAACAAGCGCGTTCCCCTGCTGCTCACCGTGCTCCATGACGAGGGCGCCCCCATCGCGAAGCAGCCAATATGCCCTAGTGACTATGCCGCGCGGGGTGACCAACCCGTCCTCGCCCCCACCATAGAGCGCCACCGGTGGGTCCACCTGTGCTTCCCGCTGCGTCGGGGCGTCCGTGAGACCCACGTATGGGGGATTGGACAGGACGAGGGCGAACGTTCCTTCCTCCCCACTCGGCTCAACCATGGCGTCACCTTGGAGCACGCGGACTTCGCTGCCGTTATCAAGCACGCCGACGTCCGCAACATTCGACCTCAGGTAGCGCATCGCTTCCCGGTCCACTTCCACCAGTAGAACGTCCGTGTCGGGTCGTTCCGTTGCGACAGCCAAACCTATCGCACCGGACCCAGAACAGAGGTCAGCGACTTTCGCTGGTCCCACACCCAGCAGTTGAAGCCCCAGCTCAACCAGCATTTCCGTTTCGGGACGCACGACGAAGACGCCTGGTCCGCACTTCAACGTCAGATAGCGGAAAGCCATCTCCCCCGTGATGTGCTGGAACGGAACGTGACGGCGACGTTGAGCGATGGCGCTACGGTACTTCTCCGCTGCCCTAATGCCGACCCGGGGCTCCGCAAGCGCTAGGGAGTCCACACCTAAGCACCACTCCAACAGCCACTTCGCCTCTATGGGTGGCACACCCGCAGACAATAGCTGCTGCGTCCCCCAATCTAGGAGGGTTTGGGCTTCCACAGACGCCCTCGTCCCCAAAGACTGGCGCCTTGCCACGTTGATCATCGGCAGAAAGCCACTATCGTCGCTGACGCCCGTTATTCCCACGCGACTACCCGGCCGACTGGCCTGCTGCTTCAAGACGCGCAACTTCATCCGCTTGAATCGCAGACTGGATGACGTCTTCCAAGTTTCCTTCTAGGACGCTATCCAAGTTGTACGCCTTGAAGCCTGTGCGGTGGTCGGCGATCCTGTTTTCGGGGAAGTTGTAGGTCCGAATTCGCTCCGAGCGGTCAACGGTACGCACCTGGCTCAACCGTTTTTCCGACGCCTCCGCTTCGCGCTGTGCCCTCTGCTCCGCGATCAACCGCGCACGCAGCACCCTCATGGCGGCTTCTTTGTTCTGCAGCTGCGACTTCTCATTTTGCATCGACACCACGACTCCCGTGGGAAGGTGGGTGATGCGCACAGCGGAGTCCGTCGTGTTAACTGACTGTCCGCCCGGCCCCGATGAACGGTAAACGTCAATACGCAGGTCGTTCTGATCAATCTCAATCGTGTCGTCGACCTCAACTTCTGGCATGACCATGACACCAACGGCAGAGGTGTGGATACGCCCTTGGGACTCTGTCACGGGTATGCGCTGGACGCGGTGGACGCCGCCCTCATATTTGAGGTGTGTCCAGACCCCTTCTTCGGGGGTGGGGGTGCCTTTCGCGCGGAACGCCAAGGTGATTTCCTTGTACCCGCCAAGACCCGTGTGGGTGGTCGAAAGTTCGGTCGTCGTCCAACCCTTGTTGTCCGCGTAGCGGGAGTACATGCGTGCAAGGTCCGCGGCGAAAAGTGCGGATTCGTCGCCGCCCTCCCCTGCCTTGATTTCCAAGATGACATCGCATGCATCGTCCGGGTCGCGTGGCGCCAGCACTGAAACAAGATTGTGGGAAACCTCTTCGCGTTGCGAAATAAGGGCGTCCAGTTCTTCTGCGAAGTCAGGGTCTTCGTCCGCCAGCTCCCTGGCGGCAATGATGTCGTCGTCAAGGGTGGACAGCTCATTGACCAGCTTTACGATCCGTCCCAGTTCCGCATAGCGACGCGCAACCTTGCGGGCGCGGTTCTGGTCGGAATGCAGGTTGGGGTCAGACAGTTGACGCTCAAGGTCTTGGTATTCCTCAAGTATCGGCGCTACTGCGTCGAGGCTTGCATTCGCGGCCACGGCCACCTCCGAGTTTGGGTTCGAGGACGGACAACCATCGGGTCCGCCGCATATCAGACTGGTTACGGGTATGAGTGAGCGCCGACGAAGCATTTCGTCGGCGCCCCAACAAGTTCGCTACTTAGCGGCCTTCTTACCGTAACGGGCCTCAAAGCGGGCAACACGCCCACCGGAGTCCAGAATCTTCTGCTTGCCTGTGTAGAACGGGTGACACTCTGAACACACGTCGACACGCATAACGCCGTCGCTGACAGTAGAGCGAGTCACGAACTCATTCCCACAGGTGCAAGTCACCGTGGTCTCTACGTACTTGGGATGAATACCCTGCTTCATTTCGTCTCCTAATATCACTTTGCTCCGGGTCCACGCATGTTGCGCGGTGAACCGCAGCCGGCAAACAAGTTTCGCACTTAAAGGTGCTTCCGGTCCACCTAATCCGATGTGGTCTTCACGACCTGCATCAAGAATTCGGCGTTCGACTGTGTGTCCTTCAGGCGTCCCAAGACGCTCTCCAATGCGGATTGCTGGTCAGCGCTACCAAGGGCACGCCTCAACTTCCACATAATCGCCAGCTCTTCGGGCTTCAGCAGGAGCTCTTCACGCCTGGTTCCTGAAGCATTGATGTCGATGGCTGGGAAGATACGGCGGTCTGCCAACGCACGGGACAAACGCAGCTCCATGTTGCCCGTCCCCTTGAACTCTTCGAAGATGACTTCGTCCATCTTTGAACCGGTTTCGACCAGTGCCGAAGCGATGATCGTAAGGGATCCGCCTTCACGCAAGTTACGTGCTGCACCGAAGAACTTCTTCGGCGGGTAAAGAGCCGCGGCGTCGACACCACCGGAAAGGATACGTCCGGATGCCGGGGCAGCCAGGTTGTATGCACGCGACAAACGCGTAATAGAGTCCAGAAGGACCACCACATCCTGGCCCAGTTCCACCAGGCGCTTAGCACGCTCAATCGCAAGTTCAGCGACCGTAGTGTGGTCAGAAGCGGGCCTGTCGAACGTCGATGCGATCACTTCGCCCTTCACGATGGACCTCATGTCGGTCACTTCTTCAGGACGCTCATCTACCAGAACCACCATGAGGTGAACGTTGGGGTTGTTGATTTCGATAGCTTTCGCCATCTGCTGGATGATCATCGTTTTCCCTGCCTTAGGCGGAGAAACGATCAGGCCACGCTGGCCCTTTCCAACAGGTGCGACAAGGTCAATCATCCTGGATGTGAGCGCCTTGGGCGTGGTCTCCATGCGCAACTGCTCACGCGGGTACTCCGGAGTTAGCTTCGCGAAGTCACGTCGCTCCGCAGCCTGCTCAACGGTCATGCCGTTCACGGAATCGACACGGACCAGTGCGTTGTACTTTTGCTGGCGATTGCCGCCACCCTCACGGGCTGGGCGCACCGCCCCGACCACGGCATCACCGCGGCGAAGACCCCACCGGCGCACATTGCCAAGAGTCACGTACACATCGTTGTCTCCCGGAAGGTATCCGGATGTACGCACGAACGCGTGATTGGACTGGATGTCCACGATCCCCGCAATTGGGATCAGCTGTGACTCATCAACTGGTTCATTGTCTGGCTGCCCTTGGTTTCGCCCACGTTGCCCGCCACCTTGGCCACCTTCACGCGCCTGGCCCTGGTTGCGTCCACGTCGCCTTGAGTTGCGATCACGTCGCCCACGATTTCGGTTGCCGTCTCCGCCTTCGGGAAGTGCAATCTCTTCCAACTGCACCGGCGCACGCTCTTCAGACGCGCCCTGAGAGGGCGCCGGCTGGCGTTCAGTTCCGGAGCGACGCCCGCGGTCCCCGCCTTCGCGTCGGCTACGTTCCTGTGCAAGGTCCTGCGCAACCGCCGAACGAATGTCCAGCTCCGCACCCGGGGGCGTGTCCGCGCCACGCGCTGGATCGTCACCACGTTGCCGGGCGGTACCTGCACCGTCACTTCCGTCTTCCTGACGACGAGGACGGTCACGACGTTGGCCGTCGCGAGGCCGCTCTGCTGATGCATCCGAGCGTGTGGACGGCGCCTCCATCGGCTCCGCCTTATCCCGCTTCTGCTTCGACGCAGCCTGCGCTGAACCAGCCGGGGCGCCGCCGCTTAGCGCCTGGGCGAGCTCCGCCTTACGCATGCGGGACGTGCCCTTCAGTCCGCGCTGAGCAGCCAGCGCCTGCAGTTCGGCGAGCTTCATTTTTCCAAGCGCCTCTGCGCTGCTGCCTGAATTATTTGCCATGTTTGGGGACGAATCCTAACTTTGGGTACCGTCGCATGATGTTTTGCTTTGGCACCGGGGATATATACCGTCGCGAAGCTGCACTAAGGAGTTCACTGAATAAACGTTGTGGCAGAAAACTTTCGTCGCCACCGGCGCCTCGCATGCAACTTTAGCAGGAAGTCACGAATGCGCCAACGTATCGGGTGACTTGTTCGACACTCAGAAACGTCACACTCCGCACACGTAGCCGGTGGGCGGTTGTGATCAATCGTCCAGTATGAGTCCGTCGGCATTGGTGTCCGTCACTAGGACACGCCACCCCGCCCTCGAAATGGAACGTTGCTGCATCGCATCGGGAGGCCACAGGCACACCACCGCCGGACCGGCGCCAGACAGGAACGCCGCGATCTTGCGTTCCGCCAACCAGTCGACCATGGCCACTGACGCAGGGGTGAATGAGCGCCGGTGTAGCTGCACGATGTCGTCGGTCGTCGCCGAAACCATCTGCTCACGCCAAAGCTCCAAAGCCGTCGGCTCCGCCGCGCCCATCTCACCGTCAGTCCCATCAGCCAAGCGAGGA
This sequence comes from uncultured Actinomyces sp., assembly GCA_964344825.1. Classification (GTDB taxonomy): domain Bacteria; phylum Actinomycetota; class Actinomycetes; order Actinomycetales; family Actinomycetaceae; genus Scrofimicrobium. Next base: position 40,197 of record CAYFOT010000006.1, read on the forward strand.
AGTGCCTGCGTAAGGAGAGGTACGAGGGCGGCGGCACGCGCGGTGTTCGCGACACTGCGCCGAAATGACACGGCACGAGGCAGAATGGTCGCTGCGTCCTCATCCGGCATCGCAAAACCTGGGACCAGCGCAGTTGGCACAACCTGCCCCGAAACCGCGAACTGTAGAAACTCCGCACGCGGGGCAAGATCAGAAGGACCGTCAGTGTCATCTTCTGGTTGGCTGTCCAATGAGGCGCGTGGGATCCCCAAAACCAAACCTCCGTTGGTCGCCGCATGCGTCCTCACCGGGGAAGCCCCAAGTTGTATGGCAAGGTCAGAGAGCATGGTTTCGTTGATCTGCGAAGGTTTACCCAACAGAGTCCATGCCCCGTACAGCCCCACTAAGATCTGCGCCTCACGGTCCCCTAACCCCACGTCGGCAGGAATTCCCCTGCGGTACGTCAGTGCAACTCCAACCTGGGGAGCACCCACATAGTCCAGCAGGAGGCGAAGTGCGCGAATACTCAAGTGTCTCTCCACCTGGTATGGCTCAAGCCAATACTCCGGCCGGGTGCCCGTATCAGCATCTACGATTCTGACGCGCGACGCGCCCGCGATTGCGCGGATCGTGGCGCTGTCAAAGCGGTCAAGAGCCATCCCAAGGCTGCCGTATGCGGGACCAAAGTTCATGGTCGTCGCGGGCACGCTCACCTTCACCCGGTCAGCTCTGAGGCGCATTTCGTCACCTTTCTTCTTCGGTCTGCGCAAGCGTGTCCTGCACTTTCTTGGACAACGCTGCGTCACCATCTTGTCTGCGGCGCCAATCGATGACGCCCGTAATGAAGGAGAAGAAAACCAAGACGGCCACTACCACGCTTGCCACCGCGATCCCATGACCCGGGTTCGCCGCCTGCGAACGCCCACTGGATGCCACAAAGTAGACGGTTGTTACCACTGCCAACCCTATTGCGGTTCCAAGCCTTTGGAATGTCTGCAGCAAGGCAGCTGCAATCCCCGCCAGTCCGCGCGGAACGTCTTCCAACGTGAGTGCCTGGTTGGGAGAAATGATTAGGCCCGACCCAACTCCTGCGACCATCATGAACCCAATGACGGCGAATGGTTCAGAAGGGAGCGGCACCCATGTAGCCGAACCCGCCATTCCCAGAACCCCAACAGCAACTATCAGTGACCCCAGGACAGGTATGACCCGGCCGTACCTGTTCAACAGGCGACCAGAAATCCCTGATGAAAGCCCCGACACCAACGCGAAGGGCATCGCCGCCAACCCTGCGCTGAATGCACTCCATCCCAACCCTTGTTGAAGATACAGAGTGAAGATTATGAAAATAGATGTGAACCCAGAGAAGTAGAAGAAAGCCGTCAGGACACCAAGCACGAAGGACGGGTTGTGGACAAGCGCGGGATCCAGCAGAACTTCCCGACCTCTTCGGTGAAGCCATTTCTCCCAAACGACCACTATCCCCGCAACAACGGCGGCCACCACCAGGAGCCAATACACGCGCGTGTCAGCGGAACCGGCCCCACCACCCTCACCCGAAGAGCTAAGGAAGGGGAACATGATCAAGACGACCGTAATACCCACCAACGTCACGCCAACCGGGTCGAACTGAGACAGTACGCGTCGAAGGCTCTGGCGTTCATGCTGTGCCGAAGGTAGGTATTTGGCAGCCAATGGAAGAACTACAAGGCCAATCGGCAGGTTAATCAGGAAGACAAGTCGCCACCCAAAATGCGGGCCCGCAAGCCCAATGAGCGCTCCACCCAACGCAGGTCCTACGGCTGTTGAAACTCCAACAATTACGCCGAAAACACCAAATGCCCTGGCGCGCGCCGGCCCCTTGAACAGATCCTGCATGAGGCCAAGAACCTGAGGATTGAGGACACCCGCAAACATGCCTTGCGCCAGCCTCATCGCGGCAAGCATCGTCGCACTCACCGCGAACCCACACCCTGCCGATGCCAGCACGAAGCCGCCCAACCCAACTATGAACAGCGCTCTACGACCGAAGATATCCCCGGCTCTTCCCGCGGCCACCAGCGTAAGTCCGAACGTGAGTGCATAGCCGGCGACGATCCACTGAACCTGTGCCGGCCCCGCGTCTAAGCCAACTTCTATGGAGGGCAACGCCACGTTAACGATCGATACGTCCAGCAGCGTCATGAAGCCCGCAGCCAGCACGATTGAGAACGGAACGATCGCAGACCTCAATGACCCCGATTCTTCCATCAAAGCCCCTTCCATCCGCCTCCATGCGGACGCCGCCAGTCGCCTCACTGCCGCCGCACGCCAATGTCCACTCTCAGCTAGCGTACGCGTCATTATGCCCAAAAGTCGGCCCCGCCATCTGGGCACCCAACTGTGAGTATGCGCGTGGAACGCAAGGTCGCGAAGCTGCGCTTGCGCTACGGTGAGGTTATGCACACAGGAGATACAGACTTTGAGTTTGAGCGACGGTTTCTGGTGACAGAACTCCCCTCCGAACTGTTGGTAGACAATACCGCCGACCTGATTGTGCAGACATATTTCCTAGCGGAGGATGGCTACGCACTGCGCGTAAGGCTGCAGGCAACCCAACCGGACGTCACGCTCCCATTGAACATGGACGGCAAGGAGGCGATCCGCCACTTCATCGACTATTTCGACTTATGCGTGATCACCGCCAAGGGCCCGCACATCGGGGGAACCAGGTATGAAGCAGAGCGCCCGCTGGACGTGGGCGTGGGCGCACAGATGTGCCTGAGAGGCGGCAAGACGTTAGCCAAACGCCGCTACGGCGTGTGGTTGAACGAGGACGGATGGGTAATAGACCAGTTTGCGGGTGCCAACCAGCCCTTGGTAGTCGCGGAGTGCGAACGCACCTCCCCCGTGGTCGACCTCCAAATACCGGCTTTCTGCCGCGCGGAAATCACTGGGAACCCGCGATTCTCCAACGACGAACTGGCGAAGAAACCATATTCTGAGTGGTCGGAAAAGTACTTGGTCACGCTTGGTGACCGCGACAGCTCCTTTGAGAGCGGGTTCGGGCGGAACCGAATGTCCCCCTTCTAGGTGCTTGCGTCTGCGTCTCAGTATCCATACCGCTCACGGCGCTGGTCGCCCGCACTTCACATCTGCTCAGGCGCCCCCACCCCCAGGAGATCCAAGCCGTTCCTCAACACCTGGGATACCGCTTCGTTCAGCCAGAGCCTGGCGACGTGAGCGTCGGTAACTTCTTCATCCGCACGCGGTGTCACCCGGCACTGGGCGTACCAGGTGTGATAGGTCGCAGCCAAGGACTCTAGGTACCGCGCAACCCTGTGCGCCTCACGTAGGGTCGCGGCTTGCGCAACGATTGCTGGGAAGCGCGCCAGAGCACCCAACAGTTCGGAGTCAGCCGGGTGATCCAGAGTCTGCGGGTCAAAACCTGCATCCATGCGAACGCCATGCTCAGCGGCATTTCGGGAAACTGACCGAGTGCGGGCATGCGCGTACTGCACGTAGTAGACCGGGTTGTCATTGGTGTTCTGTGTCAAGAGATCCAGATCGATCACCAGCTTGGTGTCGGCTGATGCGCGGACCATCGCATACCGGGCTGCGTCTACGCCCACGGCATCCACTAGGTCCTCTTGGCTAACCACGTTGCCCGCACGCTTAGACATGCGCACCGGCTTCCCATCCCTAACTAGGTCCACCAGCTGACCGATGATGATCTGCATGTTTTCGCCCGGGGTGTCCCCCAGCGCGGCGCAGACCGCCATCATTCGACCGATGTATCCGTGGTGGTCCGCACCCAGCAGGTAGATAGCAGAGTCGGCCCCGCGGGCCCTCTTATCCATGTAGTACGCGACGTCACCAGAGAGGTAGGCTGTCTCTCCATTGGACTTGATGAGAACCCTGTCCTTGTCGTCCCCGAAGTCGGTGGAGCGCAGCCACAAAGCGCCCTCGTCCTCAAACAAGACGCCCCGTTCCCTGAGCACGTCCAGCGCGCGGTCAACAGCACCGGACGCATGTAGTGAATCCTCATGGAAATACACGTCGAACTCCACCCGGAACTCCGACAATCTCTGTTTTATCTCCTCAAACATGATCTCAACGCCGCGGCCGCGGAACACCTCAAGCGCGTCCTCTTCAGGAAGCGTAGCGGGATCAGGACGCCCCGCAGCTTCTTCATGCGCGCGGACCTTGTTAGCCACTTCTTCAATGTAGAGGCCGCCGTACCCGTCCTCCGGTGGCTCCTCCCCACGAGCACGCGCCAGCAGCGACTTGGAGAACCGGTCGATCTGAGCACCGTGATCGTTGAAGTAGTATTCGCGCACGACTTCTGCGCCGGAGGCTTCTAAGAGCCGGGCTAGGGCGTCGCCCACAGCCGCCCACCGCGCACCACCCAAGTGGATTGGCCCAGTCGGGTTAGCGGACACAAACTCAAGATTGATCGTTTGACCGCTCAGGCTGTCGTTCTTTCCATAACGGTCGGCCGCCTCCACGATAGAACGCGCCAGTTCGCCGGCTGATCCCACGTCCAAGCGGAAGTTCAGGAAGCCGGGCCCCGCAATCTCAACTTTGGCTATCCCAGGTTCACTGCCCAAACGATCCGCCAGAATCTGCGCCAACGCACGCGGGTTTGTACCCGCCTTCTTGCCAATACGCATAGCGATATTCGTTGACCAGTCCCCGTGCTCACGGATGCGTGGACGTTCCACGACAATCTCAGCGGGTACGTCATCCACGTTCAACTGGATCTGGTCCGCTTCTACTGCACTGATAAGTGCTGAACGAATAAGTTGCGCAAGCTCTTCTGGGGTCATGACACTAGATTAGTCGACCATCCACAGGACGAAGACTCTGGGCGAATCCACAGGCACTGTGATGTCGCGAACCTTGCGCGGGTGAGCCATGGAGAATATATGACAACGAGAGGGGGATGAGACATGAGAGGGCCCGACTGCCCACAATGGTGTGCAAGCGATCACGCACCAAGGGAAACCTTCGGGGAGGGCACACAACCCCTCACAGAAACGTTCCACGCGACAAGGTCCGCGCCCGTGCCGGTCGTGTTGCTGTTGCGCGCTTCAGATGGATCGAAAACCATGGAGGCGGAGAATTTGGATGTGATCCTCTTTCAAGAGCAGTTCGTGGGTGGGGGGACGTCTGAGACGGAGGAGGAATGGGTTTTCCTCGGCAACGATTACGGCGCTTTCACCATGACGCGGGAGAGCGCCAATCGGGTCTACCGTCTCCTTGGAAGAGTCTTGGCATCCGGCACATGAGTCCCTCCGCCAAAGAAAGGACGCGGTGATGTCCCTACCGGGGTCGGGTCTGGAAGCGGACCGTCGGGCAGAACATCAACTAGGTCCACCTCCAATACTCGGCAGAGGCTGACCAGGGTTCCCAAAGTGGGATTAGTGGAGGCTTGAACACTCTCACTTGGGTTTTCCACCCGCTGGATCGTCGCACGTGAAAGCCCCGCCTCATACGCGACCTTCTCCTGCCCCAGTCCCTTGGAAGTGCGAATACGGTGAAAGTTGTCGCCTATGAGCCGCACGTAATGCATCCACTCATCGCTACGCTCTCTGGTTGCCATAACCCCCAAGGTGGGCCAAGGGCGTCTGAACGTCTGATTCATCTATATGGCCTCTTCTATATATCAGCTGTCACAAACACGTACCTGCTGGTCAGAGCCTATTAGAGGAGGCCTCATATAACGTCGATGTAGCGAAGACCACGTGAGGATCCGGCTCTTATGTGCGCGGAGCTGGACGCATAACTGACGTGCTCTTGGCAGCTGTGAACACTCAGCCGGCCAGGTGCGCGTCCATGATTTGGCGTGCGCGTAGTGTCACGTCCCGCCAACGCGGGTCGGCGCGCCCCGCTGCTAGTTGGGCAACGAAGGCATTGATTTCGTAGTGCATGTTCTCGGACGGCTCCGATCCGTCCAAATCAAGAAGAACCCGCGTCGTACCGTCCCGTCTCTCCAAAACAACGCGGGTTGGCTGGCCGAGGTTGTCGATCGTCACCGTTCCGCCCTCGCCCACAATCGTCGACGGCGTCACCGACTGCGCCACTTTGGAATACACGACGTCCACAAGCATCTGCGGGTAGACCAGCTGGATAGAACCCAGCGCCTCAAACCCATTTTCTAACCGCACCGAAGCACCATTTTGAGAGTCGGGGTCCCCGAACCAATCCAGTGCGGGCTCAAGGCAGTACACACCGATGTCGGCGAGGGCGGAGTTACCCAAATCGGGGTCGAACGCGTTCATTACCTCACCATGCAGGAACCGGTCGTACCTGGATGAGTACTGAAGGTTCTCCAGGTGCGCGTAGCGCAGCGTCCCGATACCCGCGATCGCGTCCCTTATCAGCGTGTGCGTGGGCGCATGCAAGCTTCGCGTCGCTTCCATCGCCACGACTCCCGCGGTCTGCGCGGCCGCAAAGATTTGTTCCGTTTGTCCCGCGTTCTGAGTCATCGTTTTCTCAACAAGGACGTGGCGCCCCGCTTCAATCGCCATCATCGCCTGGTCGTAGTGCGCGCCGGTCGGGCTGGCAATGTAAACCGCGTCCACGGCCCGACACATTTGAGACAGGTCTGTGAACACTTCCCGGATCCCGTGTCGAGCAGCAAACGCGCTACCCGTCCCCTCCGCCCTCGAATAGACAGCGGTCGGCACAGCCGCCCCGTCCGTTCGTGCGCAGGCCCCCACGAACCAGTCACTTATGAAATTCGTGCCGATGACACCGAAACGGACCATGCCTACCTCCACTCGCCATTTCTAACCTACCCGGTGGCAGAATCAGTTCATGAGATTTGAGCAGTACACAGACCAGTACAGGGTCCCGTTTGAGGACATGTTTATCGACTACTTCGTGAACGACTTCGGCGCGCCGTTTCCAGAAGAACTGATCCGCGAAAAAGTCGTCGGCGACTTCCGTGCCCTCAACGCGAAGGGTATCGCACCAACCGTTCTGGCGATTGATGACGAGGGCGATTTGGCCGGTTTTGTCACGTTTCAGATCGACTCCGAAGAAAGCGACTGGAATGACCGACCGGGGTGGGGATTCATTCGTGAATGCCACGTGAACCGTGGTTGGCGTAGGCACGGAGTTGGAACCGCGCTAGTCGGGATAGCCTGCAACGTAATGAAGGAATCCGGTGCGACACAGGCGTACCTAACCACGGACGGACCCTTTGAGTTCTGGGAAAGCATCGGCTGGGATCGCACCGGAGAGAAGGCGCCAAACGGCGGGGAAGTGCTCACAAAGCAACTGTGAGGGTGTTTTATGCGGCGTAGGAAGCCGTCCGCCTCTACGCAACGACGCCCCGTGGCGCACTGCCCCCGCCTGCAAACTGGCTGCGCTGCGTCGCGTCAGTTCGGCTCAGCCAGTGCGCGCTCTACCCGCTGCTCAATGATCGGCGCCAACGTGTTGGCGTAGCTCTGCGTCAGGTGGTTGGTGTCTAGGTACACTTGGACGTTCCCGATGATCGTCGGGCACACCTCAGGCGTGCAAATCAAGTCCATGACCTCCACGTAGTGGAAGTTCTCCATGTCCAGTAGCGGGTCCAGAAGCGAATCGTCTGCAAAATGATCGCTTCGCTGCAGGAGGCAGCCACCATAGGGCGCAGTGGGCTCCTGAGCCGATGCGCACTCAAACAAGTCGGTGCGCGACCGAAGGTTGTCCCTTATCCCAATCACGGTCGCACCGGTATCCGTCAAATCCTTGATTAGGGTCTGCACGTCGTATCCAAGAGTCTCTGGACCATCCGAGCTGGTCGCCGTGACAATCAAAAATACGTAGTCGAATGGGTGCTCCTGGGCGTAACGTAAGACCTCAAGATTGTGTCCCCCGCACCCCTGCTCTTCCCCGGGATTCGGCATAGACCAAGGGCATCCCGTCTTCAAGACGGCCTCAACATACAGGTCGTTCTGCTCTGCAAAAAGCTTCACGGCGGGCATCAGAGTCTGCTCAGCATGGGAACTCCCCGCGACTAGGACACGTCCCTTCGCCGTCCCCGGATCCCCGGAGCCATGACAGCCAGTGTTTGGGTACTTGAAAACGTAGCCCTTCGCCTCATCGGAGCACCCGTTTTCGTACATGACCCATTCGTTGTCGAGGTCGAACGGGCTTGGCACCGCCTCACCTTGGAACGCAAAGTCGCCATCGTGAAGCATGGCGGCAGCCCCCGGATACCCTTCGAGGAGCCCGGTTGTCCGCGGCTCAACGTCCTCTGGCACTTCCGCCGCTGGCGCTGGAGGCACTTCGGGAATAACAGCCGGGGCCTTCGCCACCTGCTCCGCAATCTCCTCCGCACGCCGCTGCGCAGCCTGGGCGGTCGCATCCACGCCAACTTGGACCGTGTACACGAATGTGAACGATAACCACAGTGCGAACGCGATTATCTGCGTCTTACGCCAAGTCGTACTTGCCCACGGGAGCTTGCGTACCGGGTCGTCCACGTAGCGCGTCAGGAAATATGCGACCACCACCGACACTTGAATGAGGACAACGCCCTCCATAAATCCCAGGCGCTCACTACCGATGGCAACCAGGTAGAGAACGAAAATGGGCCAGTGCACCAGGTAGACGGCGTACGAAATGTTCCCGAGCGCCACCAAAGGCCGCCACGACAGGACCCGCTTGACCACTGACCGATCGCCCTCGCCCCCAACAAACAGTAGCAACGCGCTGGTCGCCAACATGGGCACGGCCGCCATCGGACCCGGATACTCACCGATGGAGACAAGGCAGTAGACCAGAAGGACCGCAAGCGCGATGGTGGAGACAAACGATGCGAGGCGCGCGGGCAGTCGGAGTTTAGGGGCGAGGGCGGCGATGGCCGACCCCAACGCGAACTCCCAAACGCGAGCGCGCGTGTCGAAATATATTGAACCATCCGATGGCGCTGCGGTGATGAGCCAGATGAGGGAAGCCGCCGTTGTTGCTGCAAACCCCGCGAACACCGTCTTGCGAATTGACCAGCCCATCTTGCGCGCCAAGAGGACCATAATCGTCATTACCACAGGCCAGGCCAAGAAGACCTGTCCCTGCATCGACATGGACCAAAGGTGCTGCAAAGGACTGGACAACGCGTGATTCTGGGCGAAGTAATCCGTGGATATGCTGGCCAGTAGCCAGTTCTGCCAATAGGTCAACGACGCGACCGATTGCGTGATCATTCCCTGCCAACGCGTGGGCGGCAAGAAGAAAATGGAAGCAAAAAGAGTGAGGACGACTACGACGGCCAGTGGCGGGAGCAGGCGCTTAAAGGTTGTTGTCCACCGGTCCAAGATTGATGGCATCGCGCCGGCCTGGGCGCGCCGGACGAATGAGGACGTCATGAGGTAGGCGGAAATCATGATGAACGCATCTACGCCGATGGGGGAACCCACAAACCACGCGTGGAACAGGAGCACCTGCATCATCAAGATCGCGCGGACACCTTGAATGTCCCGGCGGTGCGGCATCTTCTTGAGAACGGGTTTCGCCTGTGGCTCATCCGAGGAATCGACGACCACCACAGTCTGTACTCCCCGCATTACCCCTCCAAAAGGAATGCGCGCGAGGACGAAAAGGCCACCGCGCGCTCTGTATGCATCCGTTATGGAAACAACTACCGGCGAAATCTTAGCAGCGTTAACACGCCGAATCCCGGGCCAAAACACCGAGTGTGACCAATAGTCCTACCTGCGGAGAGTTGATGGGCTGACAGGAGTTGCCCGGGGCACAGTCGCCCCTAGGACAGCAATCAGTTCAGTGCAGGTCCACGCGCTTTACAGGATTTCGAAGGAGAAAAAATGGGCGTTTACATGGTTACGGGTTCCGCGTCGGGAATGGGTCGTTCAACGGCAGAGCAGCTCCGGTGGGAGGGCCACCGCGTCATCGGTGTTGACATTCACCACGCTGAAGTGAACGCTGATCTTTCGACACC
>CAYFOT010000006.1:50203-62010 GCA_964344825.1 uncultured Actinomyces sp.
GCGTCATCGGTGTTGACATTCACCACGCTGAAGTGAACGCTGATCTTTCGACACCACAAACCTTCCACTGTGCGGGCACGCCACGCAACCATCCACTATGCGGCACGCCACGCAACCCGCCACTATGCGGCACGCCACGCAACCCGCCACTATGCGGCACGCCACGCAACCCGCCACTATGCGGCACGCCACGCAACCACAGAAAATGTCGATGTGTGTAGAAACCAGTCGATATGCGCACCCACTTCGACTGGTTTCTTAACACTTCGACAAGTTCTTTACACTTCGACAGGTTCTTAACACTTCGACTGGTTTCTTAGCACCTCGACATTATTTGGTTGCCTGCGCTTGGGGTGAGCGAGGGGACGGTTCCTTCGGGGGATCCTCAAGTTTCACGGTCACCGGGCGTGGCCCAACCGTTCCCATCGTGCCGCTGTGGCCGGCCACGATCCCCCGCTCTAAGAGCGTGCGCACGTGCTCGCGGATCTGCTCTTTCAAGTCTCTGCGGGCTGCCAATTCGGCCGGCGTCAGCTCGTCCTCGTCCGGATAATTGTCCGGCAGAAGCGCCGCGTCGTATGGCAGCGGATGGTTCTTGTTGCGCAGGTACGCACCAAGAAGAGTGAGCGCCAGCGACACCGACAGCCACAGTAGAAGGATCATCACTGTCTTGAAGACAATCCCAGAGGCCGCGCCGCCAGCAATCATTGCTCTGAATGACAGCTGCGTGTAGGTCATTGGGAGCAACGGGTGGACCCAGTTGTAGAACGCAGGCATCGTTTCCACGGGGAAAGTCGCGCCCATCGATGCGATCTGGAGAAGCAACAGCACAATCGACACGAAGCGACCACGGTAGCCCATCATGGCGATGCACGCTTGGTTCACCGCGACGAAGGTGAGGGACGCGAGGATGCCAATCGCAACCATCCCCCACAGGTTCACGGCGTGAAGCTCCACCAGCCAGTTCGTCAAAACAACGGCCAACGTGGCTTGGAGAACTGCGAAGATCGCGGCGGTACGTGCGGGCCGTACGGCGGCCATCCACCAGGCCTCGTGTGGTCCAGGGCGCCTGTCCAGTGCGGGCAGGACCAAGAAGATTGCGATTCCGCCGATCCACAGGGCAAGAGAGATGAACATAGGACTAAATCCTGCGCCCGCGTTGTGCACGGCGTTCTCACGGACCGGGTCAACTTGGAGCAAGCTGGATGATGTCTGTGCAATCTGTTCCGCTTCGGCGTCCGTGTACGCGGGGACCCGCTCCGCGCCCTCCACCAGCCCGTCCTTGAGCTGTTCCGAACCACCGACAAGCGCGGTGCTTCCTTCAGCAGCCGTGTTCATACCCTCTGACAGGGTGCCCAAGCCGGTACTCAGGTCTGCTGCGCCACCAGCCAACTGCGACGCACCCGCATCCAGCTGGTTCACGCCATCAACTAGGGTCGGGACTTTGCTCTGGAGTTGACCCATGCCAGCAGCCGCCTGAGCGGTCCCGTCAGCAAGCTGTCCCGCGCCGTTACGAAGCGTCTCAGAGTTACTTGACAGAGTCGCAAGACCGTCATCGATGGCGTTCACAGCCCCAAGGACCGTTTGATCATCCGCAGTATCGGAAGTTGTCCCGATCTTCGCGCTCAAAGTAGACACACCGTCGTTGACCTGGCCCGACCCAGCGGCAATCTGGTCCATTGCCGCCTGAGCCGCCGCGACACCATCGATTGCTTCATCGGCTTTCGTGGTTATTTCGTCGACCTTCTGGGTGATGTTTCCCTGGTGTTCAACCAGTCCGGCAAGCAGCCCGCACAGGTCATCGTCCTCACCCAAATCCGCTATGCACCTGTCGTAGAGCTGACCGGCGGTATCGGCAAGTCCGTCAACCACCGTACGGATCTCCTCCGGTATGGGTTCCAGCTCCGCTACCGGTTTACTTATGGCCCTGAACTCCTCATCCAACTGGGTACTTCCCTCTGCCAACTGGCTGGTCCCTGCGCTGAGGTCTGCCAAGCCCTGTTCCAGAGCCGGCGTTTGCGAACGAAGAGTGTGGGCTCCAGTTGCGACCTGTCCCACACCCGTCGTGTACTGGTCGATACCCAGGTCCAAAGCGTACGCACCCGCGGCAAGCTGAGACGTGCCACCCGCCAGCTGAGACACGCCGCTCTGCAATGCCGGAACCTGAGAAGCCATCTCATTCAGCCCCGACGAAAGCTGGCCGGCGCCCGCACTCAAATCCACGGAGCCCGCAGCAGCCGTAGTTGTACCCTCATTCAACTGCTGCAACCCATCCGAAAGGGTCACGGTTCCCGCGGCAAGTTGGGTGGCGCCATCGGCGGCCTCTTCCATACCGGTATGAACTTCACCCAACGCTCCCAGCAGTGCGGCCGCGTATATGGAGGACGCTTCCGACGTCACGCGGTCCTGCAACGTCGCCGCGACGGATCGCGCAAGCGTGCCAGACAGGTAGTTGATCCCGTCGTCAGTAACCAGCTCTAAACGACCTGATGCCGCACTCGGTGCCTCCTCCGTGCCTATCTGGGCAACCTCTTCGGATAGGCCCGCGGGGATATAGAGGATTGCACGGACCGACGCGTCCGCTAGGGAGTGTTCCGCCTGGTACCGATCCATTTGCGTCCAGGTGAACCCAGTGTCTTCGCCCTCTTCTGGGTTCGTGAGGGCTTCAGTGAGCATGTCTCCGACGTCAACCGTTTCGGTTTCCCCGGAGATGAGGTCGGCCTGATACGGGCGGTCCTCATTGACAACGGCGGCTTGGATGTGGCCGATTCTCTCCACCGGATCCTGGTAGGCAGAGGACAAGATTCCGCCGTACATAAGGGGGATGAAGATGACCGCAGTGACAACCAAGACATTCGCGAAAACGCTTGCTGTCAGCTTGGGTCTGCCCAAGTTCAGGAATCCCTTCACTTTTGGACCTTTAGACACGACCAACCTCCAACCTAAGCACCCATAAATTACTGGCGACCCCACGAGAAAACTGCTGACGCAGCTCCGCGTGGGGCGCGCGGAAGCATATCGGACAATACGCCTGCAACCATCGGGTTTCTAGTCCCCTTACACTACATGTGCCGAAGAAGACAAGCCCGGTTCGTGATGTGGGCCACTTACCGGGGGTTCTCAAGCAACGTGAAGTGCATGCCGCGTGCCAGAGCGTCGTCTACACCCGCCAACAACCCCTCCGCGGTCTGACCGGCAGGCTGGTTCATGTGAGCGATGATTATGGATCCCGGCCCAGCGCCAGCGACTTGGCGCCGGACTTCCTCCGCGCTGAACGTGGCACCCGCGTCCCCGTTCACAGTGAAACCCAAAACGCCCTCGCCAAAATCCTGCGCAATCTGGACCGCAACCTCGTCATAGTGCGCGGTCCCTGAACGGAAGAAACGCGGAGACTTCCCTGTTAGCTCCGTGATTGTCACGTGGTTGAAACGCACCTCCCGTGCTGCTTCTAAGGGCGAGGACGTGCCCGGTATTCCATACGCAGCCTGCCCACTGACAGAGAGCGGCAAGTGGCTGGTCCCATGATTGGCGATCTCGAAGAGCGGGTTCTCCGCCAGCGCCCGCGCCAGATCGGGGTTGGCGTTAATCCACCGCTCGTTCAGGAATAGGGTGGCCGGGACCTGCCGCGCGATCAGCCCATCTATGAGCTCCGCGTCGTAACCATCGCCGCCGGACCCGCCGCACGCGTCCAGGGTGATCGCGATACCGTCCGAATCCATGCTGGTCAGAACTCCGGGGACTTCGAGGCCCCAGAATATGGGCACAGCACCCCGGTACTTCGCCGACACTTCCTCTGCGGCCGCTAAAGTGGGAGCCGTCGCGATGGCCCCGATAGTGTCTTCGGGGTCGAGGGCGTCCTCAGACGAGGCGCCAGCTTCACGTTGAGTCTGCACAAACGCCGCCCACGCGTCCGCGAAACGGTTCTGCATTTCGGAGGGCGCCAGAGAGGAACGCCCGCCCCCACCAACCTCCGCGGAGGGAATATCCCCGCTGGGCGTACATGCGGCAAGCAGCAGGGCCGGAAGACAGAGTAGTGGCAGCAGTTTCCACGCGCCATGCCGCAGGAGGCCACGCAACTTATGACTCCCTGACACGCACAAATGGACAGTCGCGCGTGACTTGACGATCCCGTACAAGGAAAGGCGTTGAGATTCCACTGCCACCATGCCCCTAGTCTTGCAGGCTCTTCCCCTTCTGCTCCGGCAAAGTCGTGGCGACGAGGGCGGCAATCAGGAACGCGCCCGCCAGCACGGCAAACAGGAGGCCCTTGTTGCCCTCCGGGGCGCCTCCGACCGCCAACAAAGCCGTCACGATGAACGGAGCGACAATCGACGCGAGCCGCCCAAATCCCGCAGCCCACCCGGCGCCACTGGCGCGCAACGGTGTCGGGTAAATCTCCGGGGTCACCGCATACAGTGCGCCCCACGCCCCCAAGTTGAAGAACGACAGGAAACAGCCCGTCACGATGATCATCGCCGCCGTTGAAGAAAGCCCGAAACTGACGGCACTCAGCGCCGACCCCGCCAAGAAGAGCGCCAACGTCGGCTTGCGCCCCCACCTTTCAATTAGGAACGCCGCGGCCGCGTATCCCGGCAACTGCGCCAGCGTGATGATCAGCGTGTACCCGAACGACTTCACCAAGTCGAAACCGCCCGCGAAGAGGATAGACGGAATCCAGATGAACGCGCCGTAGTACGCGAAGTTCACCATGAACCAGACGGTCCAGATGGCCGCCGTCCGCCCTCGCAATCCCGGTGCAAATAGGGAGGAGGACAAGGACGGAACGTGGTGTTCAACTTCGCCCTCGCCCGCACCCTTCGGCGGGACCCAGCCGGACTGCTTGGCCGACTCTTCAAACTGAGCGACCACGGCCTCCGCCTCGGCAGTTTTGCCCTGGGAGAGGAGGAAACGCGGGGACTCAGGTAACCCCGAACGAATGTAAACCGCGTAAAGCGCCGGCAACGCACCGATCCCGAACGCAACGCGCCATCCCCAGTCCCCCAGCGGGACCACGTAGTAGCCAACGACTGCGGCGATCGTCCAGCCCAGCGCCCAAAACGCTTCCAGCCACACGACGATGGAGCCGCGAACCCTCTTCGGGGAGAGTTCGGAAACAAGGGTCGACGCGATCGGCAGTTCCCCGCCCAAACCCAGCCCGACCACGATGCGCAGGAGGATGAGTACGAGGACGCCGCCCGCAAACGCCGACGCCCCAGTCGCGACGCCGTACACCACTAGGGTGAGAGTGAACACATTGCGCCTGCCGATCCGGTCCGCGAGCGTGCCACCGAGGGATGCCCCGATCGCCATGCCGATGAACCCGGCGGACACGATCCACGATTTTTCGAGGCCACTCAGGTCCCACTGGACCGAAAGCACCGCAATTATGTAGGTAATCAGTCCGACGTCCATTGCGTCGAACGCCCAACCGATACCGGACGCGAACAGTACCTTCCTATGCTTCTTAGTGAATGGAAGGTCGTCTAGCCTGGCCAGAATCTGGTCTTGCGAACTAATTTCGGTGCTCATTGAGTCTCCTCATTGCGCGGTATGCGGAGGATTTCCGCCGCAGAAAGCCTAAATCCCGGAACGGGGGCGGCGCGTTCATGCCCGCGCAGGGATCGGTACAGTTGACGGATGCCGCCACGCTCCCCACTGCCCCAGATTGAAGGTCTTGACGCGGCGCGCCTAGTCACGCCGACCGGGGTGCGCGGGGAGACACTGCCGTGGGCGACGATGGAACAGTGGCTTCGATCGCGTCTGCCCTCCCACGTCCCGGTGACCGCGATGGTTAAGCGGGGTGCGTTTGTGTACGAGGACGGGGCGCCCGTCCGCGCGGGTGACCCCTTCCGAGCGCGCACCCACGTCTGGTTTCACAGAGAGGTGGCGCCGGAGACGCAAGTTCCCGGCCGGATCCACATCATCCACCGCGACGCGCGCGTAGTTGTGGTCGACAAACCGCCGTTCTTGGCGACGATGCCGCGGGGAAGTCATGTGCGCCAAACCGCCCTCGTCCGGCTGCGTCACGAGCTGGACCTGCCGGATCTCTCCCCCATGCATCGGCTGGATCGCGCGACGTCAGGGTTGCTCGCGTTCACGACGGAGAGGAGATGGCGTGGGCCTTACCAGCAGCTTTTCGACAGGCGGGAGGTTTCGAGGACGTATTGGGCGCTGGCGCCGCTTGCCCCTGACCTCACGTTTCCGCTGGCCGTTCGGAACCACTTGGAGAAACGGGTTGGCGGGCTGCAAACACGCGTGGTGTCGGGGCGCGCGCCGAACGCGGAGACGCTTGTGGAGTTCGAGGGCGAGGTCGGCGGCGTGGGCGTTGGCAAGGCTGGCGCTGCTGGCGACGGCGGTGGGATGGGCGTTTACCGCCTCACGCCGCGCACGGGGCGCACGCACCAGTTGAGGGCGCACCTAAACGCCCTCGGAATCCCGATTGTTGGCGACGCCTTATATCCGGAGATTTTGGACGTGGCCGCGGACGACTTTTCCACGCCGTTGCAGCTTTTGGCGGGACGAATGTCGTTTGTTGACCCGGTTGATGGGCAGCGCCGAACGTTTCGGAGCGTGCGGGGAGTTCCGGTGGCGACGGAGGGTGGGCGATGAGCACGTGGGCGTGTGGCCGTGCGAGAATTCTATTGCCGCTGCGATAGGGAATCCCTCCCGCAGGATCGTCGTCGGTGGCGGTCTTAGAAGCCCATAAGGAGACAACATGTCTACTAATGCGAATGGAAGCACCACGCCCTCAGAGGATCGGTTTGTGCGGGCCAGCCTGTACCGGAGTCAACTCCCCAAGCCAGACTCCACAAAACTGGCTATCGCGGAGCTGCTCTCTGTGCTTCGTGACGCCGCCCAACCTTTTGGCGCCGCATCACGAAGCCAGCCGAACATATCGTCAACGATCTGGCGCACGACTTCTGATCGTACGAACCTGCGCTACATCTTTGAGTCCATGTACACGCCGGAATTGGTTTGGTTAGACCTAGAGAACTTGGATTTCTCAAAGGGTGCGCCCGTGAAGGTCTTAGACATGACAGACATGGCGGACCGGATCGGTGAGCAGTCGCAGCTCCTCACCGATACACAGTTGTTTGCCTTATCAAAGCCCGCAAAGGCCAAGTAGCGGCGTCAGGTCAGCTAAAGACGGTCTTCGCCACTCCCCCGCTGGGCGCTGTAACAACCAGCGCACACCTGCCGTCGACAAGGGATTCGCGCAAAGCCAAGCCCGCGACAGGCACTCCGGGGGCTGCATCCCAAAGCGTCGTTCCGTCGCGCCCCACGAACCTGACCGAGCCGCCGTCGGCAACCAGGCTGCCGGGCAAACCCGCTGGCACCTCAGGCAACGCTTCCCACAGGATCTTTCCGCCCTCGCCATAAAGAACTGGGCCGCGCGACCGGTCATTAGTGAGCGTCGCTGAGCCATCTGGCGCAACTAGGGACTCACCCGGGAGCAAACGGGTCCGCCCTAGAACGCCGATCCTGTCCGTCACGGCGCACTCACCTGCAAGGCTCTGCCCAATGAGATTGCGAACGGTGCCCGCTTCCCAGTCGTTACTTTCCCAGCCCTGCTCGGCCAACAGAACCATGGTCTTGGCAAAAGCCGCGATCGAAGTCATGTCGCCTATGCCAATGGCACCCGCCCACGGCAACCACGCGCCCGAAGCGTAGGCGGTCGCATTCACCGTCCCGGCCACAACCTGAGTCGCATCAACAACCGTTACCCCGGACTGCGTTGCCGCTTTCAACGCGCGCGCGACCGCACCGTCCTCGGGATGATCAGGATTACCCGACGGATAGTTACCTTCCCCGTACGATTCGAGGACAAGGCCCTTGGCACCTGTCGACACGACCGCGTCGATCAGCTTGGCAAGGAAAGCCGCGGCTCCGTCCGACGCAAAGGCAGCGGGGAACGCGGGCAGGAGGACAACCGGGTTCGCGTCGATGTGCGCCGCAATGTACTCAAGACGCTCCTGCGCGCGCTTGCGCACCGCAGAATTGCTGAGTGCCACATCTGCGCTAGCGGGCCCCGGCAGCACGACCGGCGTGTTGAGGTCGAAGTTGATTCCGACCTGCGCCCACTCAGGGAAGTTCGGCGAAGAGAACGCGTGGTCCTCACTGGCATTGGCTTTGATGACGCGCGGCCCGCGGAACACGTGTCCCCTGAACGCGACCCCAACCTCTGGAGCACCGGTGCGAGCGGCGGCGACCGCGGCGCAAACGTTCTGATAGGCGTCGGTGTTGTAGCGAAGCGTGAGGGGATCGCTTAGCGTTTCCTGCTGGAAGAGTGGAACCTGCGAGCCCGTGATTATGACGGGTTTGTCGAGGGCGATGGTCGCATTTCCGTATTTATCAAACGCGGACAACAGGAACGGAAGCGCACTGCCGGTGTACGCCATGCTGTCCGTTCCATGCAGGATCACCCAGCCGTCATAAAGGTCGTAGTCTTCAAGGATGCGTTGGGATAGCAGGCACCAGTCGGTCGGCTGCAGGTTGGTGGAGTCCAGCGTTCCTGAAGCCGACTCTGGAAACCGCAGGTCGGTCACGTAGTCGATTTCAAGGTCCGGGAACGCTTGTAGAAGTGCAGGCTCCACGATCTCTTGGCAGGCCTGAGCGAATGGTGCGGCCGCCATGGGAGAAAGCGGGTTCCCCGTGCAGGTTATGGTTCCACCGGTGTTGATGATTGCAAGTCTCATGCAATCGACTTTACGTGCCCGCAGGCCACCCTACTACAGCAAATGCTTGCGCTGCATGTACCCAAACGCGACGGCGCCGATCGGTACCTGCAGGTAGAAAGTCACCAGGCGGAATAGGAGCGTCCCCGTCGCGGCAAGCGCCGTCGGAGCCCCAGCCAGCGTCAGCGCCCCAACGGTAGCCGCAAGAGTCGTCCCGATCCCACCAGGAACGGGAACGGCGCCACCAACGGTGTTACCCACCAGGTAGATCGTGATGCCCATCGCCAGCGAAATCGGCGAACCAACCGCCTCCATACAGAGCACCAGCGCGAGGGCGGTCGCACCCGTTTGCAGCACCACACCCAGGAAAGACCAGAGCATGGTTATGGGCCGTTCCTTCACGAATCCGATCTGGGGTTGGACCTGTCCCCAATACTCTTTGAGTTTCCCCAACAGGAACTCCCTCACGCGCCGCACCACCAGAAGCACAGACAGCGCAGCCAAGACCAGCACCGCGATGATCAGGATCTTTCGCAGGGGCAGATCCATCTTGGGGAAGTCATTGTCGAAGGGTAGCGCTACCGCCAGCATCGTCACAGACGTAACAACCTGCGCGATCTGGATGAGAGCGACAACGGCAATCGCGGGCGCAGTCTCGGCCCCGCGCCTCTTCAAGTAGTCCAGGTGAAGCGCAACGGGACCCAGCCCGGAGGGAGCTGCAACACCGACAAAGGAAGAGGCCATCTGGACCCCAATGGCGTCCCCCCAAGGAATGCGCACACTAGACAACGCCCGAAATGGTACCGCCGCACCAACCCAGGACAGTGCCCCAGCAAGGAATGCCACAACCACCCACCAAAGGTTCGCCTCACTGAGTGCGTTCTTGACCTGATCCGGGTGGATCTCTTTGGCAAGAAGCCAGATGACCAGCACAAGGATCACCGCAGCCAGCCCAAATTGGAACCAACGGGACATCAGGACCTTGCGGGCCTTGCTTGACGTTGCCGGAGTCTCAGTTTCGGTCAGGGCGAGGGCGTCGTGGAATTCACCTTCAAGCTCCGGATGATCGATGCGGCCCCTGCGCTCAGGGGCCATCGGATCAGACGTCGCGTTCGTCGTTGCGGAAAACTGGTCGGCCGGCGGCTCAGGCTGGTCGGTCATTAGGAACCCTGTCTGTGCGTGAAGTACTGCTGCAATCCTAACTGGGGCATCGCCGGCGCGCGCAGTCGGCAGCGGGTGACGCGTAGCGGAGACAGTCGCAATCAAGTGCGTGGCGGCACGGGCCAGCGACCGCACCTGATGGCGGAATCTCCGACGCCCACTTAAGCGTCGAGCTAGATTGATGCCATGAGTTCACGTGTCACAACTTGTCCCAAGTGCAACGCCAAGAATCGGGTCCCTGTCTCCGCGAAGGGGCGCCCGCAATGCGCCTCCTGCCATACAGCACTACCGTGGTTGGTGGATGCCACCGATTCAGACTTGGACGCTGCTCTAAACACTAACGTGCTGGTATTGGTTGACTTGTGGGCACCGTGGTGTCAGCCATGCCGCATGGTGGCCCCGATACTGGAGCGCCTAGCCGTCAAGTACGCGGGGAAGATCAAGGTCGTCAAAGTCAACGTCGACAACAACCCGCGGGCCGCCGCTAGGTTCAATGCTCAAAGCATCCCGACACTGGCATTCGTGCGGAATGGTTCCACGGTGGATCGGGTGATTGGTGCGCAACCCGAACGCGTCCTCGCCCAGCATATCGACGGTCTACTGTCTGGATCGGCGGCGTAGCCACCGCACCCAATTGGAGGGCCGGGTGACCAACGGGATTCGTTAGTCACCCGACTCTTTGAGGGTTTGATAGGCCGCAATTACGCCGAAGGCTCCTGCGCAGCCGCCATCTTGGCCAGGGTCTTCATCATTTCGTAGACCTGCGGGGTGTCACCCAAGGTGAGGCCGCCGTCGACGATCATCTCTGAACCCGTCACGTACGAGGCCGCATCGGAGGCAGCGAACGCGACGACCTCGGCCACCTCTTCGGGACCACCACTGCGACCCATGGGCGCCAACGGCAGCGGAGAACCAGTCTGGACGCCTGACTGCGCCGTCATTGGTGTGGCGATCGAGCCGGGGTGGATCGAGACAACGCGGATCCCGTACGGACCCATATCCATGGCTGCCGCCTTAGTCATCCCGCGTACAGCGAATTTCGAGGCCGAGTAGGCCACAGTCTGAACCTGGCCAACCATGCCAGCAGCAGACGACATGTTGATAATCACGCCACCGCCTTGCTTGCGCATGACCTCAGCCACTGACTTCATCCCAAGGAACACGCCCGTCACGTTGACCGCCATGATCCGGTTGAACTCTTCGACGGTGGTGTCACGCATGCACTTCATCAGTAGGATTCCCGCGTTGTTGACGAGGACGTCGATGCGACCGAACTTGTCTAGGGTTTCCTTTACGACGTGGTCCCAGCTCTCTTCTTCGGCGACGTTTTGCCGAATAAACAAGGCGTCCTCACCCAACTCTGCTGCCAGCGCCTCACCCGCCTCTACGTTGAGGTCTGTGATGACGACTTTTGCGCCCTCTCTAATGAAAATCCGAGCGTCCGCGGCACCCATACCTGAAGCTGCGCCCGTGATGATTGCTACTTTGTCTTGTAGACGTCCCATTACCAACTCCTTCGTTGTGTTATCCATCGTAGCTCCGGAAGACAGAACAGACTCTTTGTCGAGGGCGCCATGCACCATCAAACTGCCGTTTACGCCCGTGGGTCTGGGAACTACTTCGCGACTAACGACACCTAGGTCGCAAAATGAACGCCCTCTTTGAGCCACGAGGGCCTCCCTGAGCCCCTGAATTCAGGAGAGACTGATGAGTGCTACGAGCTGTCCTTGGCTGCATCCGCCCAGGAAGCGGCGGATGTGACGAATCTACGTGGGATCCAACAGGACCCTTGCCGTGGAGGCCAGCAAAGATGCTGGACTCATTCAAAGGAGATGATCACGGTGAAGCAACTCATTGTGGCTGTTCCTTTGTTGCTCGCTACTGGGCTCGTGCTGACAGCCTGCGACTCCCAACCCAAGCCTGCATCAGAGCCTGGCGCTGGACCACAATCCAGAGCTACCGTCGCCACGGACG
>CAYFOT010000007.1:0-24694 GCA_964344825.1 uncultured Actinomyces sp.
GTGCCCCTTCAAATTACGCAAAGGTGAACACAGTTGACTGGCGTCTTCGAATACCTAGCGGGTCAGCCCGTTCTGACTCTTTTCCTCCTAATCGGCGTCGGGATGGCGTTTGGCCACATAAAGATCAAAGGAATTGGTCTTGGGCCTGCGGCCGTCCTCTTCGCGGCGATTATATTGTCTGCGTGGTCCGGGGAGGTCGGGGTTGAACTAACCCTGCCACCCGCAATCGGAACACTGGGACTGGTTCTCTTCGCGTTCGCGATCGGCATTAACTCCGGTAACTCCTTCTTCCACAACTTGAAGACGGCTATCGCACCACTACTGACGATGATCGGACTGTTCATCTTTGCTGCTGCAGCAGCCTATGGGTTGGGCGTGCACGTCTTCGGCTTGGATATTTCGACAGTCGCAGGTACCTTTGCCGGCGCCGTGACAAACACCCCGGCACTTGCTGCCGCAGGTGATGCTTCCGGCAACCCCGGCCAAGCAACTGTTGGTTATTCAATCGCCTATATTTTCGGCGTCTTGGGAATGATCGCTGCATCGATGGCCGCCCTCGCCTACTCAAAAACTGACAAGGATGCGCCCACCCCAATCGCGAACCGCACGGTCCGCGTTGAGCGCACGGACCACCCTTTCGTTGGCGACTTGTACGAAAAGATGGATGGAAAGATCACGTTCTCCCGCCTCAGGCGTGGAGAGGTCGGGCCTATCACCCGCCCCTCCATGTCTGACACGTTGGATCCTGGCGACCTGATTACGGTGGTTGGACCGACTGAGCTGGTGGCGAAGGCCGCTAAGGAACTGGGGCACGGCTCCAGTCACTCGCTAATGCGCGACCGCTCTTACTTAGATTTCCGGCGCATCACGGTGTCGGACCCGAAGGTTGCTGGGCGAACAATTGGAAGCCTTGGGCTGTCACAGGAATACTCGGCCAGCATCTCCCGCGTGCGCCGTGGAGACGTCGATCTGGTT
The DNA here is from genome assembly GCA_964344825.1 of uncultured Actinomyces sp. GTDB lineage: Bacteria > Actinomycetota > Actinomycetes > Actinomycetales > Actinomycetaceae > Scrofimicrobium. Next base: position 976 of record CAYFOT010000007.1, read on the forward strand.
GGGTCCCCTAACCTCGTGCTGCAGCAGGGTGACAGGGTCCGTGTCGTTGCGCCAACCTCGAAGATGGCCCAGATTACGAAGTTCTTTGGTGACTCCGCACGTGGTCTATCGGATATCAACCCGATCGCGCTGGGCCTAGGAATGGCCTTGGGTATCTTCATTGGGCACATCGCTATTCCCATCGGCGGCGGCAACAGCTTCAGCATTGGTGCAGCCGCTGGAACCCTTATCGTAGGTTTGATTTTCGGCAAGCTGGGCAGGATCGGCCCGTTTGTTACGGCGGTTCCATTCACTGCATGTCAGGTCATCATTGAGCTGGGGCTGCTGATCTTCTTGGCCCAGGCCGGTACGGTCGCTGGCGGCCAGATCATGGAAGCGTTCCGCGGCGGCGCATGGCTCAAGATCTTCGTACTTGGCTTCATGGTTACATCGATCATGGCTGTTGGCATTTACGTCACGATGCGGTGGGTGTTCCACATGGGCGGCACGCGCCTCTCCGGGCTCCTTGGCGGCGTGCAGACGCAGCCGGCTGTTCTTGCGTTCGCGAATGCACGTACGAACGACGACCCGCGTGTCGCTTTGGGTTACGCGCTGGTTTATCCAGTCGCCATGGTCACCAAGATTCTGGTGGCTCAGGTGCTGGGCGGCCTATAAATCTGAAACGAGGGTGCCTGCGCTTCGGCGTAGGCACCTTTGTTGTATCTGGGTGGTGCCCGTGCGGCACGCCAGCGCCACGTCTTTCCCGTGCGGCACGCCAGCGCCATGTCTTTCCCGTGCGGCACGCCAGCGCCATGTCTTTCCCGCGCGGCACGCCAGCGCCACGTCTTTCTCGCGCTGCGCTTCGTGTGCTGCGTCAAGTTGAATTCCCCGGTTGCGGCGCGGGCTTCCCCTCTTTGCTCCTCCCATTTTGCGCACGAGCCCTAGCACTTTCCCTTATCTTGGTTCGTCCCATAGCCACCTCCGTTTGGTTCACCCTTCTGTTTCAGCTTGGTTTGGCTCTGCCTTGGTTTGGCTCGGCCTTGGTTTGGCGCCGAAACTACATGCGGGGGACGAGACTACATGGCGGGCAAACATAACAATGTTATTCGTCGCTTTCTGCTCCCCCATATGTAGTTTCGTCCCCGCTATGTAGTTTCGAGGGGGTGACAAGGGCTTGGCACAGCATGGCGGTGTGCCGCCACTGCGTCTCTCTTGTGCTCCGACGCCGCAAACAGCGGTGTGAACGCTCACAGGACTACGAAACCAACTTCCACCCACGTACAGACCCCTTCGAGTGAGCCTCTCTTGGTACGAACCAGTTGTTACTGGCCCCTTTGGGTGTAGTCGGGGGCAGGCCGGCACGTCCGGGTCACTAAGGTGATCCAAGCCGTGAGCCACTGGGCTTCGGAAACGACTGCTTGTTTTCTAAGACCGATGGTTGTGGTGCATGATCGATGGTTAATCCCGGGATTAACCATCGATATTGGGGATAACCTTCGATCTTAGCATTCAGGCCGCCCGCAACATCCGGACCCGCCCCGGATTGGGCCTGCGAAAGCCCGGATCTGCCCTGTGAACGATGTGGCACGGCACCTGCACCCGCAAGCGGGCCCTGCAGCACGCGACACTGGACAATGCACACAACGAAAACCCCCAACGCGAACCGGGGAACCCAACCTGACGCAACCCAAACACACTGCACGGCCCACTACACTGTGTCACCAACGTGATCCCGGGTCAGCCTCAACAACAGAAAATGTCGAAGGGGCCAGATACCAGTCGATATGCGCTCCCTCTTCGACTGGATTCTGATCACTTCGGCATCTTTTCCGTAATGCCTACACAATCAGGCGACATGCGGGCCCGAAACGGGCCTTCGGCCGAAACATTCCTTTACGAAACTACGAAACGTCCCCCATGTGCTCCTGCGGCGCCACCTTCACATGTTGCGCGCCAACCAGTGCTTTACGGGTCGCCCTAGCCACCGCCGGCCCAACCCTGTCATCGAAGACGCCCGGAATGATGTAGTTCTCCGAAAGCTCATCATCGGTGATCACCCCGGCAATAGCGCGCGCACTGGCCTGCATCACGTCCTCGGTAATCTCCGTGGCCCGCGCATCCAGCACGCCACGGAAAAGACCCGGGAACGCCAAGACGTTATTGATCTGGTTGGGGTAGTCAGACCTTCCCGTGGCGACAATCCGCGCATGCTGATGCGCTTCCCACGGGTCGACCTCCGGAGTCGGGTTAGCAAGCGCAAACACAATCGCGCCCTCGTTCATCTTCGCGATGTCGGCCCCATCAAGGATGCCACCGCGAGAAACGCCAATGAACACGTCCGCGCCCTCAAGGCCATCCTTCAAGGACCCCTTCACCAGGTGCGGGTTCGTGTTATCCGCCAGCCACTTGCGTGACTCATGCGCATCGCCGATCGTGTCGCGTGACAACGCACCGTTGCGCCCATATCCAATGACGTCAACCGCTCCCGCCGCCAGCAGCAGCTTGATAATGGCCGAACCCGCAGCGCCGACGCCGGAGACTACGATCCGAACGTCCTCGATCTTCTTGCCCATGACCTTCAGCGCGTTCAAGAGAGCCGCCAGAACCACAATCGCGGTTCCGTGTTGATCATCGTGGAATACGGGAATGTCCAGCTCCTCGCGCAGTCGCGCCTCTATCTCAAAGCAACGCGGCGCAGAAATGTCCTCAAGGTTGATCCCGCCATAAGCAGGCGCGATTGCCTTAACGATTGAGATGATCTCTTCGGTGTCCTTCGTGTCCAAGACCACCGGCCACGCATCAACGCCGCCGAAGTGCTTGAACAGAACGGCCTTACCCTCCATCACGGGCAGCGCCGCTTCAGGTCCGATGTCACCCAAGCCAAGCACCGCAGTCCCATCCGTCACGACGGCAACCGTGTTCGCCTTCATCGTAAGCAGGCGCGCCTTCGACGGATTGTCGTGAATCGCCGTGCAAACACGCGCGACCCCCGGCGTGTACACCCGAGAAAGATCATCACGGTTCCGAAGGGGTGCCTTGGGCGTCACCGCAATCTTCCCGCCGACGTGATCCAGGAAGGTCTGGTCAGCGATGCTGGAAACGGACACGCCATCCATGCGGTCCAGCTGCTGCTTGATTTCGCGCCGGTGCTCAGAGTCGCGCAGGTCGAACGTGACATCCAGAACCATCGCGCCCGAATCCGATTCCGCGACATCCAGTCCCTTAATGCTGGCGCCACCACGTGTCGCGACGTCAACGATGTCAGCCACACGGGTCTTTGTCTGGTCGACCAATAGCCTGTAGGAAGCCGTATATGAGGGCGATACCGCCATGTCGTTTTCTCCTGATCCGGTGTGCGTCGTCTAAGTAATAGTTTTCATTTCGAGGGCGATCGGCGCGTACCATCACCACCCCGAATTGGGCTCCCCAGAGCGTGGTCGGGTTTCCCGTTGGGGTCGCCCGACCACGTCCATAGCTGGGTCAGACCCCCACGGCCTCCGCAATCATTGCGCGTACCTTCGCGGCGTCGGCCTGGCCGCGCGTGGCCTTCATAACCCCGCCGACAAGGGCGCCTATAGCCGCGACCTTACCAGAGCGGATTTTCTCAACCACATCCGGGTTTGCCGCGATGACGGTGTCGATGGCTTCTGTCAATGCGCCCTCGTCGGACACCACTTCCAGACCGCGCTGGGCGACGACCTCTGCCGGTTCTCCCTCCCCCGCCAACACGCCTTCCAACGCCTGGCGCGCCAAGGAGTCCGTCAGTTTCCCATCGTCCACAAGCTTCTGAAGCGCCGCGACCTGCGCCGGGGTAATCGGCACCTCATCCAAGGAGATGCCCTCCGTGCGCGCGTACTTAGCCAGCTCCCCGTTCCACCACTTGCGTGCGGCGGCAGCGGACGTACCGGCCTTCACAGTGTCCTCCACCAGTACGAGGGCGCCGGACGACACCACGTCCCGCATCTCCATGTCGGTGAGGCCCCACTCCTTCTGCAAGCGGGAACGCTTGGCAGCAGGCATTTCCGGAAGTGCCTCACGCAGCTCCTCCACCCACGCGGGATCTGGAGTCAGCGGCGGCAGGTCGGGGTCGGGGAAGTACCGGTAGTCGTCCGCATCGGACTTTGGACGCCCGGAAGAGGTCGAGCCATCTTCCTCATGGAAGTGTCGCGTCTCCTGGAGAATGCTGCCACCATCGGCAAGAATGTTCGCCTGACGGGCAACCTCATACCGAACCGCGCGTTCAATAGAACGGAAAGAGTTCACGTTCTTCGTCTCAGTGCGCGTCCCCAACGGGTCATCCGCGCTGCGGCGCAACGACACGTTCACGTCTGCGCGGATGTTGCCGCGTTCCATGCGGGCCTCAGAGATGTTCAGTGTGCGGAAAATGTCGCGCAGGGTCTGGACGTAGGCGGCCGCAACCTCTGCGGCGCGCTCACCCGTGCCAAGGATCGGCTTCGAGACGATCTCCACCAACGGAACGGAGGAACGGTTGTAATCACAAAGGGAGTAGTCGGCCCCGTGGATCCGCGCCCCATCCCCACCGACGTGATTCAGCTTCCCAGCGTCTTCTTCCATGTGTGCGCGCTCAATCTCAACGCGGAAAACTTCCCCGTCGGAGAGTTCCACATCCACATGTCCGTCGTACGCAATCGGTGCTGAGGACTGGGAGATCTGGTATGCCTTCGGCAGGTCCGGGTAGAAGTAGTGCTTGCGCGCAAAGAACGTGTTCTCCGCGATCTTGCAGTTCAGCGCCAACCCAAGCCGGATCGCCGACTCCAGCATCTGCTCATTGAACACAGGCAGCGTGCCGGGCAAGCCGACCGACACCTCATTCACCGACATGTTTGGCTCCGCACCAAACTCCTGCGGGGAAGCGTCGAAAGCTTTCGTCTTCGTGTTGAGTTCAACGTGGACTTCCAGCCCCATTGCAGGCTCAAATTCCTTCACGGCCTGTTCGTACGTCATCTTGGCCACGGCTATCACTTGCCTTCCGTAGTAGCAGGGGTGGAGTAGTCATCAAGATAGCGCGGAGCTACGACATCTTCGGCACCCAGCTCTTCAATCGCTGAGCACACCGCGTATAGCAACGCATCTTCCCGCTGGTTCGCCACCACTTGAATACCCGTGGGCAAACCAATCTCATCAACACCATTGGGCACCGATGCGGCGGGCAGTCCCGCCAGGTTCGCCGGGATCGTAGCGACGTCGTTCAGGTATGCCTCCACCGGGTTGGGCCTAGGCAGCCCAAGGGGGAACGCTGTTTCCAACGCGGTCGGCGACACGTAGACGTCGACGTTCTGGAACAACTCCTCCAGCTCCCCACGGATCTTCGTCCGCATCCTCAAAGACGCCCCGAACTGCGCATCATAGTTGGTCGCGCTGAGCACGCGCGTGCCCATGATGATCCGCCTCTTCACTTCAGGACCAAATCCCTTGTCGCGCGTGTTGGCCATCATCTCCGTGACCGTTGGGCTCTCAACGCCCTCAGGCATGAACCGCTTTCCGTACCGCACCCCGTCGAACCGCGCTAGGTTCGAGGACGCCTCCGCCGGCAACACCATGTAATACGTCGGGAACGCGTAGTGAATGGAAGGCAGTGAGAAGCGCGTGACGGTCGCACCCGCGTCCTCAAGCTGCTTGAGCGTGCGCTCAAAGTTTGCCAAAACCGCGGGCTCATAGTTTTCTTCCATGACCTGGTCGATCACGCCCACGCGCAGGCCCTCAGCGAACTTCTTCCCTCCGCGGGACTCAACTTCGTTTAGGGTCGAGGGCGCCTCTTCCGGCAGCGACGTCGCGTCCTTCACGTCATGGCCCGCGATCACGTCCTGCAGCGCAGCAGCGTCAGCGACGTTGCGGGCGGCAACGGAAACCTGGTCAAGGGAGGAGGCTAAGGCAATCGCACCGTAACGCGACACACGCCCGTACGTCGGCTTCACGCCGACGGTTCCGGTGAGCATCGCGGGCTGACGCACGGAACCACCCGTGTCGGACCCGAGGGCAACGGGAACCATGTAAGCCGCAACCGCCGCGGCAGATCCACCGCCCGACCCACCCGGGGCGCGGTCGAGGTCCCACGGGTTGCGCGTCGGTCCGAACGCGGAAAACTCCGTGGCTGAACCCATCGCGAACTCATCCAAGTTGGTCTTCCCAACGATCGGAAGGCGCGCCTCCTTGAGCTTCGCAACCACAGTTGCGTCGTAGGGCGGAACCCATCCCTCAAGAATCTTCGAGGCCGCCGTCGTGACGACACCCTCCGTCACAATGTTGTCCTTAATCGCCACCGGCACGCCCGCAAGCGGATGGAGGTCGGCGCCTTCCGCGCGTAGCCTGTCCACTTCTGCGGCAGTTGCAAGTGCACCTTCCGCATCGACTTCTAGGAAGGCATTGATGGAAGGATTCAGAGATTCAATGCGGTCTAGGGAGGCGGTAACCAGCTCAGTCGCGGTCACTTTTTGGTCAGCCAGAGCCTGCGCCATTTCGAGGGCGGACAGCTTCATCCAGTCAGTCATCAGTCTTCCTCCAGAATTCGCGGAACCTCAAACATTCCGTCCTGCGCAGCGGGGGCCTGGGACAGCAAGACATCCCGGTCAATGGTGCCCTGCGCAACATCGGGACGCATCACGTTGGCCAGCGGTATGGGCTGACCCGTCTGGGGTGTGTCGCCGGGGACGGCCGCCGCGACAGAGTCAATGACCTGCGTAATAGCGGTCAAGTCTTCGCTTAGTTGCGTAATCTCCGCGTCTGATAATGCTATGCACGCCAACTCAGCGAGTTCGCTGATCTCGGCTTCGGTGACAGTATTTTTCGCCATGATCGGCAGCTTACTCCGCTGATTGCGTAGGCTTGGGATATGTCCCATGATCCACAGGCGACTCGACTGCCACTTAGAGCCAAGTATTCGTCCATGAGGCGCTCAGCCCAAGCAGCCACAAGATTCGCACTGACCACCGCTGTAGTTGCGCCGGTGGCGGCAGTGGGCGTGATCTACGCGATTGACCGCGTGCGCAAGTCTAGAGTGCCCGGCGGCCACCCTGGTTTCCCAACTGTGGCACCAAAACCCATTGATGTTGGGAATAACGTGATCTCCGCATACACGGAAGGACGCAGCCTGTATGAGGAGATGATCCGGGAGATCGACGCCGCGCAGGATCACGTTTATTTTGAGACCTACGTTTGGCGGTCAGATGAGATTGGGATGAAGTTCAAAGACGCCCTCGTCCGCGCAGCAGAGCGGGGAGTGGACGTATTCATCATCTATGACGGCTTCGGATCATTCCTGTCCAGTCCGAAACTGAAGGTTTTCAAGCGCACTGAGCACCTCTACGTGCACAGGGTTCGTGAAGTCCGCATGGGTCTGCTCCTTGGCGATGTCAGGCGCACGGGGCGAAACCACCGGAAGGTGCTGGTCGTGGACGACAAAATCGGGTTTGTTGGCGGCTTCAACATAGGTGAGGACTTCGGCAAAGAGTGGCGCGATACCCACATTGAAATAGTGGGGCCCGCGGTAAAGATACTGGCCGGTGGCTTCCGGGAGTTCTGGAACACGTTCCGTGCGAAGAACCAGCCGCGCTTGCAAGAAGGTGAGCAGCTGCCTTGGAATGACCAGATTGATGTGGCGTTCAATCTGCCCTCCCACCTCTTGTTCCCGGTGCGTCAGCAGTATTTGGATGCGTTCCGCAGGGCAGGTAAGAGCATTGAGTTAACGACAGCGTATTTCGTGCCGGACAATGAGATTCTGAGGGAACTGATCCTTGCGGAGCGCCGCGGAGTCCAAGTGCGCGTGTTGATCCCGGAGTATTCGAACCATATTTTAGCCGACTGGGTGGCGCGTCCTTTCTACGGCCAGCTCCTGAAAGAAGGCGTGGAAATCTGGCTTTACAAGCACGCCATGATCCACGCCAAAACCGTCATCGCAGATGGTTACCGTTCCATCGTGGGGACCGCAAATGTCGACCGCCTGTCCATGATGGGCAACTTTGAGGTGACGGTCCGGATCGACTCCGAAGAGTTTGCGGAGCAGTTGGAGCACATTTTTGAAAATGACCTTACGACCGCACGCAAACTGACGTTGGAAGAGTGGGAGAACCGCACCCTTCTTACGCGGATCCTAGAGAAGCTGGTGCAGCCGTTTAGCTTTGTGGTGTGACGACTGCATCGAACCCTTCACGCAGCAGCGTGTCGAACAGGTCTTGGGAAATGACGGGCACACCCAACGCCTCCGCCTTCGACACCTTCGATCCGGCGCCCGGGCCCGCAACGACCAGATCCGTGCGCTTGGAGACCGAAGACGTCGCCTTCCCCCCACGTGCAATGACCGCCGCCTTCGCGCTTTCCCTGTCGTGACCCGGCATAGCGCCGGAGATTACGATGGAGAGACCGGAAAGGGTTTGCGGAACGTCCTCGCCCTCCCCCTCATCCGCCAGTGGCGCGCCCGCTTGCTGCCACGCATCGATGATCTCCTGGTGCCACCCAACGCGAAGCCAGTCGTAAACGGACTGCGCAATCACGCCGCCGACGCCCTCCGTCTGTGCGAGGTCGTCCACGTCTGCCGCCGCGATCGCCTCAATGGAACCGTATTTTGCGGCCAGCGCCTGCGCGGCTGTGGGCCCCACGTGGCGAATGGAAAGCGCAACTAGGAACCGCCACAACGGCTGGTCCTTCGCGCCCTCTAGTTGGCCGAGCATCTCCTTCAAGTTCTTCCGCGGCTTCGACACGGCGGGCTCCATGCGTGTGATTTTCTGGCCGGCTTTCGTCGACGTTTTCTTCGACCAGGCCGACGTCCAGAAGAACCGTGTCTGCTGGTAATCCCCCGTCGCGCGCCCCTCCTTGCGCACGGGACGCCAGACGAAAATGTCTTTCACATCGCCCTCGCCTAGATTGAAAATCTCCTTCGAAGAGTGCAGCGTCGGCAGTTGGGCGGGCGGCAGAAGCGCCTCCGCGTCCTCAAAAAGTTCGCCATGGGTGCGCGTTTCGTCGCGGCTCAGTTCGAGGGCGGTGCCGTCCTCCAGGAACACCTTGTTCCCGCCGACGAGGGCGGTCGCGACCGTCTGGCGCCCCATTTCCGGCTGGGTGAGCGCCACCGCAGCCTCAGCGCCTAAGCCCTGAACGTCGAGGGCGCCACGCGAACCCAGGTGAATGAGCCGCTCCGTGATCTGCGCGGGACAGCCCGCGGCGTTGGGGCACCGCAGGTCGACATCGCCCTCTTTCGCGGGTGCCAGTAGCGTCCCACATGAGGGGCAGTGAGTGGGCATGGTAAAGGCACGCTCACTGCCGTCCCGATCTGCCATCACTGGACCGACAACCTCCGGAATGACGTCGCCTGCCTTGCGCACCACGATCAGGTCACCGATGAGGATCCCCTTGCGTTTGATTTCCGGACCGTTATGGAGGGTCGCGTGCTGGAGGTGGGAGCCGGCAACCAACACCTTCTGGAAGATCGCGAATGGGGTTACTCGCCCGGTTCGCCCGACCTGAACTTGGATGTCTAGGAGCCTGGTGAATGCCTCTTCCGGCGGGTATTTGTACGCAACAGCCCAGCGTGGGGTGCGCGAGGTGGAACCCATTTGCCTCTGACGCCACAGATCGTTCACCTTGAAGACGACGCCGTCGATTTCATGCTCAAACGCGTGCCGCTTCTCCCCGAACTCCTCAATCACACCGATGGCTGCGGCAGATGAGTCGATGATCTGCGTGTGTTTGCCAACCGGAATGCCCCAGTCGTGGAGCTGTGCATACCACTTTTCCTGCGTGTCGAGATCGGGCTCCCCTGCGTCCCCCAGTTTGCCACTGTCCCCCGGCTGCCCCGCATCCTCCCACATCACTTGGCCGATCCCGTGGGCCACGAAAGAAAGCGGCAGACGCGCCGTCTGTTCCGCATCTTTCCTGCGCAAAGACCCCGCAGCCGCATTGCGAGGGTTCACAAACGTCCGCTCCCCCGCCGCCAGTCTTTCCTCATTGACCCGCTCAAAGTCAGCCACGCGGAAATACACTTCCCCACGTACGTCAATTACACGGGGATGAGTATCCCCAAGGAGGCGAAGCGGAATTGACGCAATGGTGCGCACGTTGGCCGTTACGTCCTCACCTACGAAGCCGTCACCCCTGGTCGCCGCCTGAGTTAGCAGGCCATTCTCATAGTGAAGGTTGACCGCCAACCCGTCCACCTTGACCTCCGCGGTCATGGAGATGCGCTCTTCGGTCCAGCGCCCCTCAACCCGCTTGATCCACGCACCCAACTCCTCATAGGAGAACACGTCTTCAAGAGATGCCATCTGAGTTGCGTGTGCCACCGGCGCGAACGCCACCTGGGGGCTGCCACCGACGGTCGCGGTTGGAGAATCGGGGGTGGCGAGCGCCGGATAGCGCGCCTCCAACTCCTCCAACTCCCGGTAAAGCGCGTCGTAGTCGCCATCGGCGATGGTGGGTTGATCCTGGTCGTAGTAACGCACCCTGGCGTCATTGATCGCGTCGACCAGTTCCTGCCAGCGGCTGCGCGCTTCATCCATATTCATGGCCCCATTGTTCCAAACTTCCGATTGCGCGGCCCGGTGCTTTTCCACAGGTCGGGCTCATCGGGTTGGCGGAGCGTGTCGTGGCTCTGGCGCAATCCACAGGCGGACGCAATCTTACGAGCACAAACCACACGGGTCCCCCATGCTGAACCCATGGATACCCTGCCCGCTCACAGAGCTCTCAAGACGGACCTTCACCTAGCATGCGTCCGCGGCCCCGACCTGGGGTGCGTAGTCCCGGTTGAGGACAACGTGGTGGTGGGGCGAGGACGTTTTGGTATTTGCGACCCCTACTGCTCGCGCGAAGCTGGAGTCTTGGAGACGAATGGGCGGCGTGCGGGCATGGCGTATTTCCGTCCTCGTTCCGGAAGGCCCCGCAGGCTGACCCGCCACGCGCGCCTGCGGATTGGCACCAACACCTGGGAAGTTCGGGGTCGGCCGCAGAGGTTGGCGTGGCCGGGGGCGCGACAGAAGGCGCCCTCGTCGAACCGCTTTGCGGCATTGCGCTGGTTGATGCCGCTTTTCATGGTGCTGTTTGTCCTGCGGCTTGCGCCGCGTCCTGCCATCCCCTGGATCGGTGCGGTTTTGCTGGTGACGGTTGGCCTGGGCGCGTACGTATGGCGGCGGATGGGGAAGAAATGGGATGAGGCCCGTCTCCTCCTAACGGTTGCCAACAGAGGAGCGCCTGTTCCAAGTGCGGCGAACCAGTCTGGCACCGGGGAAAGCACAGACCAGTTGCTCATCCTAGAACGTCCCGGGTCCAGCCGGAAACAGAAAATCCAAGACATCGGTTCCAGCGCGGTCGCGGTGGTGGGCAGAGGGGAAGGTCACCAGCAATGGATCCGCGCGCAGGCTTGGGTCTTGGGTGTGGACTTGGATGTGGGCTTGTTTTCAGATTTGTCGGAAGTTCCTACCACCACTTCCCTAGTCGTGGGAGCTCAGGAAGTAGGGTCCAAGTCTTGGTCGCAGCAGATGCGCGGAGTGTTGGCTGCCGATAGTGGCCTGCCGACACTGGTGCGCCTCACCGACCTGCTGGGCGCTCCGGATGCGGAGCTGCTGGCGAAGTCATGGCGCTCGGGTGGAGCAGGCGCTGCTCGTGCGCCAGCGCATCCCAACCTTGCCGCGCACCGTGCCGAAAAAGTTGTACCTGTTAGCGGCCCCATGACGTCGGCCGGTGACCTCATCGCGCCCGTCGGCATCACGGAGGAAGGGCTGATGGAGGTCAACCTAACTGCTGATGGGCCCCACGCCCTCATCGTAGGAGGGACCGGATCGGGGAAATCAGAGTTCCTCTCCACTCTGATCCTCTCCCTGGCCCACTCCAACACCCCCGATGATCTGCGGTTCGCGCTAATCGACTTTAAGGGAGGTGCCGGGCTGTCGCATCTGTCTGGTCTGCCTCACGTTGAGCACTGCATATCCGACCTCGACGGACCCCGCGTTGCATGGCTGCTGCGTGCACTTGACGGCGCGCTACAAAGACGCAAGCGGGCTATGGCAGAGATCGGGGCCCGTTCTTGGGACGAGGCTCGCGATCTCCACCAAACCGCCTCCCACCTAGTGGGGCCTCGCCTGGTAGTTGTGGTTGATGAGTTCCAGGTTCTGTCGGAGGCCCATCCGGACCTCATGGACCGACTCACGAAACTGGCCGCACAGGGACGGTCCCTGGGGTTCCATTTGGTTCTGGCGTCCCAGCGACCAAGCGGCGCAGTTACGCCGACACTGCGTTCGACTTTGGATTTGAGAGTGGCGTTGCGCTGCACGGAAGACAGGGACTCTATCGAAGTCCTTGGCGACAGCGCTGCGGCGGAGCTTCCGCGGATCCCGGGGCGTGCAATCGTTGGGACAACGGTGGCTCAATGCGCGCTGGCGGACCAGGCGGAAGAATGGGTGGAAGCGATCACTCTGGCTTGGCAGTCCCTAGTAGCGCAGGCCGTTGGAGATCCTGAGGCGCAAGGCGGATGGGTGATACCCGCTGCCTTGCCGGAACGTTTGCAGAACCAACCGGGGGTCCTCGGTCTGTTTGAGCCCACCGGCGGCGGTGATGCCCAGGAGCTGCGCGATGGGCTGCAGTCCGTCGGGATTTACGGTCCAGTGAGTCACGAACAAGAGTTGGCGCAAATGGCGCTTCACTGGGTTCAGCCCGCAAGCACCGTGTGGATCGGGGATGAACCCCTCGGCTTCGTCGCCGACCAGCAGATCGGGACATTGGAAGACTGGGAAATCACGGTTATACCCAGTGCGGACTTGGGAGGTGCTGCGCGCGCCCTGGCAAAGATTGCGGCCAACCAGTTGGACGCGCAGGTCGTGGTGGTCCGCGGGCTGTCCAAACTACTTGCGCGCTTAGAATCAGCAGGCGGCGTGGAGCAGGTATCGGAGCTATGGCGGCGCCTCACAAGGCCGGACGGGCCTGTGCGCGTAGTGGTGACAGACGTCAAACCGCGGCCCGATCTGAACGGACCACAAGTGACGATTCTGCGCTTGCCTGCCCGCCAATCACTGTTGGGGGCGGCGCTCTCCCCTGTCCTGCCGACACTGGTGCCGGGTTCCAGCGGGACCCCTGTGACACGACCAATGGATTTGGAGCAGTTTGTGTCACCCGTGTGGGGAAGGGTCCTTGTTACGGGAATGCTGCCTGAAGCCACCGTCTGGGCGCAGATTGCGCTTCCAGCGCCGCCGCCACCGCCGCCTCCTCCGGGAAGTGCGCCGGTCAGAACACCCGCACGTCGGAGGGCACGCGTAAAGCCCACCCCCGTTCTTGAGCCGGGGACTGTCGTACTGGAGCCGCCGATTTGCAGCACACCGCTGGCAGATGCCTTGCACGCCCTGCGGGCAACAGGGCGCTACACGCTGATGGGCGCGGATTCGTGGCCACGCCTGACAACGGAAACCAAACCTATCTTGGCCCTAGAAGCCCCAAGGGAGGTCCTTCGCCTACTTGCGGCGAAGTTTCCTGCCGACGGCGTTTGGCTTCAAGCGTCTTTCCCTTTACCGACAGGGTCTGCAGTGCTCACTGGTCGAAGAGAAGTTCAGTTCCTTAACAAGGATGAAGTCATGGCCGCGGTTCGTAACGCGGGCTCCGTCGCGCTGGAACAGGCAGCTTGACGGCGCTAGGCCCAGTTCACCCCGCGGAGAGCGCGATGCAATGGAGATTACTGGGATGCACGCCTTGCGCGGGCAGCGCGACGCTTCAAAGAACGGCGTTCTTCTTCACTCATGCCGCCCCAAACGCCGGAGTCCTGGTGATTCTCCATTGACCATTGGAGGCAGACCTCCCGGACGGTGCATATCGCACAAACACGCTTTGCCTCAGCAACCTGCGTGACCGCAGGACCAGTGTTACCGATCGGGAAAAACAGTTCCGGGTCAACACTTAAACACGCGGCTCGACTGCGCCAGTCCATCTATATGGCTCCTTGGTAGTGCCGCGAACACAAAAGTGCCGACGGCGCCTTTGCTTCAACAGGTCTAGTTTGTGGGACATTCGCCTACCCGGCAAGCACTTTGTGTTGCAAACGGACACGAAAGTGCTGTGCAAACCATCACCTCTGGGATGTTGGTCATGCTTGTTAGACCAATCCCACACTTCAAGAAGGTGCGTTTTTCATCCTGCGCAGCTATGCGCCAGTGCGAACCACGGCGAGGCCCAGCAGGTCAGTTGTCAGGGGTCATGCGGATCGTGGCGACTGTCCCGCCGCCGGCGCGTGGGCGCCATTCGATGCTGCCACCCAACTCTCCCGCAACCATCACCTGAACGATCTGGGTCCCCAACCCGCGGACCAAGTTACCGTCACCTACCCCTTCGCCCTCGTCCTCAACGCGGATCTCCAGCTCATCACCGTCACGGCGGGCCTTCACCCACACCGTCCCTGAACGGCCCGGATACCCGTGTTCAACGGAATTGGCGACCAGCTCCGCCAGCACCGTCGCGAGCGCCGACGCCTGATCTGCGGAGATCATTCCGAACTCTCCACTAACCTCAAGCTTTGCTTCCGGACCGGCAGACGCCACTTTTATGGCCATTTGGAGGATGTGCGTGGAAACCTCATCGAAGTTCACAATCTCATCAGCGTTCTGAGACAGTGCCTCATGGACGGCGGCGATGGACTCAACGCGTCTGCCAGCCTCACGTAACGCGTCCTGCACGTCCTCTGAGTTGGATCTCCGTTCCTGAATGCGCAGCAATGCTGACACGGTCTGGAGGTTGTTCTTCACCCGGTGGTGGATCTCCCGGATCGTCACGTCCTTCGTCATCAGCTGCTGCTCATAGCGCCTCTGGTCGGAGATGTCGCGCGTCAACAACACCGCCCCAAGACGCTTACCTTGATCCGTGAGTGGGATTGCCCGGATTGAGACTGTGCAGCCGCGTGCTTCCACATCAGCACGCCAGGGTGCCCTGCCCATTGCAACCACGGACAGAGCCTCCTCAATCCGCTGCTCCCCGCGCAGGACGCTTGTCAACTCTTCAATCAGGATCCGCCCGTAGAGAGACTCCGAGATCCCTAGTCGCTTCATCGCAGAATTGGCGTTAGGCGTTATTTCCTGGACGCGCCCGTCGGGGTCGATAAGTATAGGACCGTCCGTGACGCGGGGGGCGCCGTGCCCTGTCGATCCGGCCGAGTCCGGGAATGGGTACTCCCCCGTCGCAACCATGTTGAAAAGTGCGTCGGCAACGTCCTGGAACCAGCCCTCATCCGTCGCGCGTCGGCTTGGCGCCGCAAGATTCTTCTCCGCACTAATCACCGCGAAACAGTGCCCGTCATGTACGACGGGCACACACTGAATCTCCACGGAGTACAAACCGGCCCATTGCGCATTCGAGTTCTCCACGATCCGTTGAGTCTCCATGGCTTCGCGCAGCTGCAAGGCGCGCGGTCCCGATGCGTACAGGCCGATCACGTCGTCGACGTGAACAGTGGTAGAAGTGGCGGGACGGCACATTGCGACAGCCACGAAACGACCATCCCTTGTGGGGAGCCAGAGGACAAGGTCCGCGGACGCGAGGTCGGCTAGCGTCTGCCATCCGCCTTTCAACATCTCAATCCAACCAAAGTCGGACGCCGACAATTCTTCGGCATCTGCGGCTTGGATTAGCTCCTGGGTATTTCGCATTGCCCCAGCCTACCCGCGCCACCGAGGCCGATTACGCCTAAGATCGACCTATGGATCGCACAGTGGGTGCGCAAATTCAGAAGAAGCATGATGCCAGGAGGGCAGACGATGAGGTTTCAAGAGTCATACAAGTACGACGCTCCAGTCTCCAAGGTCTGGAAGATGCTGTCGGATCAGGCGTTCGTGAACAGCCGCAACGCAAACCTGCAGATCCCAGATCCGACGGTCACAATCCAGGCCACGGATAAGTCGATTCACACTACAACCGCCGGTGACGTGCCACCAGCCATGATTCCGGCAGCCGCACAGAGATTCTTGAAGGGCGGTGCCTCCTTCGTGATTAACGAGGAGTGGAACCTGGTGAACCCGGTGGAGATCAAGGGCTCGTTCAAGGCTCAAGGCAAAGGGGTGCCTGCGCACCTGCTGGCCAGCATCACTTTGACGCAAAACGCCTCGGGCACCACCGATGTGAAGATGGATGGTGAGATAAAAATCAACATCCCATTCCTGGGTGCGAAACTTGAGAAACAAGCACTGGGTTTTGCACCACAACTAGTACAAGCCGACGTTAAGGCCGCGACAGATTGGATCGCAGCCAACTAGGCGTAGAGATGGGGGTGCGCAGCCGAAGCGTACCCTCATCCGAATAGAGATAGACGGGGGAACAGCAATGCCGAAAAACCTGCATGAGCAGCCTGGATTTACGATTGAGCGGGCGGGTGAACGCCGCTACAACGCAAAGAATGAGCGCGGAAGCGAACTGGTGATTGGCTACGGCCCCGGAGAGTTCAGCCCCGGAGACCTCCTCAGGCTGGCGATCCTAGGGTGCAATGCGCTCTCTGCGGAGTCTCGCTTTGCGCGCGCACTTGGTGATGATTTTGAGATAACCGGTTCCATCGTCGGTAAGTACGTGAAGGAAGAGGACCGCTTCACTTCCTTCGACGTTGAGTTAAGCCCCGACCTGTCTGGTTTGTACCCCGAAGACCGGGAGCGCTTGCTTCAGCGCGTCGCGCGCGCAGTAGACCGGTACTGCACAATCAGCACGACGGTGAAGAGGTCCGCAGAAACCCACCTGAGCGTCGACGGGACGGAAGTTTGACCGGGACGGATACCCCCGTCACCCCCGATCGCCAGTACGAAGACCTGCTGGCGTCGGTGCTGGCCGAAGGGACCGTGAAAGAGGACCGAACGGGTACGGGGACGCTCAGTGTTTTCGGGCGCCAACTGCGGTATGACCTATCACAGGGTCTGCCTGTCATCACGACTAAGCGCATACATCTGAAGTCCGTAGTCGGTGAGCTCCTCTGGTTCCTACGCGGCGAATCCAACGTCGGTTGGCTTCAGGAAAACGGTATCCGCATATGGAATGAGTGGGCGGACGAGGACGGAGAGTTGGGTCCCATTTACGGCGTCCAGTGGCGTAGTTGGCCGGGCGCCGACGGAAACGGGATTGACCAGATCCAGGAACTGGTCGACACGATCAAAGAAGACCCCTCATCCAGACGCATGATCGTTTCGGCGTGGAATGTGGGGCAGCTGCCAGACATGGCGCTTGCACCGTGTCACGCCTTCTTCCAGGTTTACGTGGCAGATGGAAAACTCAGCCTGCAGCTCTACCAGCGCAGCGCGGATATGTTCCTTGGCGTGCCTTTCAACATCACCTCGTACTCCCTGCTCACCCACATGCTGGCCCAGCAAACCGGCCTTGACGTCGGCGACTTTATTTGGACCGGCGGCGACGTCCACATCTACCTCAATCATGTGGATCAAGTGAAACTGCAGCTTGGACGCGAACCGTATGCGTTCCCAAGCCTCAAGTTGAAGAAAGCGCGCGACATATTCTCCTATGAGATCGAGGACGTGGGGCTGGAAGACTACGTTCACCATCCACCCATCGCAGCGAAGGTAGCTGTCTAATGGACGGATCCGGTGCGCGCAGGCAAGGGACGGAGCGCACCATTCGCGCGTCCATATGGGCCCAGGATGTAAACGGTGTGCTGGGCGACGGACACCGAATGCTCTGGCGCGTCCCCGGGGATTTCGCGTTCTTCAAAGAACAGACCATGGGGTGCCCCCTCATCATGGGCAGAGCGTCTTTCGAAGCGCTCGGAAGGCCTCTCCCAGGGCGCACCAACATTGTCCTCACGACCAATGAGGGCTACTCACCCGAAGGCGTCATCGTCGCGCACAGCCTGGATCAAGCCTTCTTTGTGGCGGAGCAGGTAGCGCAGGAAACCAACGCCCACACAGTCTGTGTGATCGGCGGAGCGCACGTATACGCGGCCACTATGGACATGGTGGATCGTCTGGTCGTGACCGACCTCGACCTGGAAGTCGCGCCGGAGCCGGGTACCAGACTGGTCTACGCGCCCGCCATCGACGCGGATGAATGGGAGATCGTCAGCGAAGACCCGACGTGGAGAGAGCACTCGGGCGACGCCCGGTGGAGAGTCACCGTCTACCAGCGGCGTAGCCGCTAACTGCCATTCCGGGACCTTCGCCCCTTTGACTTAGTTCAAGCGCAAGCTCACGACGCTGCCGCACATATTTTCATACCTTCGCGTGCTCCGGGAATTTTGTTCTGACTGTGGTCCACCTATCATTAACTGGGCCCAAATGGGTCACGTTCAGGCTGATCGATGGAGATGAAATGCGCACTCCTTCACCGCGCACCGGTGTGAGACCACGAAACACAGTACGAACAGCGGTGGGGGTGATCGCAGCGATACTCGGCTTCGGCCTGCTAAGCGGGTGCGCCAGCGGCGCCGACGCCACCTCTGGCGGAGCTGGCGAAGTCCACGGAGGGGAAGCCGCCCTCGCCCTACCGGACCTGAGCCAAGCCACCGTATGGATGGGTACCAGCGGTACGACGCTACTTTGGTTCGCCCTCGCCATCTGTCTACTGGGCTTCGGCTTCGGGATCATGTCCTACGCGTCCTTGCGTAACCTGCCCGTCCACAAGTCGATGCTGGAAATCTCCGAACTTATCTACACGACGTGTCGCGCATACCTGCTGAAGCAGGGACGGTTCCTCATGGTCCTCTGGGTCTTCATTACCGCAGTCGTGGTCGTGTACTACAAGTTCCTCACCCATTTCTCCTGGGGGCGCACGCTCATCATTGTCGCGTTCTCCCTGCTTGGCATGGCCGGCTCCTACGCTGTCGCATGGTTCGGAATCCGCGTGAACACGTTCGCGAACTCCCGTATGGCGTTTGCGTCCCTGAAGGGCAAGCCGCTTCCGCTGCACAAAATCCCCATGTCGGCTGGCATGTCGATCGGAATGGTGCTGATCTCCCTTGAGCTGTTCATGATGCTCATCATCCTTCTGCTGCTCCCTCCGGAGATCGGCGGCGCTTGCTTCATCGGCTTCGCGATAGGTGAGTCCCTGGGCGCGTCCGCACTGCGCATCGCGGGCGGTATATTCACGAAGATCGCGGACATCGGTTCCGACCTAATGAAGATCGTGTTCAAGATTGACGAGGACGATCCGCGCAACCCAGGCGTCATCGCAGACTGTGTAGGCGACAACGCTGGTGACTCCGTTGGCCCATCCGCGGACGGGTTTGAGACGTACGGCGTGACCGGCGTCGCCCTCGTCACCTTCATCGTTCTGGCGGTTCCGGACCAGGCGATGCAGGCCACGCTCCTCGTGTGGATTTTCGTGGTTCGCGCGGCAATGCTTGTCGCCTCAGGTATCGCCTACTGGATCAACGCGACCATCACGAACGCGAAATACAAGAACGCCAAGATCATGGACTTCGAAGCGCCTCTCACCTCCCTGGTGTGGATCACGTCCATCATCTGCATTGCAATCACGTTTGGAACCACGGGCCTAATCCTTGGCAACACTCACGACGGACTGGGCTGGAAACTGGCTGCGATCATCACGTGTGGCACGCTTGCGGGCGCACTGATTCCGGAGCTGGTGAAGACGTTTACGTCAACGTCCTCGCGCCATGTCCGGGAAACGGTGAAGAGCTCAAAGGAGGGCGGGGCTTCTCTGAATATCCTGTCCGGACTTGTCGCTGGCAACTTCTCCGCGTACTGGCTGGGCATCGCGATTGTTGGCCTCATGTCGGTTTCGTTCGTGGTCTCAGGAATGGGGCTGGGTGACTTCATGCAGGCACCTGCGGTCTTCGCGTTCGGTTTGGTTGCCTTCGGCTTCTTGGGGATGGGGCCCGTGACCATCGCGGTCGACTCCTACGGACCGGTGACCGACAATGCACAGTCTGTCTTCGAGCTGTCGCAAATTGAGCAGATTCCTGGAATCGACAAGGAAATCGAGAAGGACTACGGATTCAAGCCTGAATGGTCCCGCGCAAAACTCATGCTGGAGGAGAACGATGGCGCTGGAAACACATTCAAGGCAACCGCGAAGCCGGTGTTGATTGGGACCGCGGTGGTTGGCGCAACAACGATGATCTTCTCCATCATCATTGGTCTAACCAATGGCTTGATCGACAACTTGGAGAACCTGTCTATCATGCACGCGCCCTTCTTGTTGGGCTTCATCTTGGGTGGTGCGGTCATCTACTGGTTCTCCGGCGCCTCCATCCAGGCCGTCACAACCGGCGCTTACCGTGCGGTTGAGTTCATCAAGTCGAAGATCAAGCTGGATAAGACGTCCAAGAAGGCCTCCGCTGAGGATTCAACCAAAGTCGTGGAAATCTGTACCCAGTACGCGCAGCAAGGGATGCTCAACATTTTCTTGGCGGTATTCTTCATCACCTTGTCGTTCGCGTTCGTGGAGCCGTTCCTGTTCATCGGGTACCTGATCTCAATCGCGGTGTTCGGCCTCTACCAGGCGATCTTCATGGCCAACGCGGGTGGCGCTTGGGATAACGCGAAGAAGGTTGTGGAAACCGACCTGCACGCCAAAGGAACCGCGCTACACGACGCGACGATCGTGGGTGACACAGTCGGAGACCCCTACAAGGACACCTCTTCGGTGGCGTTGAACCCGATCATCAAGTTCACGACTCTGTTTGGTCTTCTGGCTGTGGAGCTGGCTGTCAGCCTAACCAACCAGGGCAACGGGGTGCTGGTGCACGTCCTCGCGGCCGTCTTCTTCTTGATCGCAAACGCGTTTATTTACCGTTCTTTCTACGGTATGCGCATCCAGGGCGGCTCATTAGAGGATACTGATGAGGTAAACGGCGAAGAGGCCGAAGCGCCCCTTCCAGAGGCAGGTAGCCGCGAGACCAAGACGGCTACGGCGTGATCCGGACGAAGGCGTCCACAGTAAAGAACGGAGTGGGGCAATGAGAATAGCAATCAAAAGAGACCACACGGAGATTACCGAGGACGGGCGGGTAGCAGGATTCGACGCCGGGGCAACCCTGGTTCGACGTTTCCTCCGTCTGTTCCCGGGGGCGCAGGTGATTGGACCTGAGTTTCGCCAGTGCGACGGGTTTGACGTGGTGCCGCTGGACTTCATTGACCCGGCGGACACCCTCTTGATCAACATGGATGTCGTCGACTCTCCGGCCGTGTGGAACCGCGTGTATCTGTCTTCCGGTGGGGATGAAGTTCGGATTATGAACTTCGTGTGGTGGCCCGTTTCGCATCTGGATCACTTGGAGCAGTCCGCGGCGGTGGCGCTGTCATGTGCGCTGTTCCCAACGTTTGCGAACTCTGAACGCACTGCGTCTGAGATCCGTGAACTGGTGCGGAGGCAGACGGTGGCCCCCGTGGCGCAGAAGCTGAGGCTGGGATGGGTGAACCTGGGCTTCCGCCTGGATCACGTCCAAGAGCGCGTCGCGTCAGATGTGCCGATCGTCCGGTACCCCGCCATCTACCTGTCTCCCGTGAAGAGGCCCGACCTGTTCCTTGAGATCGTCGACCGCGTCCATAAGCGCGCCCCATTGGAAGTGGAGATGCGGCTGGAGGAAAAGAGCCTCATCAGCGACAAGGCAATGAAGTTCTCCCGCATCCCCTGGGTGTGGGTTGGGCCTTTGACTTCCACGCGAAGCACCTACTGGGAGTCGCTATCGAAGACCACCGCGTTCCTTGCAACCGCGTCGGAAGAGTCCTACGGCCTTTCCTACGTTGAAGAGTTGGGCGCGGGCGTCATCGGTGTGTTCCCCGATGAGGAATGGGCCAGGTCGCTACTGCCAGAGAACTACCCGTTCCTTTACGCCAGCAAGGCGGAGGCAGAACAGATGTTGTTTGAGGCTGTGACGAACCCTGAAGAGTGCCGCGCCGCCTTGGATGAGGTGGCCGGTGGCAACTTCCGCCAGTGGATCAACAACCACCACTCCGATGACGTGTTCGACCGGGAAGTTATTGAGTTCGTCCACTCTGTCGCTGACTGGAAATAAGGAGATCCACGGTTACGTGTCAGGCCCAGCAGCCCTCCCCGAACCTCGTCCTCGAATTCTCTATGTCGAGGACGAGGTTCCAATTGCGCAAGTAGCCGTCGAAGTGCTCGGTGAGTTTTACCGCGTGGACCATGCAGAAACGGGGGAAGCCGGACTGGACCTAGCACTGAAACATCCCTATGACGCAATGGTCATAGATAGGCGCCTTCCCGGCATGAGCGGGACAGAGCTTATTGGGGCGCTTCGCACAGCCCACATCCGGACGCCAATCATTCTTCTCACTGCACTGGGAACCGTTCATGACCGCGTGGAGGGCTTGGACGCGGGCGCCAACGACTACGTTGTGAAGCCATTTGACTTCGAGGAGTTGCTTGCGCGGCTACGCGCCCAACTCCGAGATTTTCGTGCCCATGGGGAACGGGTGAGCGTCGGAGAGTGGTTGTACATCCCCCAGTCCCAGACTCTCTTCGACCCTTCGGGGCTGCGGACCACTTTGACTGAACAGGAAAACCGCCTGCTCGGTTTACTGGCAAGTAGCCCCAACCACGTGTATTCCCGTGAAGAAATCCTCTCCGCGGCGTTTACCGGCGGAGAGTCGCGCTCCGCGGTTGACACGTACGTCCACTACTTGCGCGCGAAGTCAACGCCCTCGCTCATAGAAACGGTGCGAGGACGTGGATACCGACTGGGAGACGGGGCGTGACACGCGCACGGGGCGCGGAACCGCGCGACTCTGATCGGCTCCAAGTTAAGGCTGCGGCACGTCGGGTCGGTGTGGCCGTGGGCGTCGCCAGTGCGTTGATAGTGACTGCTATCGCGGTGGTGGTGTCTCTATTTATGCTCACGCAGTCTCGTGAAGAAGGGCTGGGCGATAGACGCGGAACACGTGGGCCTCGCGGCGGGCCCACACGTTGGGATACCAAAGTGGTCGACGTTGGGGATATCCTGCCGCTCATGCTCCTCCTGGCACTTGCGGGGATCGTGCTTCTGGCGCTCATCGCGTGGCTTGCTGCCCGAAGGTCTACTGAGCCCCTAGCCAAGGCGTTGCGGACTCAGCAGAACTTTGTGGCCGACGCAAGCCATGAGCTGCGCACGCCTCTGACCACTTTGGATGCACATGTTCAGTTGGCTGAGCACCGCCTCCGCACCGGCGGAGACGTGGAGGATGCGCTTACTTTGGCCCGCCGTGACACCCAAACAATGCAGCAAATCGTTGATGACCTGCTACTGGCGGCTCAGAGTAGCGAGGGCGGGGAACGGGAGATCCTGAGCACCAGCGTGGAAGACTGCGTAAATGAGGCGGTGCTCCTCACCGCCCCACAAGCTCAGTCCGCAGGCGTGTCAGTGTACTCGCGCCGCATAGACCAGCCCGGGCCGGGCACCTGCACGGCGGATGTTGCACCGATGGCTTTGACGCGGGCAGTTGTGCTTCTCTTGGACAACGCGATAGGCCACTCACCCGATGGGTCCACTGTCGCGGTGACGTTTGAGTGCAGGGCTCAGGAAGTGTTTGTCCGTGTGAAAGACCAAGGTGGCGGCATAGAGGGTGCCAACCGGGACGAAGTGTTTGAGCGCTTCTCCCGCGGTAGGTCCCAAAGGAGAGGTTTCGGTCTTGGCTTATCGCTGGTGCAAGATATTGCGGCCAGGTTTGGCGGCAGCGTTGCGGTAGAGGAGACGGGCCCCAGCGGAACAACGTTTGTCCTGCGGCTGCCTAAGTCGCCAAGTCCGGGGCACTCCACCCGGTTGCCTTAGCGCCCACGGGCTTTGCGCGGTGTCGGTGGCCGGTGTTTGTGGCGG
>CAYFOT010000007.1:24794-27110 GCA_964344825.1 uncultured Actinomyces sp.
GTTGCCTTAGCGCCCACGGGCTTTGCGCGGTGTCGGTGGCCGGTGTTTGTGGCGGGTGCTGGTGGCCGGTGTTTGTGGCGGATGCTGGTGGCCGGTGTCGGTGGCCGGTGTTTGTGGCGGGTGCTGGTGGCCGGTGTCTGTGGCCGGTGTTGGTGCCGACCGCGCGCAGCCAAACGGCGCGGATTCTGTTGCGAACGAGCGCTGAGTGGGCGCCACGGGGCCGTTTCAGGGTCGTTTCAGGGTCGTTTCGGGGTCCCTTCACGGTCTTCTTTGGTCTCTGCGCGCCTCCCGCGGACGTTAGATCGCCGCTATCGTCTTGGGTCGCCGCTATAGCTGTGCAACAACGGCGATCTAGAGCGATAACGGCGATCTAACGTTTGGGACCTCACGGTGGAGGGCTTTGAGAGCGTCAACGAAGCCCCTGCGAGCCAACTAACCTGCCCACAGTCCATCTTGTTGTGACTCTTACAGAAGCGCCCTTAGGATCCCAGGGGCTTTGCCGTTAGACGCGGTCCTCACCGGATTGCTGGGAGACACCATCTTCCACGCTGCCGCGGCGCGTCCCTGATGTATCTCCTGGCGTTCCGCGTTCCTAGTCTCCGAGGGAGTCACCAAAGGTCGAGCGCGCTCCACGGTCACCGCTGCCGCCTCTTCCTTCTCCGCGTCTCTCACCGAACCCAGAGTTGCTATCCATTTCGAAGGAGTAGGAATCTTCAGTGTTCAAGCCGCGCGGACCCTGGTCGCCCCCGGAGTGTCGGGATGGTCCACCAACCAGACCTATGATCGCTAGGATCAACGCCAGCAATGCAACCGCTGATCCCGCTATCGCAATAACGAAGGACGCTATCCCCATCTTTCTACTCACGGTTCCGCCACCCGCAGCCACCGGCACCTGGGAGCGAGGGGCGGCCGTGGAAGTAGAGGGAGTAGAAGATGGGGAGCCAGTCGAGGCCGGGATAGCGGATCCTTGGGTTTGTGTTTCGGACCAGTCGGCCTGCACGGTCTCAATGACCTCTGTGACTTGGTCTCCATTCGCGTCCAAGACCGCTGTGTCGGCGGTGTCTTTGGCGCTATCAGTGTTTTCGGCGTTTTCGGTATTCTCAGTGTTTTCTCTCATGTAGAAAACGTATTTTCCGCCTTCTAAGACAAGTCTAAGAAACCGTTTTGAGTGACCTACAACATAGTTGAATCCGCCTGCGAGCCGCTAGGGCGGGCTCATCCCAGCTTGAACTCAAACATCTCCTTGTCCACGAGCGCTCCTGACTGTTCCCCCAACTGATCTTCGGACCCGGTCAACACCAAACACTTCACCGGAGCCCCCACACCAAAATCGAGGTTCTTCAGATCCAGCCACACCGGGTATGGACTGTCTGTCAACTGGAAGAAATAGCGGAGGTTTGTGTGGTCTGCGATGGTCGACCAGATGGTTGGAGCGACGTTGGGGCGCTCAGGGTCCACCGTCCCGTAGGGCTGTGCCGTGTTGTGTAGGACAGACAAGATCTCTGCCATCGCCTTGGTTTTTGAGGGTGTCGGCGGCAGCCCCTGACGGTAGAACGAAGCGCGCACAAAGCGGTCTTCGGCTGCCGTGGTTCCTGGGAGTGGCAAGTCCCCTCCGAACCCCGCATACCTGGTCAGGTTCTCCAACTGCCCATCGAAAGTAGGAGAGTTCGTCAGAACCGTGTACTGGCGTCCGTGGTGAACGGTGAAGACACCGTCAATAACCTCTAGAACCGCCACGTCCCCCGTGGCGTCACTCAGCTGAATGTGAACTGTTGTCCGCCGTCCCGGGGTTATGTCGGCCGTGACCAGCTGGTATGGGTCCGCTGCGTAGTCCTCCAGCGCCTCTTCCACGGTAGCGAAGTTGTCCAAGTAATACTGTGCCCACAACGCGATCCCAAGTTCGGGCAGCTCCGGGTCACGCTCACCGTACTGGGATTCCGACAACCAAAGCGCAGAAGCCGTCAACCCAGCTTCATTCAACCCGTCGGCGGTTCCTATGCCGTAGGAGCAGGCAATAACGCTGCCGTATTTGGATGTCCACTCCTTCGCGTTAACCACGTCAGATGGAGCTGCGCGCCTGTGCGCACCCGCTGGAAGCACCCAGAGGTTGGTCTCCATTGGCATCGACCAGTCCATATTCCTAGCGGTAAGAGTCGGCTGTCCCTCTTCGCTCCACACACAAACCGTACACATGGGTATTTCCTTTGGTACTCGGTACTTGGCATCTCCGGGGCACCCAGACAGAACAAGCCCCCTTTTTCAAAGACTACCTACAACCGACGCATTCTGCGCGGGAACCTTGGCCTGTGCTTCCAT
>CAYFOT010000007.1:27210-29910 GCA_964344825.1 uncultured Actinomyces sp.
GCCCGGTTTGCCCCACCGGTTCACTGCTCGACTAGCTGCGCACCAACCCACAAAGACTCCAAGCGTTTTCTTCTCGCTTCCCAAGGTTCCTCCAAGGTTCGCGCTCTTGGATTGTAGGTACTTGACCAAACAACCCAATGAAACCGCCGGAGGAAACATGCCCACCGAGCTGATGATTGCGATGGACATTGTTGCCATCTCTCTACTTGTCTTCCCCCTTTACTATCGGCGCCACCACCGACGCGACTTGGTCACGGCCTACGCTGTTCTGAACGTCGGAGTGTTCGCGGTGTCGTCGATACTCGGCAGCATTGAGATTGGTCTGGGCGTAGGAATGGGCTTGTTTGGGGTTCTCTCCATCATCCGCCTGCGCTCCACCGAGATCTCTCAATACGAAGTCGCCTACTACTTCTCCGCCCTCTCCATCGGTCTCATCGCTGGCTTGGGCAGCGCAAGTCCGCTGAGTTCCGCGATTCTCATCAGCCTGATTCTGGCAGTCGTCGCGATTATCGATGCCCGCGGAATACTCCCGCAGTCACGTCAGCAGGACATCCGTTTGGACCACGCTTTTACGAACGAGGACGAACTGCGCGCCCACGTTTGCGCCCTCCTAGGTGCCCAAGTGACGAACCTGCGCGTCATCTCCCTGGACTTGGTGAACGATTCAACGCTGGTTGATGTTCGCTGGACCGAGAAGAAGGCCCGCCCCAAGAACGGGGCCACCCGGGCAGCCGCGGACGCGATGCTGAGGACACGGTCATGACCGCCACCTTGCAACGCCCCCAAGCGCCAGCCACAAGCGCCTTGAGCCTTCCACCCGTGAGCCTTGACGAGCTCAATGAGAGAGCCGCCCTCCAAAAGCGTTTCGACTCCAAGTTCCTAGTCGCCGCCGAGCAAGCAAGGGACCTTCCCCTCCACCTTCCGCACGGGTCACGGGCCCTGCAGATCGGGGACCGCCAGTCTTTCTCCTATTGCTCTTTCTACTTCGACACACCCGACCTGCGAACCTACAGGGACGCAGCCCACGGCCGGAGGCGTCGTTTCAAGGTTCGCACTCGTGCCTACCTAGATTCCGACATCGCCTTCTTGGAGGTGAAAACCAAGGGCAACCGCGGGGGAACCGAAAAGGCACGCAAGCCGCACGCCGTTGATGGCCTCCGGAGCCTAAGCGCACACGACAGAGAGTTCATCACGACCCAGCTGCTTAGCGCCGGGATCGACCCCACTCCAGTTTGCTGCCTGGAACCAACCCTCATCACGGGTTTTGAGAGGTCGACCTACCTTGTCCCTGATGCCCGTGGCGACATCCGCGTCACCGTGGACACCGGGCCCTACTGGGAGCAGCTCCCCCGTTCAGATGGCTGGGACGTGGAATCGGAAGAGACAAACATGCTGATGCGCCCCACCCTGGGGATCATCGAGGTGAAGAGCCCCTCCCCCTCCAGTCCCGTCAGCCGGCTGCTCTGGCAAATGGGTCTTCGCGCCCACTCCGTCTCCAAGTACTGCGTGGGCAGCGCCGCTTTCGATCCCCGCCTTCCATCCAACAAATGGAACCGCGCCCTCAAAACAGTCCTTGCCCCTTGAGGCCCTCGAACAAAAAGACCACCGGAGAAAAAATGTACCAACACACCCAACACCGACACTTCCGCCCGGGTTCGCGGGGGATAGCTTCCGCGGCGGCGGCGCTTACGCTGACTGCCGCCCTTCTGGCAGGCTGTTCCGCAACCAACGACTCCGCGGATCAAGAAGCCACGCAGTCTGCCACCCCCACGGAGCAGGTGCAGTCTGCCCCGGCATCAACTACCGATGAGCGCCCAATGACCGTCGAGGCCGCGATGGCACTAAATCATGATTACTGGACGCCGGATGAGAGTGGCGAGGGCGAAAAGGCAGCGGCCATCGCCCTCGACGGAAACACGGCGACCTCGCCATCAGAGAACGTCACGATTGATGGATCCACAGTCACGATCGTGGCCGCGGGCACATACGAGCTCGCCGGGACCCTCCAGGGCCAAGTTGTCGTCGACGCGCCCGATGAGGCGCAGGTGAAACTGGTCTTGAAGGGTGCGGAGATCACTAATTCCGAAGGCGCCGCCCTCCTGCTTACCAACGCGGATGGCGTTGTCGTTGAGTTGGCAAGCGGCACCCAGAACAGGATCTCAGACACCGCGACGTTCGCGGAAGACGCGGATGAGAACGCGGCCTTCTTCTCTCACGTAGATGTCGTGATCAGCGGCGACGGTGCTTTGGAAGTGTCCGGAGGTGGGGAGGACGCCATCGCGTCCACGGACGACCTCGTCATCACCGGTGGCACCATAACGGTGAACGCGACGGATGATGGGATTCGCGGGAAGGACGACCTCGTCATCACCGGTGGCACCATAGACGTAACTGCTGGTGGGGACGGGTTGAAGACGACGAATGAGGAGGAGGCCGACCGTGGCTACTTCCTCATCACCGGCGGCGACGTCACGATCGCGGCGGTCAGCGACGGCATCGACTCCGCGCAGGACGCGCTGTTTGACGGCGGGAACGTCCTGATTTCGGGGAGTGACGAGGGAGTGGAGGCGCAGAACCTGATCATCGGGGACGGCGTTTTGGACATCACGTCCACGGACGATGGGCTGAACGCGACCATGGGGTCGTCCTCCACGGCGACCACGACGACCACGGAGACCACGACAACCGCTGGCGGCCCCG
>CAYFOT010000007.1:30010-50397 GCA_964344825.1 uncultured Actinomyces sp.
GGCGGCCCCGGCGGCACCCCTCCTGAAGGCGGCCCCGGCCGGATGCCCGGACAAGACGCAGAGACAACCACCGGAGGCGCGTAGGTCCGCGTCTACCCGGTCCCGCTCATCTGAGGAACGCAAGACCAAGCCCCATCAAACGTAAGATCAAGGAATGACAACTACACAGCGCGTCCAAAAAGCCGATGGCTCCGCCGTCTCCGTCCTTGTTGTGGAAGACGACCAACTGCTAAATGAGCTCCTCACCATGGCCATGAAGGCTGAGGGCTGGCAGGTGTTGAGCGCGATGAACGGCTACGACGCCCTCGCTCTTGTGAGGGAGAAAAGCCCCGACGTTGCCATCATGGATGTCATGATTCCCGGGATCGACGGGGTTGAGGTTGTGCGGAGACTGCGCTCCTACGGGGATGACATTCCCGTTCTCTTCCTGACAGCGAAGGATGAGCTGCAGGACAAGCTGGACGGTCTATCTGTCGGCGGGGATGACTACGTCACCAAGCCGTTCAGTCTGGAGGAAGTGGTGCTGCGGCTAAGGGCTCTGCTGCGCCGCAGTATCGGCACCTCCGCCTCCCAAGAAGATACTGTGCTCACCGTTGGTGACCTGTCCTTGAATCCGAAAAGCCATGAGGTGTCGCGGGCTGGGACGCCCATAGAGTTGACGGCCACGGAGTTCGCGTTGCTGGAGTATCTGATGGAAAACCCCAAGCACGTCCTTTCCAAGGCACAGATTCTAGACCGCGTTTGGAACTACGATTTCGCGGGCAACGCGAACGTCGTGGAAATCTACGTGTCATACCTTCGCAAGAAACTGGATGCCCTGGGCGCGCCGATGATACATACGTTGCGTGGGGTGGGGTACTCGATAAGGGCTGCGGATGAGTGACCCAGGCCAGGTAGGCCAAGTTGGCCGCCAAAAACGTAACTTCCACGGCTGGGCCCGCTCACTGCAGGTGCGCTTGGCCCTCACAATCAGCCTTATCCTCCTCCTTGTCACCGCGGTTATCGGCTCCGTGACCGTCGCAGTACAGAACGACAATCTGATGCGCCGCGTCGATGAGCAACTGCGGATCTCCCTTGAAATGGCAACCGGCATGTCACGCGACCGAAGCGTTGGCCTATGGCCGCAAGCGGACCCCGACCAGCAGGAGACACAGCAGCGCCCCGTCGGCCCTCGCTTCGGGTCCCTCAACGTGACAATAAGGGGTGGCTACTTGGCAGAGGCTGAGGTCGTGACCCCACAGGGCACAACGGTTACGCTGGAAGATGGCCAAATCAATCAGTTGCTGGAAGCAGTAGTCGCGACATCGGGCCCCACGGACGTGAATCTGAGTGGTTTGGGGCCGTACCGGGTCATCGGCGTTAGCGCCGTCAACACGGATGAAGCGATGGTGGTCATAGTGGGGCAGTCCCTATCAGAGGTGCAGCGGACCACGCGCGGACTAATCGGAACGTTCACCTTGGCGGGCCTGCTTGGGGTCATCATCGCGTCCGTCGCTTCCATCTGGATGGTGCGCAGATCTTTGGCGCCACTGGAGGAGTTGCGCGCGGCGGCCTCACGCATCAGTGAGACTCCGCTTTCCACAGGTTCTGGTTCCCTGGCCACGCGCGTGGATAGCGACACTTTCACTCCCGGAACGGAAGTTGGGGACCTTGCTGAGTCCTTCAACCAGATGCTGGACCATGTGGAGGACGCCCTCGTCCATAGAGCCCAATCTGAGGACAAACTGAAGCGGTTCGCGGCGGACGCCAGTCATGAGCTGCGCACTCCCCTTTCCAACGTCAGCGGATACGCGGAGTTCGCGGCGCGCCAGAGCGGGAGTCTGCCGCCGGATGTCGCGCAGTCCCTGTCCCGGATTCGTAGTGAGTCCGCCAGGATGAGCGGGATCGTTGAAAAGCTGCTGCTCCTGGCGCGTATGGACTCCGCGGATTTCGGGAGTGGGGAGGTGACTGACGCGGTGAGCGCCGTCCTCGATTCCGTAAATGACGCGCGCGTGACGTCGCCTGATCACACGTGGAAAGTCGTGATTAGCGAGGACGCGAGCACCGCGCGCGTGCCCCTGTCCGCCGATCTTCTGCGCCAAGTCGTGGGCAACTTGACCACGAACGCTCGCATCCACACACCGGGTGGGACGACGGTCACCGTGTCCCTAACCGTCACCTCTGACGGGTTTGCCGCGATTCGGGTCGAGGACGATGGCCCCGGTATCTCACCCGACCTCGCCCCAAGGGTTTTCGACAGGTTCGTGCGCGCAGATGCCGCTCGAACTGGAACCTCGGACCCGAACGTGCGCTCCACTGGCTTGGGGCTTTCCATCGCGGAATCGATAGTGCGTGGCGCGGGAGGTTCACTCACGCTGGACTCCATCCCCGGGCGGACCGTGTTCTCCATTTACCTGCCGCTAGCTAAGTAGACTGGTGGGATGAGTAGTCACTACGCCCTCGTGCAAACGCAGTCCGGACAGGTTCGCGGGAGGTGGAGGGGTGGGGAATCGTGTGCGTTCCTCGGTGTGCCGTTTGGTGAGCCTCCCGTAGGGGATCTCTTGTTCGCGGCGCCAAAGCCGGTGGCGGCTTGGGAGGGGGTGCGCGACGCCCTTGAAATGGGGCCGACGCCACTGCGTACGGAGGACCCGAATTCGTTGATTCCGGAGCCGGCGATGGAGGGCCAAGGCACCCTGAACGTCAACATCTTCACCCCCGCTCCCGGCAACCCGGACGCGGCGCTGCCGGTCTTGGTTTGGATTCACGGCGGTGGTTTCACGGGTGGGTCGCAGGCGGGCTCTTGGTATGACGGGGCCAGTTTCAACCGCGATGGCGTGGTGACCGTGACGGTGTCCTACCGTCTGGGTTTTGTGGGTTTTGGTCTTGTCGAGGGCGCCGTCCAAAACAGGGGCGTCTTGGATTGGCTGGCGGCGCTTCAGTGGGTTCAGGACAACATCGCTGCATTCGGTGGGGATCCGTCGCGGGTGACTATTGCGGGACAGTCCGCGGGTGGGGGCGCGGTGCTGACCTTGCTAGGGATGGAGTCCGCGCAGTCCCTGTTCGCCGGGGCAATGTCTATCTCGGGGGCGCTTGCTGATATCAGCCTTGAGGACGCTCAGAAGACGACGGCGAGGATGAGTGCGGCATTGGGGGTGCCGGGCACGAAGGGCGCCCTCGAAAAGATCCCCGAAACGCAAATCTTGGCGGCGCAGGAGAAGGTCGGGGCACTGAAGAAGCCCTCCGACGTGCGGCGCCTGTTTTCGGGGGATCTGTCCTGGGGGCCGGTGATTGACGGCGAGGTCATCAAGAGGCCGACGCTTCAGTCCATTGCCGAGGGCGTGGGCTCGGATAAGCCTCTGGTGCTTGGCGCGGCGGATGATGAGTTCAGCATGGTTTTTATAGAGAAAGAGAAGGCAATGCGGTGGGTTCCGCCGCGGCTGGCGTTGCGGTTGGCGGGAACTGGGGGTTCGAAGGCGCGCTCGTACATGGCAGCGAATAGGGACGTTGTGAAGAGCGGGACGGGGCGCCTGCTTGGAAGACTGATTACTGACAACATTTTCAGGTCTCTGGTTCTTCGCACCGCGATGCTGCGCGGGGCGGCGCCAACTTGGGTTTACCAGTTTGTCTACCGACAGCCGTCCACAGACCTTGCGATTCACTGCCTGGACGTGCCGTTCTGGTTCGACTGTTTGGACCGTGAGAGGGTGGAAAACCTGGCCGGGCCAAATCCCCCTGCGGACCTAGCGACGGAGATGCATGCGGATTTCGTGCGGTTCATCCGGGAGGGGAACCCGGGGTGGGCCAGGTGGACCGATGCTGCCGGAGAGGTGGAGGTTTTCGGAGCCGGACAACCGGGTCTCACCCGCCTGGGCGGCTACGATGAGGTCCGCCCGCTTCTGCGGTAAATTCGTCTTATGACTACTCCCCTGCTGGTCCCCGCGCCCCTGTTCAGTGAGTTTGATACCGGTAAGGCGATCCGGTTTGGGCCCGGGGGGCTGAGGCTAGCGCTGGCGCAGCCGCGGGACGCGGACGCGGCGTTGGGCGCGGGCGCCGGTTTCTTGGCTTCCGCAACCGGACTGGACGTGGAGGTCGTAAACGAAGGAGACGGCCGCGCGAACGTAATGTACGTCCTCGACCCGAAAGCCCCGCGCGTCCTTGACCCGAATGCGCAACTCCCCACCGGCGCGGAAGCGTACGAACTGGTGGTCGGGGCCGAGGGCGCCCGCATCACCGCGCGGTCACCGGCGGGGTTTGCGCGCGCAACCGCCACGTTGGCGCAGGTGATGGAGGTAGACGGCGCCGGGGAAGCTCGCGCGCCGATGGGTGTCGTTCGCGATGCCCCACGTTTTCCTTGGCGCGGCCTCAGCCTAGACGTCGCGCGCAGTTTCTTCCCGGTGGCCGAGGTCAAAACCGTCCTCGACCTGCTCTATAGCTACAAACTAAACGTGCTGCACCTGCACCTGACGGATGATCAGGGGTGGAGGTTGGAGATTCCCTCACGCCCGGAGCTCACAGAAATATCGGGCGCGACCGCGGTTGACGGCGGGAGGCCGGGGTTCTATACCGTGGAGGATTTTCGGGAAATCCAGGATTATGCGGAGGCGCACTCGATTACGGTGGTGCCGGAGATTGACCTTCCCGGACACACCAATGCGGCGACGCACGCGGTCGCGGAACTGAATCCGGACGGGCTGCCGACGGCCGCGTACAGTGGGATGCGCGTTGGGTTCAGTATGCTCCACCCGGAGCTGGATGCGACGGAGCCGTTCTTGCGTGACGTGATTGGGTCGGTTGCGGGGCAGACGCGCGATGGGTTTGTCCATTTTGGTGGGGACGAGCCCCTCGACATGGACCCCGGCAACTACCAGCAACTGGTCACCCTCATCCAAACCATCGTGGAGGAAAACGGGAAGAGGCCCGTCGCGTGGCAGGAGGCGGCCGCTGCGCCCCCGTCGCCCTCGACCATCTACCAATTCTGGGACACGCGGCCGGACGCGACGCCCGTTAATGGCGCCGTCGCCGCTGGTGCGAAAGTGATCCTGTCCCCGGGCAGCCGGACGTACATGGATATGAAGTACGACGAGGGGGAGGCGCTCGGCCAAGACTGGGCCGGCCTAGTTGCGTTGGGCGACAGTTACGCGTGGGAACCGGCGACGTTCTTGGAGGGTGTGGGCGAGGACGATGTGGTCGGAGTGGAGGCTGCGGTGTGGACGGAAACGCTCCACAACCTAGAGGATCTAACCTACATGTTGCTACCACGGATTGTTGCCGTAGCAGAGCTGGGGTGGAGCCCGAAACATGCGTTGAACTGGGAGTCTTTCACTGATCGGTTGGCTTGGCAGGGAGAGGTTTGGGATGCGGCTGGACTCTCGTGGCACAGGAGCCCGGAGGTTTCCTGGGGCGGGTAGGTCGTGGGTTCTTGGGGCGCGCCGGGCAGGTCGTGGGGTCTTGGCGTGCGCCGGGTAGGCCGGGATGCGCCTTAGGCCCCGGTGTTCCAAGTCGCCCGCGGGTCCACCAGGTCGGCCGTCAGCCCTTAGAGCGTCCCACCAGCTTCCACGCGCCCGGCAACAGCGCACCCGCCGCAAGCGCCTTGATCGCGTCCCCAACCAAGAACGGGACAACACCCAGGGCCAGACCTTCCTTCAGGCCAACACCCATCGAGGCCATCAGCCACGGAACACCCGCCGCATATATGAGGGCAGAGCCCACAAGCGCCATAGCGACCGTCGACAAAACCGCACGGTCAGCGGCTTTACGCGCCAAGAAGCCGGCTGCCACCGCAGCAAGCACATATCCAATGACGTAACCGAACGAAGCATGCGCCACACCGGAGGAGAACCCCGCAAACACCGGGACGCCAAACACGCCCAACGCCATGTAAAGGCCCAAGGATGCGGCAGCTCGCGCGGGCCCAAGAGATGCCCCAACCAACAGCACCGCAAACGTCGCCAAGGAGAGCGGAACAGGCGTAAACCAGAGCGGAATCACAAGTTGAGAGGCCGCAAACACGATTCCTGTGCCGCCCACCACTAATGCGGCATCTTTCACACGCGTGCCGGGGATCACGTCTACTAGGACCGGCGCACCTACTGTACTCATCTGCTTCTCCTTCGTTGTTTTTCGTTGACATAGCAACGAATACTCGGGTTGAAACAACGCGGATTTCACGGGTGAACCCGTTCCAGCCACGCCCTCGCCACGCCCAAAATAAGCGCTTCCAAGAGGTCGTTTCGTCGATGACTATACTTCAGAACTTGAAATACATACTGCAAATCTTGAAATACTGTAGCCATTGATACAGACAGTGAACGAACGGAGAGGCGCTTGGCGGACTCGGCTCCAATGATCCATTTGGCCTCGGTCACCTCAACCAACGACTATCTGGCGCAACGGTGGAAGAGCCCGGCGGGCCGCCCCCTTGCTCCCTTCACGGCCGTGTTGGCCGACTACCAAACGGCAGGTCGGGGACGCCTCGGCCGCGACTGGATTGCGCCACGCGGCCAGTCGCTACTCGTGTCCGTACTGGTGCCCATCGCTCCGGCCGACCTCACTTGGCTGCCGTTGGTGGCGGGGATGGCGGTGCAGGACGCCCTCGCCCCCCTCATTCCCGGCCGCGTCGCGCTGAAGTGGCCCAACGACGTTCTGGTTGATGACCGGAAGATCGCGGGCGTGCTCAGTGAGTACTTGGGTGAGCAGGGTGGTCGCTCGTGGGTTGCCCTCGGCATCGGCGTGAACCTGCGTGAACGCCAAGAGGAACTTCCCGAAGTCCCGGCGACTTCTCTTCTTCTCGAGGGCGGGTCGCAAAGTCCGATCGCCCTCGCCGCCCAAATCATTTCCGCGTTGCGATCGTGGCTGGACGCGCCAGTCCCGCAAGCGGAGTACGTGAGGCGCTGCGCCAGTGCGCACTCCGCCGTGACCGTTACGTTGCCGGGCGGTGACGTCGTGTCCGGCATCGGCGTTGGCGTGGATCCAGTCGGTGGCCTGCGGGTCGAGGTCGACGGGCAAATCCTGACAATCACCGCCGGTGACGTCGCCTTAGTTGCGCCAAGCCCTTCTGATGTTCCCGAACTGACAAGCCTGGGAGGAACCCTGTGAGTACCGCGAAAAAGATGACTACCGCTGATAATCAGGCGGACGAGGGCGGGGCGATCACGAAGATCCTAGTCGCTAACCGCGGAGAGATTGCGTTGCGGATTGTGCGTTCGGTGCGCGACAGCGGGCGCACAGCCGTTGCGGTGTACGCGGATCAGGACTTGGATTCCCAGTTCGCTGCGGCAGCGGATGAGGCCTACGCACTTGGCGGGACGTCTGCGACCGACACCTACTTGAACGGGGACAAGATCATTGAGATTGCGCTGCGCTCCGGCGCGGACGCCGTCCACCCGGGCTACGGGTTTTTGGCGGAAAACGCAGACTTTGCGGCGGCCGTGCAGGACGCTGGCCTGGTCTGGATAGGCCCGGACCCGCAGGTGATTGACCTTCTTGGTGACAAGATCCGCGCACGTCAAACCGCCATCAGCGTGGACGTCTCCCCGGTCCCCGGCACGCAGGAACCCCTGCAGAGCCGCGCGGAGGTTGAGGCGTTCATCAAGAAGTGGGACTACCCCGTCGTCCTGAAAGCTGCGGACGGCGGCGGCGGACGCGGCATCCACGTGTTGAACGCCGCGGCAGACCTAGATGCGTTTTTCACCGGACGCGACCTTGGCGGAGTGAACGGCGCGGGTTTCTTCATTGAGCGCTACGTGCCTAAAGCCCGTCACCTTGAAACCCAAAGTGGACGCGATTCACACGGGACGTTCACGGTTTACTCAACGCGTGACTGCTCGGTCCAGCGCAGGCACCAGAAACTGATTGAAGAGGCCCCGGCACCCTTCATCTCCAAGGAGATTGAAGACCGGCTCCTCAAGTCCTCCGAAGCCCTCTTCAACGCCGTTGACTACGTGGGCCTTGGGACGTGTGAGTTCCTGCTCAGCGATGATGGGGAGTTGTACTTCCTGGAGGTGAACCCCCGCCTGCAGGTTGAGCACACCGTCACTGAGGAAGTCGCGGGCGTCGACCTTGTCGCCGCACAGTTGGAGATCGCATCCGGGAACCCGATTCCCCTTGGGGAACCTGTTCGCGGCCACTCCATAGAGTTGCGCGTGACCAGTGAGGATCCGGCAAACGACCTGGCCCCAACCACCGGCACACTGACCTCCGTGGTTTGGCCAACAGGCCCGGGCATCCGCATTGACACCGGAATCGGCGTTGGGGACGCGGTGTCCCCCGAATTTGATTCCATGGTCGCGAAAATCATCGTGACTGCCCCGACGCGTGAGCAGGCCATTGCGAGGGCGCTGC
The DNA here is from genome assembly GCA_964344825.1 of uncultured Actinomyces sp. GTDB lineage: Bacteria > Actinomycetota > Actinomycetes > Actinomycetales > Actinomycetaceae > Scrofimicrobium. Next base: position 38,330 of record CAYFOT010000007.1, read on the forward strand.
GCGTCACAGAGGAAACCATCCTTGAAGGCGTCTCCAACCCGCTGCCGCTCTACGCCCACATCCTCTCCAGCCCACAGTTCGCGGTGGAGCAGGACGGCAACCTAGGGGTTTGGACAAGGTGGCTGGAAAGCGGAGTCTTAGAAGAGTTCGGGGCCCTTTACAAGGCCGAACTTGAGCAGCTCAACCCCGGTACCACCACGAATCCAGGAGCCCAGACGCCCGCGGCCCGCACCCGCGTTGTCATTGAACTGGACGGCAAGCGCGCGGAGCTAACCCTACCCGCGAACCTCTTGACGTCAGCGGCGCCCGCCGATGGACCCAAGCGCGCTCCGCAGCCACTTCGCGCAGGCCGCGAAGGTGGCAGGCGCGCAACAGCGGCAGCGGCAGTGAACGCCGACTCCATAGTGTCCCCCATGCAGGCGATCGTCGTGAGGGTCCCGGCCCAGGTGGGGCAAGAGGTGAAGGAGGGCGACATCGTCCTCGTACTGGAATCCATGAAGATGGAAAGTTACGTTCACGCACCGCGTGACGGCGTAATCGAAGCCATCAACGTTGAGGTGGGCACGAATGTGGCTCCCGGACAGGTCCTGGCAACTCTTAGCCAAGAAGGTGATTCGAAGTGAATCCACGCAACTCATCCACTAGCAGGGGCGCGAAGAACCAGCACGGCAGGCAGTCCGTGGACGCCAAGACGGCGGTTCGGGCGGGCCTAAGTGCGGCTCGCGCCGGATTGGGTGCCGCCAAGGCCGGCTTCAATGCGGCACTGGCGGAACTTGGCGGGAACGCGAAGGAGGGGGCGGGTGCGCCCTCGGCCCGAAATACGCACGCCGACCAGGTCGCGGAACTCACCGCACGCGCTGAGGAACGCGCAGCCCAACGCCAACACAAGAACGACAAGTACACCGCGCGTGAGCGGCTGGAAATGCTCCTTGATGAGGGCACGTTCGTTGAGATCGGCCAGTTCGTTGGCGGCTCCATGAGGAACGGTTTCACGGGCGCTGCCGTCATCACCGGTCATGGTGAGATCAACGGGCGCCGCGTTGCTGTGTACTCCCAGGATTTCTCCGTGCGCGGCGGAACCCTGGGGCGCGTTGAGGGTCAGAAGATCATCGAAATCATGGATTTGGCCATGGAGATGCGCATTCCCATCATCGGGTTGCTGGACTCCGGGGGTGCCCGCATCCAGGAAGGCGTCGTTGCGCTCACCCAGTACGGACGGATCTTCCGCAAGTCGTGTAAGGCGTCCGGCTCCGTCCCTCAGATCTCCCTCATCCTCGGACCGTGCGCAGGCGGGGCGGTATACAGCCCGGCGCTGACGGACTTCGTGATCATGGCGCGGGAGCACAGCCACATGTTCGTCACCGGCCCCGACGTCGTCCAGGCAGTCACGGGTGAGAAGGTCTCCTTTGAGGAGTTAGGTGGCGCCGAAGTCCACAACGCTCAGTCCGGCGTTGCCCACTACTTGGCAGACGATGAAGAGGACGCGATTGAGTACGCGCGCAGCCTCCTCACCTACCTCCCAACTTCGTTTGAGCAGCCCGCCCCGGCATATGAGTATGAGAGGTCGGCCGACGAGGACGCCCTGGCGGAAGAACTGAACGACCTAGTCCCAGAGTCCACCCGCCAGCCGTATGACATGGTCAAGGTGGTTGAAAACCTGGTTGACCACGGAGAGTTCGTTGAGGTGCAAGCCTCTTTCGCCAAGAACATCGTCATCGGTTTCGCGTGCGTCTTCGGGCGTTCCGTTGGAATCGTCGCGAACCAGCCTCTCCACGACGCGGGAACCTTGGACGTGGACGCGTCCGAAAAGGCAGCGCGCTTTGTTCGTCTTTGCGACGCCTTCAACCTGCCGATCGTCACGCTGGTCGACGTGCCCGGATATCGTCCCGGCACGGAGCAGGAGCAGGCGGGCATCATCCGGCGCGGCGCGAAGATGATCTTCGCGTACGGCAACGCCACGACCCCCATGGTCACGATCGTTCTGCGCAAGGCCTACGGCGGCGCCTACATCGTCATGGGTTCCAAGTCGATCGGCGCGGACATGAACTTCGCATGGCCCGGCGCCGAAGTTGCGGTGATGGGCGCGGACGGCGCGGTTTCCATCATGAACCGTCGCGAACTGGCTGCCGCCAAAGAGGCGGGCGAGGACGTTGAGGCCGTGCGGGCCGCCCTCGTCCAAAAATACACGGACGAATCCGTGAGCCCTGATCTTTCGGTTGCCGAAGGAGAGTTCGACGGCATCATCACCCCGGCGCAAACCCGGGAGGCAATCATCGGCTCCCTGGAGCTCCTATCCACCAAGCACCGGCCGGTTTCCGGCTCCAAACGCCACAGCAACGGCCCCCTGTAAACCATGGCCACACAGACTTATTTGAGCGCCCCCGGGCAAACACAACAACCATCGGGAGAAACCAAAATGACAAGCAGCCAACCTTTCTACCTGTCTTTGGGTGGTCGTGAAGGCCAGCCATATGCAGTTTCATTTGCGGGTCAGGCAACGCCATGGCAGAGCGCCCTGGCCGAGGTCACACAGTCCCCAGACATTGCGCGCGAGGTCGAAGACCTGATCGCCGCCGGGCAGTCTCTTTTGGCTCCCCTGGGGCGTTCCTTGAGCGTGGTTGCGGGCGCTCCGGCGACCCTGAAGTCGCTGCTTGCGGCTGACCCGACGACGCCGGCAGCGTCAATGCCCGGCATCCTCCTCTCCCAGTACGCGATCCTCCTGGATCTTGCGGAGGAGGGGTTCGACGCCCGCGTTCACGCGCCCGTGGCGGCCGTGGGGCACTCCCAGGGCGTCCTCGGCGCCGCCCTGTTCGATGCCTGGGCGCAGGGTGACTATGAGCGGGTGGCGGCTATCTACGCCCTCGCCGAACTCATGGGCGTAGCAACCACTGCAGCCACGCGCGCCAGTGGCGTCCGCCCAGTTGGAAACCAGTTCCCGATGGTCGCAGTTGTGGGGGCCTCCGCAGCCCAGGTTGAGGAGCTCATCAAAGACGCGGGCCTTGCCGACTCCGTCTCCGTTTCCCTGAAGAACAGTGGCTCGCAGATCGTCCTATCGGGCTCCCCAGCCAACCTGGCGCAAGTCCAGCTGGCTGCGAAGAAGATCCAAGATGAGCAGGAAGCACAGATCGCGGCCAAGATCCGCGGAGGCATCGCTTTCGCTCCTCGCTTCGCATACCTCCCGGTTGCCGCTCCCTTCCACTCCCCGCTGCTTGGCGCAGCGCTGGAGCAGGTGCGCGAATGGGCGCTGGCAGCCGACCTTGACACCGACATGGTGGAAGCGCTGGCTCCCGCCGTACTCACCAACCAGGTTGACTGGGTGAACGAGGTCGAAGAACTCACCAACCAGGGCGTGAAGTGGATCCTGGACATCGGCCCAGGCGACACCCTGGCACGCATCTCCACCGAAGTCCTCCTGGGCGCGGGCGTCGGTGTTGTCGAGGCCGGAACCGTTGCTGGCCGCGACCGCTTCCTCACCTCCACCGCTACCTTTGAACCGTCCGTCGACTGGTCCAACTACCAGCCGAAGGTCACAACCCTTCCCGATGGCTCCAAGACCGTCGAAACGGCGTTTACCCGCCTGACCGGCCGCTCCCCCGTCCTGCTTGCAGGCATGACGCCCACAACCGTCGACCCCGAAATCGTGGCAGCCGCTGCCAACGCAGGGTACTGGGCGGAAATGGCCGGCGGCGGACAGGTCACCGAACCCGTCTTCGCCGGGAACCTCAAGAAACTAAAGGGCCTCCTTGACCCGGGCCGCGCCGTCCAGTTCAACGCCATGTTCCTGGACCCCTACCTGTGGAACCTCCAGTTCGGCTCCCAGAGCATCGTCACCAAGGCACGTGCGGCGGGCGCCCCGCTGGATGGCGTTGTCGTCTCCGCGGGCATCCCCGAACTTGACGAGGCCACCGCCCTTATCACCAACCTTCAGGCCGCGGGCTTCCCCTACATCGCGTTCAAGCCGGGCACCATCGCGCAGATCCGCCAGGTAATCGACATTGCCCGCGCGCTTCCGGAAGCCCCGGTCATCATTCAGGTCGAGGACGGACACGCCGGCGGCCACCACTCCTGGGAAAACCTGGACGACCTGCTCCTGGCGACCTACGCGGACATCCGCGAAACCCCGAACCTAGTCCTTACCGTCGGCGGCGGCATCGGAACGCCGGAGCGCGCCGCGGACTACATTTCGGGACAGTGGGCGCTGGCCCACGGCCGCTCGCTGATGCCTGTGGACGGGGTGCTCATCGGCACCGCCGCCATGACGGCGTTGGAAGCCAAGACAAACCCCGACGTCAAGCAGCTTTTAGTCGACACCAAGGGCATCACTGTTGACCCCGTCAAGGACAGCCTGGGTGGCTGGGTTTCCACAGGAACCGTACGCGGAGGGGTCACCTCCGGTCAGTCCCACCTGCGCGCCGACATTCACGAGGTCGATAATGCGGCCGCCGCCTGCGCCCGCCTAGTCTCTGAAGTTTCGGGGGACGAGGACGCAGTGGCGACGCGCCGCGACGAAATCATCGCCGCCCTCGACGCCACGTCCAAGCCCTACTTCGGCGACGTAGACCAGATGAGCTACCTGGATTGGGCGAAGCGGTTCGCGGAACTGTCTGTCTCCCCCATTGATGGCTCCTGGAGCGACGACACGTGGATCAACCGCTTCCAGCTGCTCCTGCAGCGGATCGAGGGCCGCCTAGACGCCCAAGAGTCCGGCCAGATCGCGACCAGTTTCCCGGATATTGAGGCGGCTCGGGATGCGCAGTCCGCCCTCGCCATCCTGGAAGAGAAATACCCGAACGCCGCGACCACCCGCGTCACCCCCACGGATGCCGCATGGTTCGTGGACCTGTGCCGCAAATACCCCAAGCCGATGCCGTTCGTGCCAGTTCTGGACAGCGACCTGCTGCGCTGGTGGGGCCAGGACAACCTCTGGCAGTCCCAGGACCCGCGCTACACCGCTGACGAGGTCCGCGTGATCCCCGGTCCCGTGTCCGTTGCGGGCATCGACCGCGTGGATGAGCCGATCGGTGAACTGCTGGGCCGGTTCGAGGCCGCCTGCGTTGACCGCCTTGACGCAGGCGGTGCGGAAACCGAGGAACTCTTCGCGCGCCTAGCCGACTCGAAGACCCCGGAGGAATACCTTGCGGCTGTCCCCTATGTTTCCTGGAGTGGAAACCTTGTGGATAACCCCGCGCGCGTCGTTCCGGAGGGCACATTCGCGATCACGCGGGTGGACGACACAGACGTTTACAACCTCACCATGACCCTGGACACCGCGTGGGACAACGTGGCTGGCGGCGAAAAACTGCACGCCGTACGCACTTTGACAGTCCCACTGGCTCTGGGCGCCCAAACCGACAACGGCGGCTACCCGGTCGTGGACCGAGACGCCCTGCCGCAACACATGTTCGCGCTGCTCGCCGCAACCGCGGGCGTTGGCGGGGAAACCATCACAGGCGACCCGATCACGGCGCTACCCACCATGGTCCCCTCCGAGGACTCCGTCTTCGGCGAAGCCCACTGGACCTTCACCGTGAACCGCGCGCTTGCGGACATGCACCGCGGATCCACGGGTGAAGCGCTGCCTGCGAAGTTCCAGTTGGACACGTGGACCCCGGACGCGATCCTAGGGCTGTGCTGGCCGGCGATCTACGCGGCGCTCGGCTCCGCGCTGATCGAGGAGAACTACCCCGTCATCGAGGGTCTGCTCTCCGCCGTTCACCTTGACCACACCGCGCGCCTATACGTGGACTTGGACGACCTTTTGGGCGAGGGCGACTCCACCCAAATCACCGTCGTCGCCCGCACCACCGGCTTGGAGGAGTCCTCCGCGGGCCGCGTGGTCACCGTACAGGAAGCACTCTTCCACGACGGTCAGGAAATCGGGTTCTTCCAGGAACGTTTCGCGATTCGAGGGCGGATCGGCTCCGACTCCGTCCCCGTCGACGTTCCCGCGGCGGCCGGAATGGCCGCCGAGGTTGTGGATACGCCGCGTTCCCAACTGTGCCGCGCCCGCGTCGTAGCACCTTCCAACATGACCACTTTTGCCAACGTTTCGGGTGACTTCAACCCGATCCACACCTCCTACGCGGCGGCCCGCGTGGCTGGTTTGGAAGACGCCCTCGTCCACGGAATGTGGCTGTCGGCGGTCGCGCAGAACCTGGTGCAGGCGGCGCAGGGCAAGCAGCCGGGCTACCGCATCACCGGCTGGACATACAACATGTACGGCCTCGTCAATCTGAACGACCCCGTGGACATCACGGTGGAGCGCGTCGGGCGCATTCCCGGCGGCGGACTCCTGTTGGAGGTCACCTCCAAGATTGACGGGCAGATCGTTTCGCGGGCAACCGCCACGACTGCGGCGCCGACGACCGCCTACGTTTACCCAGGTCAGGGTATTCAGAAGCAGGGAATGGCCCTGGATGAGATGGCGACCTCGGACGCAGCCCGCGAAGTTTGGGAGCGTGCCGACAAGCTAACTAAGGAAGCCCTGGGCTTCTCCATCCTCACGGTCGTGCGTGATAACCCGACCGAACTGATCGTGGGTGACCAGATTCTGCGTCATCCCGAGGGCGTCTTGAACCTCACCCAGTTCACCCAGGTTGCGCTGGCCACCGTCGCCTTCGCCCAGACCGCGCGCCTGCGTGAGATGGGTGCGCTGGTGGACCACGCGTACTTCGCGGGCCACTCCCTTGGCGAATACAACGCGCTTTCCGCATACGGTGAGGTGTTCCCGCTGGAGAACGTTCTGGAGATCGTTTTCCACCGCGGCTCCACCATGCACCACTTGGTACCCCGCGATGAGCAGGGACGCTCCAACTACCGCATGGGGGCGCTGCGCCCGAACCAGTTCGGCGTTGGGGATGACCAGGTCGTTGCCTACGTCGAATCCATCGCGCAGAAGACGGGTGAGTTCCTCCAGATCGTCAACTTCAACCTGGCCGGCCAGCAGTACGCCGTTGCCGGAACCATTGCGGGTCTGGCGGCATTGAACGAGGACGCCTCCGCGCGCGCCAAAGCAGCCGGTGGCAAGGGCCCGTTCATGTATGTGCCGGGCGTGGACGTGCCGTTCCACTCCCGCGTCCTGCGTGATGGCGTGGCGGAGTTCCGCGAGAAGCTGGAAACGCTGATCCCCGCGGACATCCCGTCCGAGCGCCTGATCGGCAAATACATCCCGAACCTGGTGGCGCGCCCATTTGAGGTGAGCCGCGAGTTCGCGCACTCCATCCTGGATGAGGTTCCCTCTGAGCCCTTGTCCGCGCTGCTTGCCGACGATGCGGCTTGGGATGCGGCTGCAGAGAACGAGGACGCCCTGGCGCGCCTCCTCCTCATCGAGCTGCTCTGCTGGCAGTTCGCCTCCCCGGTCCGCTGGATCGAAACCCAGGACCTCATGTTCCGTAGTGTCGAGGACGGCGGCCTTGGTGTTGAACGCCTGATCGAAATCGGCCTGGGCGCAGCCCCGACCCTTGCGGGCCTTGGTGAGAAGACCCTGAAGCTGGACGAGTTCAACGGATCCTCCTCGGCCGCTCTCAACGTGCAGCGCGACGAACAGGTCGTGACGTGTGTAGATGTGCGGTTTGTGGACGAGGACGAGGAGGCCTCCGGAGACCAGGCGAGCGCCGGAGGAGCCGCCAGTGCCGCCTCTTCCGCCGACCTTCGGACGTCGTCGGAGCGAGGCGCCCCTGCCAACTCCGCCGGTACTGAGGAGACTGCTACGTCGGCGGACGAGGCGGCCGCGGCTGCGCCCACCCCGACTCCGGCGGCGGAGCAGGCTCCGACCCCGGCACCAGCAGCTCCTGCGGCAGCAAGCACCGGTGGGCCGTCTGGTGCGGATGTTGCCGACATCGGATTCACCGCATCGGACGCCATCAAGGTCGTAATGGCCTACACGAACAAGTTGCGCCCTGAACAGATCGAGGCCGGTGACACCACCGACACCCTCACCGCAGGCGTTTCCGCACGTCGCAACCAGTTGCTGATGGACCTTTCGGCCGAACTCGGCCTACCGTCTATTGATGGTGCAGCCGACGCAAGCGTTGGTGAACTGGCGGTTTCCGTTGACAAGTTGGCGCACCACTACAAGGCGTTCGGCCCGGTCCTGACCGAGGCGATCCGTGATCGTCTCCGCAAGGTACTCGGCGGCGCTGGCGTGAAGCCGACGTTCGTTGGTGACCGCGTGAAGGAAACCTGGCAGTTAGGTGACGGTTGGGCAGACTCCGTCACCGCGCAGGTCCTGTTGGGTTCGCGCGAGGGCGACTCGGCGCGCGGCGGCGAACTTGCCTCCCTGCCGATCTCCGCGGGCACAAAGGCAGAAGCCGAAGCAATCGTCGATGCGGCCGTTCAGCAGGTGGCAGGCGCCAGGGGTGTCAGCGTTTCCCTACCTTCTGCCGGTGGCGCAGGCGGGGGCGGCGGAGTCGTCGACTCTGCTGCACTTGATGCCTACGCCGACACCGTAACGGGACCGAACGGCGCGCTGGCCTCGATGGCTAACGATTTGCTGGACGTCCTCGGACTGCAAGGCCCTGACCTACTTCCCGCCGGAATCCCGGAAGCTGACGAGGACCGTCTGCGCGACGCCCTCGCCGCCCGCACCGTGGAAGCAGAACTGGGTTCGCGTTGGGTGGAGATGGTGCAGCCTCGCTTTGAGGCCTCCCGCGCCGTCCTGATTGACGACCGCTGGGCCAGCGCACGTGAGGACCTGCCGAGGTTGTGGACGATGGATCAGGCCGAATGGCCCGCCCTCGTCACCTTCGCAGGCGCCGGCGCGAACGTTGCGAAGCACGCGGGCTGGTGGGCTGCGAAGGCTCGGGCTGCAGGTCGCGACGAACTTGTCGGTTTCTACACGCAGATCCAAGAGGCTGCTTCCTCCACGCCGGACCTCCCCTTCGCGGGTCAGGTCGCGGTCGTGACCGGCGTAACCCCTGCGTCCATCGCGGGCGCGGTGGCTGCGCGTCTGTTGCGGGGTGGCGCGACGGTGATCGCAACGTCCTCGAAGGTCGATGCGACGCGACTCGCATTTGCGAAGGACCTCTACCGCAAGAACGCCGCTGGCGACGCATCCCTGTGGCTGGTGCCAGCAAACCTGGCTTCATACCGGGATGTCGATGCGCTGGTTGACTGGATCGGAACGCAGCAGGAGAAGGTCGTTGGGGCGACGAAGGAAGTTGTGAAACCCGCCCTCGTTCCCGACCTCTTCTTCCCGTTCGCGGCGCCTCCTGTCATGGGTTCCATGGCAGACGCGGGCGAGCAGTTTGAGGCCCAAGCCCGCCTGCTCCTCTGGTCGGTTGAGCGCGCCATCAGCGGGTTCGCGAACCTGGCCGACAAGAGCGCGAAGGCGAAGCGCGTACACGTGGTTCTGCCGGGCTCCCCGAACCGTGGCCTCTTCGGTGGCGACGGCGCATACGGTGAAACCAAGGCCGCGTTTGACGCGATCACGAACCGCTGGGCCGTGGAGCCCATCTGGTCGCGCGGGACGACGCTGGCTCACCCGAAGATCGGTTGGGTCCAGGGCACGGGTCTGATGGGCGGAAATGACGCCCTCGCCCCGGCCGCTCGGAAGGCGGGCATCGCGACCTACACGACGGAGGAAATGGCTGATGAGCTGGTGAAGTTGTGCTCAGTGGAGGCGCGGGCAGACGCCCTCGTTCGTCCGCTGGACGTGGACCTCACCGGCGGCCTGGGCGAAGGCGTGGACTTCAAGGCGCTGCAGGAGGCCGCGATGGCGGACGCTGCTGCGGCGGCGACGGAAGAGGTGGACGAGGACGCGACGCTGATCTCGGCGCTGCCCTCCCCGGCGCAGCCGACGCTCGCGTCCTTCGATCCGGCCGAGTGGGCTGGCGTCGACGCGAAACTTGAAGACATGGTCGTTGTCGTCGGTATTGGCGAGATCGGGCCGTGGGGTTCCGCACGCACCCGTTGGCAGGCTGAACTGGGTATTGAGAGTGATGGCGAGGTCGATTTGAGCCCCGCTGGCGTCCTCGAACTGGCCTGGATGATGGGCCTTATTGAGTGGAAGGAATCCCCCGAATCGGGCTGGTACGACCAGGATGGTTCCCTGGTGGAGCCGGGCGACGTCTTCGATCGCTTCCGTGACGAGGTCGTGGCGCGGTCCGGCGTGCGCTCCTTCATCAGCGACGCGGGGATCGTGGATCTGGGGTCGGTCGAGGACGCGGCGGTGTTCCTCAACACGGATGTGACCTTCACGGTTCCGGACCGCGCGACCGCGGAATCGTACGTGGTCGAGGACGAGCGCCTCACGCGTATCCGCCCCCTCGAAGACGGCGAATGGGAGGTGACGCGCCTGGCCGGTGCCGAGGCGCGTCTGCCGCGCCGCGCGACCCTGACCCGCACGGTTGGCGGCCAGTTCCCGACCGGGTACGACGCCTCCAAGTGGGGCCTGTCACCCGCGCTTCTTGAGGGCATGGACCGCATCGCGGCGTGGAATCTGGTGAGTGCTGTGGACGCGTTCCTCACGGCTGGGTTCTCCCCGGCGGAGCTGCTTCAGGCGATTCACCCCGCCGACGTGGCCTCCACGCAGGGCACGGGCTTTGGTGGGATGACCTCCATGAGGAAGCTGTTCGTAGACCGTTTCCTTGGGGAGGAATACCCCCAGGACATCCTGCAGGAGACCCTGCCAAACGTGGTTGCGGCCCACACGATGCAGAACTTCATAGGTGGTTACGGCCCCATGGTTCAGCCTGTGTCAGCGTGCGCGACTGCTGCGGTTTCTGTCGAGGACGGTCTGGACAAGATCCACGCCGGCAAGGCCAAGTTCGTTGTTGCCGGTGCGACCGATGACCTGTCGATCGAGTCCCTGGTTGGCTTCGGCTCCATGAACGCCACGGCGAACTCAAAGGACATGGCCGCGAAGGGCTTGGAGGAGCGGTTCTACAGCCGCGCGAACGACCGCCGTCGCGGCGGGTTCATTGAGGCCCAGGGTGGTGGAACGGTGCTGTTGGCTCGCGGTGATTTGGCCGCTGAGCTGGGGCTGCCAGTGCTGTCGGTGGTTGCGTATGCGCAGTCGTTCTCCGACGGTATCCACACGTCGATCCCGGCTCCGGGGTTGGGGGCGCTGGCGGCGGCTCGCGGTGGGGAGGATTCGCGGTTGGCGAAGTCCCTGTCCGCCCTGGGCCTGACCGCCGACGACGTCGCGTTTGTTTCCAAGCACGACACGTCGACCAATGCGAATGACCCGAACGAGTCCGACCTGCACAGCCGCGTCGCCAAAGCGATTGGCCGCAGCGAGGGCAACCCGATGTACGTGGTCTCCCAGAAGTCCATGACGGGGCATGCGAAGGGTGGCGCTTGCGTCTTCCAGATCTCCGGAGTTGGGCAGATCTTCCGCGACGGGGTGCTCCCGGCGAACAAGTCCTTGGACTGCGTGGATGCGGAGTTGGAGAAGAACCCGTGGCTGGTATGGCTGAAGCAGCCGCTGCAGGTGGCGGAGTTCGGCACGGTGAAGGCCGCGCTGGTGACGTCGCTGGGCTTCGGCCACGTGTCGTCGCTGATTGCGCTGGCTCACCCGGGTGCGTTCGAGGCCGCAGTGCTGGCCACCTTCGGCCCCGAGGCCCACGAGCAGTGGCGTTCCCGCGCCCTGTCCCGCCTGGAGAACGGCGCGCACGACCTAGAGGCGGGCATGCTGGGACGCGGTGACCTGTTCACCCCGGCTCCGGACCGTCGTCTGCCGTCCGAGGGCGGCCAGGTCGCGAAGGAAGCCGAGGCAGCAATGCTCTTGGATCCGGAAGCACGTTTGGGCGAGGACGGAAGGTACGCGGCGGTCTAGGCCGTTGGGGGTGGGGCCCTTTAGAGGGCCCCACCCCTTGGTCGGCGCGGCCCCTCGGTACCCGACCCCCGCCAAAACCCCGGGTCAGACACCCCCTAATCCCGGGTCGGACACCCGCTGAACCCGGGCCAAGCCCTGCTAATCCCGGGCCGGGCACCCGTTAATCCCGGGCCGGGCACCCGCTGAACCCGGGCCAAGCCCTGCTAATCCCGGGCCAGGCACCCGTTAATCCCGGGCCGGGCACCCGCTAATCCCGGGTCGGGCACCCGCTAATCCCGGGTCGGGCACCCGC
>CAYFOT010000008.1:0-24563 GCA_964344825.1 uncultured Actinomyces sp.
TGGAGCGGGTGTCTTCAGAAACCTTGTCCTCACTGTCCTTCAGCAGCTTCTCAATGGAGTAAGCCGTCTGCTCAGCAAGGTTGCGGGTCTCCTGGTCCTCACGGCGCTTCCGGTCCTCTTCAGCGTGCTCCTCAGCTTCCTTGACCATGCGGTCAATGTCTTCCTTGGGAAGAGCAGAGCCACCGGTGATGGTCATCGACTGTTCCTTGTTCGTGCCACGGTCCTTAGCGGAAACGTGGACGATACCGTTGGCGTCGATGTCGAAAGAGACCTCAATCTGCGGGACGCCGCGCGGTGCAGGTGCAATGCCGGTCAGTTCGAACGTGCCAAGCGGCTTGTTGTCACGAGTGAACTCACGCTCACCCTGGAACACCTGGATCAGCACGGAAGACTGGCCGTCCTCAGCGGTGGAGAACACTTCGTTCGCACGCGTCGGGATCGCCGTGTTCCGCTCGATCAAACGGGTCATCACGCCACCCTTGGTCTCAATGCCGAGGGAAAGCGGGGTCACGTCAATCAGGAGAACGTCATCGCGGTCACCCTGCATAACAGCAGCCTGCAGAGCGGCGCCAATGGCGACGACCTCGTCCGGGTTCACCGTACGTGTCGGCTCTTTACCACCGGTCAGTTTCTGGACCAGTTCACTGACAGCCGGCATACGGGTCGAGCCGCCAACGAGTAGCACGTGGTCAATGTCGGACACTGAAATGCTGGCCTCACGAATAACGTCCTTGAACGGAGTCTCGGTGCGGTCGAGCAGGTCACGAGTCATGTCCTCAAACTTCGCGCGGGTCAGCTTCTCATCCAAGTGGATGGGGCCAGCCTCACTCATGGACAGGTACTGCAGCGAAATGGTCGTGGTTGTCGCGGTGGACAGCTCACGCTTCGCCTGCTCAGCGGCTTCCTTCAGGCGCTGCAGTGCAACCGGGTCCTTACCCAAGTCGACACCGGTCTTCGCCTTCACCTGCTGGATCAGCCAGTCAACGATGCGCTGATCCCAGTCGTCGCCACCCAGGCGGTTGTCACCAGCGGTGGAGCGAACCTGGATCGTGGAGAAGCCATCGTCATCCTTCGCAACTTCCAGGAGGGACACGTCGAAGGTGCCGCCACCAAGGTCGAATACGAGGATCAGCTCTTCCTCTTTACCCTTGTCCAAGCCGTAAGCAAGCGCTGCCGCCGTCGGCTCGTTAATAATGCGCAGAACGTTCAGCCCTGCGATCTGGCCGGCATCCTTGGTCGCCTGACGCTCAGCGTCGTTGAAGTATGCGGGAACCGTGATGACCGCGTCGGTGACGGGTGCACCAAGGTATGTTTCCGCGTCGTGCTTCAGCTTCGACAGGATACGCGCGGAGATTTCCTGCGCCGTGTAACCCTTACCGTCAATGGTCTTCTTCCAGTCCGTACCCATGTTCCGCTTCACGGAAGAGATGGTGCGGTCAACGTTGGTGACTGCCTGACGCTTCGCAATCTCACCAACCAGAACTTCGCCGCCCTTGGAGAACGCAACCACCGAAGGGGTGGTACGTGCACCTTCTGCGTTCACGATGATCGTGGGTTCGCCACCTTCCAGCACCGCCAGTGCAGAGTTGGTGGTCCCCAAGTCAATACCTACTGCTCGACCCATTAGTCGTGCCTCCTACCTAAGTTTCAAAATATGCTCACTGCTCTGGCCCCAAGTTTTCATGTCGCCACTTCCTGGTCACACCCTCACTCAAGACTTGAGCCTTATGGACTCAACTCTAAGAGTTGGCACAACCAGACGCAACCCCCAATTCTTGAAAGTTGAGCCACCAGCGCTCAACTTTGGGATTTTTTCGCACGATATCAACGAAAAGTCGCTATCTGCACCTCAGAGTGATGTACGACACGGTCTGCCGAAAACGTACTTAACTGGTGTGGGCCGTGCACGTGTGTTCATCGGGCCAGGGCGAAAGTCGCTTCGTCACCCCACGTTGTACTCTGGTGGAGGAAGCAATTGACGGAACCAAAAGGTTTAGGAGACGACTATGACCGTTGAGGAAGTAACGGAAGTGACACCGGACCTAGTGGAAGCGTTCGAAAACCTGATACCGCAGCTCTCCTCCAGCGCGAAGCCGATGAAGAAGAAGGCCATCAAGAAATACTTGGCGCAACCCAACGTCTACCACTTCATCTACCGCGCGGTCCCCACGGGGGAGGCTCCCCTGCCGGGTCTCGATCCAATCCTCGGCATGCTGAGCTTGGCCACATTCGACATTCCAACGGGCAAACGCGCCTGGATTGAAGACGTCGTCGTGGACAGCGACGCACGCGGCCAGGGTGCCGGACAACAGCTTGTTGAAGCCGCCCTCGAAAAAGCCGAAGAGATCGGCGCGCTCACTGTCGATCTGACCTCGCGCCCCTCCCGGGAGGCGGCTAACCGGCTTTATGTCCGATGCGGTTTCGAGCCGAGGGAAACCAACGTCTACCGCCACAAGGTGGGCAACAAAGGCCTATAGAAATGCGTCAGCGGTAAACCAAACCGGCCAGACAAACCAAACTGAATAGAAAAGCAGGTTGAACAACAGTTGACACCACACTTGACGAAAGACGAAGCACGGGCAGCGTCCGAAGCTTTGAGCCTCGACTACGTGGACTTCTTAAGCGCCAGTCCCACTTCCTATCACGCGGCCAACCAGGGGGCATCTCTCCTGGCGGAAGCAGGCTTCACGGAGGTGGAGAGGACGGAACCATGGCCCGCTGATGCGGGCCCATATTTCGTCGTCCAGGACGGCGCTCTCATCGCATGGATCCAGTTTCCGCAAGCGGAAGGGTATGCGATAGCAGCCGCTCACACCGACTCCCCAGCCCTGAAACTAAAGCCCGTCCCACAGAGAACAACCGCGGACGGCTGGGGCCAACTGATGGTGGAAATCTATGGCGGCACACTCAATAACTCCTGGCTGGATAGGGAGTTGCTGCTAGCGGGAGCCGTTCAGGACTGGGACGGCAACCGCACGCTGATCCGCACCGACCCCATTGCGTTCATACCGCAACTGGCTCCCCACCTTGACCGTCAGGTCAACGCTAACGGCCTGGTCTTGGATCCGCAGACTCACATGCAGCCCGTCTGGACCATCGGTGAGGACTACGACATCATGGACGTGGTTGCGAAAGAAGCGGGGCTGGCTTCTGCAGAAGAGATCGCGGCCAGCGAACTTTTCTTGGTCCCCGCACAGGAACCCGGAATCTTCGGGGTGGGGAACCAGTTCCTTATGTCGTCACGCCAAGACAATCTGTCGTCGACGTTCGTTGGGCTGGACGCCCTCGCCCTCGTCCATAATGACTTTGGTGACGCGCCCGCACCACGGATCCCCGTGCTTGCTCTCTTCGATCACGAAGAGGTCGGTTCGGGTTCCCCGACGGGAGCGCGTGGGCCGCTGCTCGAAGAGGTGCTGGGAAGGATAAGCGCCGCAGCCGGGCTGGATGCGGAGGGGCACGCGCGCAGAATCGCGGCTTCCACGCTGCTGTCCACGGACGCCGCTCACAGCGTGAACCCGGCGTACCCGGACAAACACGGCCCCGACACGCGGCCGGTCATGGGGGCGGGACCCGTCTTGAAGATGGACGCGGACCAGAGCTATTCGACCTCGCTCACAGGAGTTGCGGTGTGGCGGACCGCTTGCCGACGCGCAGGTATCCCCAGCCAAGTCTTTGTTTCACACAGCTCAATGCGGGCCGGGTCAACGGTTGGCCCCCTTTTGGCGACGCGCCTCGGTATCCAAACCGCGGATGTGGGCATCCCGATTCTGGCGATGCACTCCACGCGGGAAACCAGCCACGTCCTTGACCTTTTCTACCTTCGTGAGGCCGTAAGGGCCTACTGGATGGGGTAGGTGATTTTTGCGCATCGATGCATGGTTGTGGACGACGCGCCAGTTCCGCTCACGGTCCTTGGCGACAGCGGCCGTGCGCGCGGGACATGTCCGCGTCAACGGATCCACTGTCAAAGCGTCCTACAAGGTCGCTCCGGGTGATGTCGTGCGCGTGCGGGTCGAAGGCTTCGATCGCGTGTTGGAAGTCGTGTCCCTACCACCGAAACGCCTGGGTGCGCCCTTGGCTCGGGAGTGCTACATCGATCATTCGCCGCCGCGCCCACGCATGTACGGTGGCGTCCCCATGCGGGAACCGGGATCGGGGCGACCCACCAAGAAGGAACGCCGACAACTGGAGGCTTTGCGTGGGGAGGAATGGGCACGCCACTCCCGCCGGTGATTCAGCATGGTTGCGTCACCGCTACTGAGAGCTGCCTGCGGCCGCGAGGGCGCCTGACCATGACCTATACCGCTGACGCAACGTAGACCCCGATGGGCGAGGGCGTCCGGCTTCCTTCTCGCTCTTCACCCAAGTGCAGTAGCCGGCGTAGGTGGCCGTCTGGTTTTCAGCCGTGCAAAAGGCAAAGTAGGCGCGAAGTGCGTCGGTGAAATCGGCGTCGGAGAGGCTACCGCTGCCGCGGGCGCGTCCCTGACCATCGGCTGGCAGGCCCATGGCACGCAGGGCGCCAGACCACGTGCCGCCACCGAAACGCGACATGACGGTTTGACCTCCCGGTGGCCAGGCGGCACTGCCCGGTTTCGCTGCGATCGCGTTAGATTGTGCAATGGCTGCCCTCTGACGCTCGTAAGCGCCCATGGAGACGCGCTCCTTGAGCTCTCCCATTTCGGCCAGGCGTTTTGCCTCTGCCGCTGCCTGTAGCAAGCCCGCCACATCGCCCTCGAATCGCTTCTCAATCTGAGATAGCACGGCCGAGGGCACCTCTTCCGCGCCCGCTCTGTCGGCGCCTTCAACCCCCGCCAGCGCGGCGACGACTGCCCAAAACCCCAGCTCTGCGGCTTCCGCGGACAAGCTGGCTCCCCTTACACGTGCCATGAGGACGCCTCCTTCCGACTTCGTTTACCGCGAAGTCCCTATCCGGTCAGGCCCAAGCTGCCGTACGCTACAGGCAGACTGACGTGCACCAATGTCCCCACCTTATTAGTGTCGGACGCTCCGAATACAGTGGAGGATAAGAACTCCGCTTGCATGGACGAAGGGATCGTATGCTTTGGACTGTCACGTGGCCGTATCTTAGGAGCCACTCTAAGCGGGTGGCCGGCGCAATCTTCCTTCAGGTCATTGCAACGGTAGCTGCGCTTTTCCTTCCGGACCTCAACGCCGCAATCATTGATGAAGGCGTGGTGGCCGGAGACGTGTCGCGTGTGTGGACACTGGGCTTGATCATGCTGGGTGTCTCGGCCATCCAAGGGATTAGCTCCGGGTACGCCGTATACATCTCTGCCCGTTTGGCAATGGGATTGGGCGCGTGGTTGAGGGCGCGCGTTTTTGAGTCGGTTCAGGGGTTCTCCAGCAGGGAAGTCCACGACATTGGCGCGCCCTCGCTAATAACCCGCTCGACGAACGACATCCAACAGATACAAATGGTCGTGTTGATGATCTTCAACCTGATGATCGCAGCACCAATCATGGCGGTGGGCGGGATCGTCATGACCATGAACATGAACGTGAAACTGTCAGCGCTGCTGGTCATCGTCGTGCCGGTGATCGGTGTCGTTGTTGGAATCGCGTTCTCAATCCTCCGCCCACTTTTCGCCAGCCAGCAGTCGCGCATCGACAATATGAACACTGTGCTGCGTGAAGAACTATCGGGGATCCGCGTGATCCGCGCGTTTGTGCGACAGGATGAGTTTGGGCGCAGGTACACGGATGCCAATGATTCACTGAAGAATGTTGCGCTGAAGATCGGGGCGGTGTTCGCCGTGATCTTCCCCCTGTTGCAGTTGGTTTTCTCCCTGGGCACGGTCGCCGTTGTTTGGTTTGGTGGGCGCCTCGTGGACAGCGGCTCAATGGAAGTGGGCGCACTGCTGGCCTTCATCTCCTACTTCGCGATGATTTTCGGGGCCACCATGACGGCATCCATGCTGTTCTTCATGCTCCCGCGGGCCGCCGTCACGTCTAAGCGCGTTAATGAGGTTCTGAAGACAAAACCGACGGTGAAGAGTCCCGCGGACCCGTTGCCCATTCCCGGGGAGGACCTGATTTTCAAGCTGCGGGACGTGGCGGTGCGCTATCCGGGCGCCGAAGAACCTGTTCTGCACGACATAAACGCATCGTTGGAACCGGGCACTGTAACCGCATTGATCGGCTCCACCGGGTCGGGAAAGTCAACGTTCGCTAACCTGTTGCCGCGGCTGATGGACCCCTCCGGCGGCATGGTGACAGTGAACGGGATCAATCTGAGAGAAGTCGACCCGGTAAAGCTGCGCCAACGAATCGGTTTTGTTCCACAGACCGCTTACCTGTTCTCCGGAACCATCGCCTCCACGGTATCGGGAGTGGATGACCCATCACCGGAAGTCCGGGAACGCGTACGGACCGCACTTGAGGGCTCGCAGGCCCTTGAGTTCGTCGCAAAGCTGCAAGACGGCATGGATACCCCGGTTGAGGCGGGCGGAAGGAACTTTTCTGGGGGCCAACGCCAGCGTTTAGCAATGGCAAGGGCACTGTACAGGGAAGCTGATCTCTACGTTTTTGATGACTCTTTCTCCGCCCTCGACTATGAAACGGACGCAAAGATACGCAACAGTCTGCGCAAATACGTGGGATCAGCCGCAGTGCTGATCGTCGCGCAGAGAATCGCTACAATCCGCCACGCGCACCAGATTCTGGTGTTAGACAAAGGCGCGATTGTCGGGTGTGGGACGCACGACGAACTGCTTGAATCCTGTGAAACCTACCGTGAAATTGTGGAATCGCAGATGTCACTGGAGGAGGGACAATGAGCGGGCACGGACCAGGCGGCCCCGGCGGGCCGGGGCGCCCACCGGCAAAAGCAAAAAACTTCCGCGGCACCGGCAAACGTGTTCTGCGTATGCTCTCCCCCTACCGGTGGTTGATCGCTGCCTTGGCGCTTCTGAGTGCGGGTGGAGTTATCCTGTCGGTGATCGCTCCCAGACTTTTAGGTAATGCCACAAACATTGTCTTCAGCGGGTTCATCTCCTCACGCCTTCCGAAGGGAATGACGAAAGAGGAAGTAATCCAAGGGTTGCGCGCCGCGGGTGACGACACCACGGCAGACATGCTTGGACCGATGAATGTGGTGCCGGGGCAGGGAATCGATTTCTCCAACCTTGCCCACCAGCTCCTCCTTGTGGCAGCCATTTATGTGGGTGCTTCGTTCCTTGGGTGGGCCTCAGGGCAAGTCGCGCGGATCGTCGTCCAAAACACGGGGTGGAACCTTCGCCACGAGATCCAGCACAAGATCAACCGGCTGCCACTTTCCTATCTTGACCGCCACAGCCGTGGTGACATCCTGTCGCGCGTCACAAACGATGTCGACAACTTGACTCAGACGCTACAACAGACAATCACGCAATTCCTGCAGTCCGTCCTTACCATCCTTGGCATTGCGATCATGATGTTCACGATGTCTTGGAAACTGACGCTGGTTGCGCTGGTCGTGCTCCCGCTGGGCGCTGTCGTTGCCGGGGTGCTGATGAAGCGCGCTCAACCGCAGTTCCGTAAGCAGTGGAAAGCAACGGGAGAGCTGTCGGGTGTCGTTGAAGAGAGTGTCACGGGTCATGACGTCGTGACGCTCTACGACCTGGCAGGCAAGTTTGAGTCGAAGTTCCACGATGAGAACACCCGCCTCTACAAGGCGTCCTTCAAGGCTCAGTTCATCTCCAACCTGGTGAACCCCGTCATGAGTTTCGTGTCAAACCTCTCCTATGTAATCGTCGCTGTCGGCGGTGGCGTAATGGTGACGGCAGGCGCCCTAACGATCGGTGAGGTGCAGGCATTTATCCAGTACTCCCGGCAGTTCACGCAGCCCGTGGGACAGCTGGCTTCCATTGCGAATCTGCTGCAATCGGGCCTGGCATCGGCGGAACGTATCTTTGAGTTCTTAGACGCACCACAAATGGCGCCCGACTCAGACGGAGAAATGCCGGAAGGTGACGGAGCCGTCCAGTTCCGCCACGTACAGTTTGGGTACAACCCGGACAAGCCCGTGATCCGCGACCTCTCCCTGGACGTAGCGCCGGGACAGATGATCGCGATCATCGGCCCAACTGGAGCGGGAAAAACTACACTTGTGAACCTGCTGGAGCGGTTCTATGAAGTTGATTCCGGGGAGATTTCTGTCAATGGACGCAATATCGCGGACATAAACAAGGATTCCCTGCGACGGCACATAGGCATGGTTCTCCAAGAAACGTGGCTTTTTGACGGGACCATTGAAGAGAACATTGCGTTCGGTCGTCCCGATGCGACCCCGGAACAGGTTCGCAAGGCCGCGCAGGAAACATCCGTGGACCGCCTAATCCGCCAGCTCCCCGACGGTTACGCCACGACTATCTCTGATGACGGCGACACACTGTCCGTGGGGGAACGCCAGCTCCTTACAATCGCGCGCGCGTTCATTGCGGACCCTGAGATGTTGATCCTGGATGAGGCTACGTCCTCAGTGGACACGCGAACAGAAGTGTTGGTTCAAGAAGCGATGGATAAACTGCGCGACGGTAGAACAGCGTTCGTCATCGCGCACCGTCTCTCAACTATCCGCAACGCCGACACGATTTTGGTGATGGAAGATGGCGACGTCGTGGAGCAGGGGAACCACGATGAATTGATGGAACGGAGCGGTGCCTACGCGCGTCTCTACCAAGCGCAGTTCTCCGGCCCCCACACGCAGGACGAATAGTCAGACCCCGATGTCCAAGGCGACCAGTATCGCAGGGGAGAAATGAGGAAGAAAAGTGCCATACAGGAAGGCCACCGGCGGCCGGATTGAAGCCACAGACACGCCGGTCCCCACAGTGATAACAGCGGGCGGCGTCGCGATACCCCAACTGGGTTTCGGGACATACAAGGTCACCGAAGGCACCGCCGACATTGTCCGCGGTGCACTGGAGGTGGGTTACCGGCACATCGACACGGCCCAAATGTACGGCAATGAGAAGCAGGTGGGCGACGGATGGGTCTCCAGCGGCATCCCACGCGAAGAACTCTTCATCACCTCAAAACTGGACAACCCAAATCATGAACCACGGGTGGCTAGAGCAGCCTTCGCCAAGACGCTAGACGACCTGCAAACAGACTATGTCGACCTCTTCCTCATCCACTGGCCGCTGCCCATGTACTACGGCGGAGACTTCGGCTCCACCTGGGCTGTGTTGGAGGAGTTCTTGGCAGAAGGTTCCGCACGTGCAATCGGGGTATCCAACTTTGAACCCCACCATCTGGAAAAACTGTTCCAGACCGCGGCCACAAAACCTCAGGTGAACCAAATTGAGTCGCACCCCTACCTGCAGCAAGATGAACTGCACAAGTTCGACGCAACGCACGGGATCGTCACTGAAGCATGGTCTCCTCTGGCACGCGGGGCAGCAGCAAAGGACGCTCTGCTGGAGAAGATCGGACGCAAGTACGGGAAAACAGCATCGCAGGTGGCATTACGCTGGGGGCTGGAACGCGGGGATGTCCTCTTCCCCAAGGCATCCAGCCGACAACGGCAATCAGAAAACCTAGATATCTTTGACTTCGAACTATCCTCAACAGACTTAGAACTGATCGCTTCACTGGAGCGCGGAGAAGAGGGGCGCACGGGTAAGCACCCCGACGTGATGGACAGACTTTGACGCCTCAGTGGGCAACTCTTCGGGGGCGAACCTTCACTGCGCCCAGACACCGAATGCCCTCACCATCTGTCGGCGGCCTGGCGAACGTTGCTTCGCATCGCTATGCGTAACCGTGTCAATTCGATACATCAACAGCTGATGCATTCGTAACAAACCGCGGGTATCACCGCAAAGTTACGCAAATTTCGGTCTAGCATGGACTACGTTTGTAACACATGGTCTGGCTGAACTACAAGCGATGCCAGCTACCCATAATCTGACAGGAAGCGACGTAATGCGATCGATGTCCAGCTCCGGCCCGAAGTTGACGGCCCTCATGGGCGTGCTTGCTGCCTCAACCCTAGTGTTGGGCGCATGCACATCCTCCGGAGGAGGGCAAAGTGGCTCAAGCTCAGGGAAGAAGCCCACGCCCCCCAAGATTGAGTTGGGCGAATACTTCGTGCAACCCACGGATGTCGTAGTGCCAGGACTGACGGGACAAAAGATCACATCGTCTACCGGATCAGAGGCTAGATGGGCCTACCTCCCTGGCCTGCTGCCCTTCAACGATGTACTCGCGGAGACCGTGGGCGCACAACTTGAAGCACAGGCCGCCAGACGTGATACAACCTACCAGCCTGAATCCCACGATCCCAGTGACTCATGGCTTGAACGTGGCTGCATCCAGGGTTCAACGGCGCTAACCGGCCGCGAAATTCTGGACAATCCTGAACTGTCGCTAACTCCGGGCGCGGAGGACACGCTCTCCATAACATGCGACACCATCTTGGCTTCCGGAACCAACTATGGGCAGCGACTGCGTTTCGTGCGCGGCAACTCCGCCGAAGTGTTGAGTGACCAGGTGGAGATCATTTACACAAACACAGACAGCGGCGAAACTGCCCGTGGAAGGGACCTGTTCAAACCAGAAGCCCTCCCGACGCTGTACGACGCACTGCTGGACCTAAAGAAGATCACCCCACCCATGAGTGGTGATGAGGTAATTCCCCCGTCGCAAGAAACCCTGAAGGACCTGTCGTCCTCGCTCTCAAACATCGGCTTTGCTAGCAACGGCGACATTTTCGTGACTATCGACCAGAACTTCTTGGCGTTCTTGGCAGCCGGTGACCCCAACGTGGAGATCCAGCCCACCACACTGAAGATCCCCGCGGCCCGCGCCGAAGAACTCTTGACGCCACTAGGGGCAGGAATCTCCACCTCCAAGGCTGCGTCTGAGCCATGGTCGGGCCCCGGAGAGCTCCCATCTGGTCGGGAGTACGTGGACTGCGACCTCGTTCCCTGCGTCGCGGTCACTTACGACGACGGACCGGGCGGGGACCTGACCAACCAGGTCGTCGACGTTTACGCCGCGCGTCCCTACGCAGCAACAACGTTCTTCGTCCTCGGCCAAAACATTGCGGGCCAGGAAGAGATACTGAAGAACGCGTACGATCAAGGCAACGAAATCGGCAACCACTCGTGGAGCCACCCGGCGCTGACCACTCTGGATGACGCTTCCGTATCCGCACAGATCAACGACACGAACGCTGCCATCACCGCGATCACCGGCGCCGAAGTGAAACAGCACCGTCCTCCTTACGGGGACCTGAATGAACGAACGCTTGCTGCGGGCGGTATGCCGGCAATCCTCTGGTCCGTCGACACCAACGACTGGCAACACCCTGACTACGGCACACTTGTTTCGCGGGCAGTGGACTCCACCGTTCCGGACGACATCGTCCTCATGCACGACATCCACCCCGACACGGTTGCGGCCGCAGCCGATATCGCGGATGGGCTACTGCTGCGGGGCTTCACACTGGTTACGGTTTCCCAGCTCTTCGACTACCAAGAGATACCGCTGCAGTCGTACTGGGGTGGCAGCGGCGTCCGCCAGTAAAGTCAAAAACGAATATGGGTTGCCCCCGCCATCCAATGTGAGACGGCCGGGGGCATTCCTTTTGCACTAACTATACTTCCTACTCATGACATCAATGAACAACCTCGACGAAACTTTGGCCGCTCTCGACGCCCAGGTTGAAGGCACATACGTCTTCGCGACCACGAACACGCTCCCTCCCGAACTGGAGCCATTTGCGGTGGTGCGTGAGGCGGAAGGTCTCACCGTGATCGTGAAGGCCGCGGAAGCATTTCAGTTTGGACTTGGTGAGCACCCACTGTACGCGCGCATCACCCCCTCCGTTGAAACGGAGCTTCAGTCCGTTGGTCTAACGGCAACAATCTGCCAGACCATCGCATCGCGTGGGATCCCGTGCAACGTCATCGCTGGCTTCCACCACGACCACTTCTTCGTTCCCGCGGATAAGGCACAAGAGGTCCAGGCGTTGCTTACCAACCTTTCAGAGCAGGCCCGCGGTTGGCTTGCTGACTGAGAGGCTCCAAGTTTTTCCCAGTCCACTTGCTGGAGAATGCCGGTAAGCTAAGACCATGACATTACCGGCGACGTATCGCGATGAAGCAATCGTCCGCATGGCTGATGGGACCGTAAAGCAGACAAACCTGCTTTCAGGAACGGAAGTCTGGACAGTACCTGGGCGCGGAGACAGGCCCCTTCCCTCCGCACTCCCCCAACCGGAGCCCATCGATCCCGCCAAAGAAGGTGAATACTGCCCGTTCTGCCAGAAACGCTACCTGGAGACGCCACCCGAAAAGGAACGGCTCGTACGTGTCAGCGAAGACAGTTGGGGGCACTTAGCGGACATCCCCGCTAACCAGCTTTTCGACACGGTAGCCGACTTCCGGCGCATACCGAACCTGTTTGAGATCGTGTCATACAACTACTGGCACCTGAACCACGGTCACGTCCCCACGGAAGCGCAGCACAGGCGTATGGCGGAGTACTTGGCGTCCGGCGAAGGCTATGACCATGTGATGCGGCTGGTGCATGCGCGCATGATGGCTTCGGGGATGACTGAGGCTGAGTTCGCTTCGCTTTCGGATTCAGAGAAACTCCAGCAAGCGAACGGCTTCTTCTCAGGCGGTCACGACCTCATAATCCCGCGGCGCCACTACGTTGACGGCGCAACGATGACCGACCAGCTGGCGGGCTCCGCGACTCTTACCCCCGCCGAACATGAACAGTACATCCGGCTAACTGTGGCGTCCCTTGAGAATCTCTACTCGCTGGACCCGAACGTCAAGTACGTGGTCGCCTTCCAGAACTGGTTGAAGCCCGCTGGAGCCTCCTTTGATCATCTTCACAAGCAGTTGGTAGCGATTGATCAGCTCTCCGTACAGTCCCAATCAGAGTTAGCGCGACTGAAGCGTCGCCCACAGATCTATGAGGAGATCCTCAAGGTAGCTGCCACACGCCAGCTGATCATCGCGCAGAATGACCATGCCATCGCGTTGGCTGGGTTCGGGCATCGTTACCCATCCATCGCAGTTTGGCCCACAGGCGCCCCATACAACCCGTGGGAGGCAACAGAAGAGCAGATGCGGGGTGTGTCGGACATGCTGCACGCCGCACATGTGGGCACGGGTACAAAGATCCCCTCTAACGAAGAGTGGTACTACCGTCCGCCGTCCGTGAATATTCCAATGCGCTGGCGGATCCTTTTGAAGTGGCGGGTATCCACACTGGCGGGATTCGAGGGCGGAAGTAGGATCTACCTCAACACCATCGATCCTTGGCGCGTCCGCGACCGCGTTATTGAAACCCTGGAAGCCGCACGCGACGCAGGGACCATTGGCCCGATGAAGATCGGGCGGGAATGCAAGGTCAAGCCTGCGCTTCTGCACTAGCGGAGGGTCGGCTGCGCCGCGGAAAAGCATCGCCTGATCATGCCTGTCAGGAAAATGTCTTCTCCCATTGACGCAGCGCGTCCACCAACTCCGTAACTGCGAATGCTGGGCGCGCCTCTAAGGAGACTTCCTCTGACTGGGCAGCATCGGTCCCCACCTGGATGGAGACACCGTATTTTGCGAGCAGCTCCGCCCCGGTACTCCCCGAAAGGTAGTCCGCCAAGATGACGTATGCGGCGTCGTCGTCGTTGTGTCCGCGCAGCACGCTCAGGTCAATCAGCGCGACCTTACGCTCTACGCAGGTGTCGGCCAAGACACGGTACCTGGTGTCCGTCCCCAAGTTGTTGGGGTTACGGATCGGTTCGAGGGCGGAACCGATTTTCCCCGGCGCCACGCCCTCGCCCCCTTCCTCATCGCCCGACTTTGGACCCACATCGCCGGCCACATCTCTGTCCACAGCGCCGCCGCCATCAGGAACCTCACCACCTGACTGGGCGTGCTCCCCCACTTGTGCATGCCAGCCACTCCACAGGCCGTTCCACTCCGGAAGGACCGCCAGGGCATAAGGGCTCACGCGCGGATCAGAACCCGCGACGATCTTTTCGAGGGCGGAATCTGGCAGCTCCGAAACCTTCGTTGGTAACGCCCAGTCATTCGCTGAGAACCAAGATGAGTCAACCAAGACACACGCGTTGTCGTTGCCATAGGTGATGGAGGACAAGTCGATGAGCTCCACCGTGTCGGCGCCTCCAGAACCAAGTGCTGGATCGAACCATTCGGCGTCAAAACCCATGAGCACGTCCACATCCGCGACCGCCGCTGCCGAATCTCTCTTCACACCGTCGTCAGACGACGCTCCTACCTCAGTTCCACCTGGGCCAAGATCCACGGCAACCTGCGTCAAAGCCAACGACGTCGCATCGGAAAGTTCATCCAGAAAGCCGTCCGGAAGTGCCGCATCCGAGGGCACTCCAATCACAGCGCGCGCTATGGTTCCAGTGTCCGTCGGGAAGGACCATG
The DNA here is from genome assembly GCA_964344825.1 of uncultured Actinomyces sp. Taxonomy (GTDB): domain Bacteria; phylum Actinomycetota; class Actinomycetes; order Actinomycetales; family Actinomycetaceae; genus Scrofimicrobium. Next base: position 14,418 of record CAYFOT010000008.1, read on the forward strand.
GCGCCATACCTTCAGGTGTCGAGGACGTACACGCAGACACGGTCACCGTAGCGCCCGCGAAAAGAGAAAGCAGGACCGCGTTTTTGGCGCGTCTGCGTATCCGTGGCGGGGAAAAATCTGTGGCTTGGTTCTTCTTCTGCACTCCATAACGGTACCCTTGAAAGAGACGACCGGCGAACATGCGCGCGGACGGTCAAAACTTACAAGGGAGTACACGATATGAAATTCGAGGCAAAGCTGGCTGCGCTGGCTGCGATGGGTCTGTCGTCGTGGCTGGCACCAAAACTTGCTGCAAAGACGTGGAAGTTCGTGACTGGAAATGAGCCGCCCTCGGACGAAGAAGGATCCACCTTCGGGCAGATCCTCATCTTTGCGGCACTGTCCGCAGTCCTGGTGACTGCGATCCAGACCGGTGCTGACCGCGCCGCGGTGAAGTTCCTGCCGACCGACGATGAGGCCAAGGAAATCAGGAGTTAGCCGTATACCTGTCCGCTACAGCTGGCAGGTATGGGGAAAGGTCGGCATGCTCACCGGACGCGTAAACATCTGGTGAGTCCACTGCCGCGTCCCACGTGAGCAGGCCTGAGGCCATGCGCAGCCACGTCTGCGCGTCCATCTCTATCACCGCCGGGGGTGTACCCCGGCGGTGCGTCGTGCCTTCAATGGCCTGCGTCGCCCCGTAGGGAGCAACCCTCACCTCCACGGATGCTCCCGGCGCGACTTCAGACAGCAGCGCCAACGTGTACCGCACCGCGGTGGCGACAGTCGCCCTGGAAGGGGCGGTCGCAGCGTCAGAGGCTTGGGAACGCATCCAGTGTCCCCAAGCCTCCAAACCGTCTTTTTCGGATATGCGTCTACTGGCCATGGGCCCCTAGAACACACCCTGGGCGTGCATCGCCTTGGACACGCGCAGGAACGCTGCAATGTTAGCCCCGACGACGTAGTCGCCCGGTCGGCCGTATTTCTCTGCTGTGTCCAGGCAGGAGCGGTGGATGTCGCACATAATATCTCTGAGCTTGTCTTCAACCACCTCAAAGCTCCACCGCGCGCGGGACGCATTCTGTTCCATCTCCAACGACGACACTGCAACACCGCCAGCGTTTGCGGCCTTACCCGGAGCGAACATGACGCCACCCTCCGTCAGGGTCCGCACTGCTTCTGGAGTACAGGGCATGTTCGCGCCTTCCGCGACAACCACACACCCGTTCTTAACCAGTTCCTTGGCGTCGTCCTCCGACAGCTCATTCTGGGTTGCACAAGGCAGCGCCAGATCGCACGGAACTGACCAGGGCCGTCCCTCCTCATGGAACACCGCGGACGGGCGCTTCTCCACGTACTCTGACACGCGCCCCCTGCGGTTTTCCTTAATGTCCTTCAGCAGGTCAAGGTCAACCCCATCGGGGTCATATACCCAACCGGAAGAGTCTGAGAATGTGACTGGCTTGGCGCCCAGCTGGAGGGCCTTCTCAATCGCGTAGATCGCGACGTTGCCCGAACCAGAGACGGTCGCCACCTTTCCCTCAATGGTCTCATCTTTGGTGGCAAGCATTTCCTGTGCGAAGAAGACAACGCCATAGCCGGTGGCCTCACGACGCACGTAGGAGCCGCCCCAGTCCATCCCCTTGCCGGTGATTACGCCTGTTTCCCACCGGTTCTTCAGCCGACGGTACTGGCCAAACAGGAACCCGATCTCACGTTGACCGACACCGATATCTCCGGCGGGAACGTCCGTCTTATCTCCAATATGCCTTGAAAGCTCCGTCATGAACGCCTGACAGAAGTTCATGATTTCCCAGTCGGACTTTCCGTGCGGATCAAAGTCTGACCCACCCTTGCCGCCACCCAGGCTCTGTCCCGTAAGGGCATTCTTGAATATCTGCTCAAACCCTAAGAACTTGATGATGTTACGGTTCACCGACTCATGGAACCGCAAGCCGCCCTTGTACGGGCCCAGTGCGGAGTTGAACTCCACCCGGTATCCACGGTTGACCTGTACAGTCCCGCTGTCGTCCACCCAGGGAACGCGGAAGAGGATTTGACGTTCAGGTTCCACCAGACGCTCCAGAAGAGAATGGTCAGCGATGCCGGGATCACGTTCAACTGCAAGCGAGATGCTCTCCAGTACCTCACGGACCGCCTGCTGAAACTCAGGCTCACCTGGGTTCCGGCGCATTACTTCTTCCATCGTCCTTTGCACCTTTGGATGCATAATCATCTACCCTTCTAAGGTCTCCGCTTGTCGGCGGACCCACATAACGCAGGCGTCGCCCATTAAACGCCCTCAACGCCGCGGGGTGCAACGCCGTTCCTAGTGCGGAATGAAAGTCACGCGACGACACGCAGAAGTTGACAGGCACCTGCGACTATGCGTTGGAAGCACTGTCCACAGGGATATACACAGGGGACCAAAACGACTAGTCCACACCTGTGGATATAACGGTGGATAACGTGTTGAGAGAAGGTGGAAAAATCACCATCCACCACTGCCTGGATTCCGGTTTGAGGACTCCTGCTTCTCGCGCTGACGCTCCTCTTGGTCGCGGTTCTTCTGCTCAAGCTTCTCGCGGCGTTCCTGTTCCTCAGGAGTTTCATTTTCCTGGGCGCCTTCACCGCCTTGGGAGGAGTCTTCCTCTTGACCCTCACCCTCACCGCCCTGATCTTCGGGGCTGTCCTCCGCGCCTGAAAGCCGGTCAATCTTCTCACTCAAGCGGTCGACGCTCTCTCCCGTCTGCTGATCCAATTCGGGGTCTACCTGCGCGTTTTGCTCTTCACTCCCACTATCTTGACCAGACCCGCCCTGGTTCTCATCCTCCGACTCACTCTCCGCAGAGCCCGCGGAACCAACTATCTGGCACGGCGAAACCCACGCCAAAGCGGACTCGTAAGCGTCCAAACCGCCCTTGTCATCACCCGACCGAACCATGGCGTCACCCTGCATTTCGATGGCCGCAGACAGGTTGAAACGCACCGAGCACTCATACGAAAAAGCAGCAATCGACCCATCATCAGCTGGGATTGCCTTGGGGACACCCTCGTACGCCGTTTCCAATAACTCGATGCCCTCTTCAAGGTGACCAGCATCCACACGGGCCGTTCCCAAGTTGTACTGAGAGAGCCAGGGTTGTGGAAAATGTTGAGTTAGCCTCATTTGCTGCTCATACGCCATTTCCGCTTGGGTCCAGTCCGATCTCTCAGTGGCCTTCAGCGTGGAGGCACTCCACATGTACAGTGCAATCAGCAGCCCGCCACCGACGACCAGGGCAACTGCCAGTGGCATGGTCCACCAGAGGATCGCAAGGATGCGTGGATTCCGTTCCCTTGGAGCTGGAGATGAGAGTGTCACAGCACCAAATGGCTGGGACACGTCCTCTGAGCTCAAGCTGGGCGCAGATATTCTGCTTCTGTAACGGTTTCTAGATGGCATTGGTGGCCCGCAATCTGCGCGATACTCTTACGAAGCTCACGATCTCCCACGCTACTAGCGCAGCCAAAACCAATGCGGGCACCCACGTAACGTGATCGTAGGTGAAAAGCTTTGGTCTTCCTTCCAGGACGGTACCCGCCCCTTCTATGAAGCTCTCCCCCAGAGCACGCATGGCCGCTTCGGACGGGTTGATTAGCAGCTCTGCGCCAAGGGTCTGCGCCAGTTCTGCCAACGCGTCCTCATCTATCGAGGAAATCGCGGTAGCCCCGTTTTGGTCCACCATGTACTCTTCTGTCACACCGACGCCGCCGACGCCGTAGATACGCATCGGACCGCCCTCGCCCGTCCCGTATCCCACCACCGCGCCGCCGTCCAGGAGCGCCGCTACCTGGCCCAACAGCTCCGTTGTTCCCGTACCCAGGACGCTTTCATCTCCCGTGGTTGCCTCCCCGTCTGAGAAAACGACCAAGAAGCGGCGATCCTGAGGGCGCGATTCCGCTGAACTCTCCAAGACGTCCAAGACGTTCGCCGCTGGACGCGCCAGTGTTGACCCTGTGGAAAACTCCGAAATCTCCTGGTGGAGATTGTCGGCGAAGTTCAGCACCGCCGAAGAGTCAGTTGTCGCGGGGAGTTCTATTCGAGACGACGAATCCCATGTGACCACAGCAAACCTTGCGCTGCTGGCACCCTCCACCAATGCGCGTATATCCCTGCGCACAGCATCCAGGCGCGGCGCACCACCGGGGCCATCCTCCGCGGCCATAGATCCGGTCCGATCCACGGCTATGACAACGTCAACCCTTGATACCACGTCCTCCTGCTCAACAGGAATAGCTGGGCCAGCCAAACCGACGGTGATCGCGATGACCATCAGCGACCTGCGGATCGTAGCCGCAAGCGACGCTGTTCGAGGGCGCCGAAAATACGCCCTCGCAACCAAACCCATCCCCACCAAGAAGAACGCGCCTAGGAAAACCAGAGAAACAAGGGGAGCAAATGTCATATTCGCACCGCCGCCGCAGCCGTCAGGAAAACAACCAGAGCCCATGCCGCCCACAGGTACGCCGTCCGCGGCAGCGTCTCCTCAACGACCTTCACTTCGCCTTCCAGCTCCGCTTCTTGCTCACTCTCAATGCGGTCAACGATCGAGGCGACAGCGCCAGGGTCGGACGCGTCGTAGAAGTCTCCACCAGCGCCCTCGACAACACTTCGCAGCTGTTCACCCTCCGCGGTCAGCATCCCGTCCTGGGCCGGGTACAGCGCAATCACGTCAACGTCGTTCTTCGTTGCGTACTCCACTGCCTCCGCCAGCGTGTAGATCTGGTCGCCCATCACCTCATTGTCGGTTACAAGCAAAATGGTCCGCGACCGCTCCGAATCCATATTGTCGAAGCCCGTCACGCACGTTGCCAACCCGTCGCCGACCAGCGAAGAAATCATCTGCTCATCGGGGGCTTCGACGCCTTCCAGGTAGTCCGCCAGCTCCGGCGTCACCAAAACATAGTCGCCCTCTGGCCCCAAGTAGCCCCTGTCAATAACCCCAGCCGACTCACGAAGCACGGACGAAATCAGCTCATAGTCGTCGGTTAGAGGGAAGCGAATGACGGTCTGCGCACTCCAAAGCTGCAGCGACAGCCGCTCCCCCTCAAAGGAGTCCACCATTTCCTGAAAACTACGCAGAATCTGACCGTCGTAAGGCAGCATCGACCCGGACGCATCCAAGCACAGAACAATGTCGCGGCTGGCCAACATGGGGTGTTCAACGCGCCGCTCAACCGGCAGCCCCGCAGACACCCCCGTCGCGATGCTCAACGCAATCAGGGACACGGCCCCACTGCCGACTGCCCACCGAGCACGCGCCCGCTGTGACTGGTATGCCGGCAACCTGCGCAGCGCGTCGGTGTGTGCGACCCATTTTTTCGTTTCTGGCGTCGTCTTGCGCACCGCCATCCAAGTCGCGGCTGCCGCCAGGACTAGGACGACCAGGACGAGGGCGAAGAGCCACGGGAACCTCATCCGTTCACCACCTCCCTCGCCAGCTCCAAGCCTGCTTCCACCTGCTTCGTTGCGCCCTCGACTGGGAACGTTTCGTCCTCACACCACTCCAACGCGCGCGCCAACAGCGGCCACGACGGGACATAGTAGGCGGCCTCTACGGCCGTCTGGGACTCCACGTTCACGCCGGTCTTCTCCGTTGCGGCGGCTCTTATGAGGGAGGCGAGGGCGAAGTGTGCGCCACGCGCATCCATCTTCCCCAGTTCAAAGTCCGCGGCGACCTCTGCTATCTGTCGGTTGTAGCGCGCGCGCTGAAGCTGCCCCAGTGTGCGGACGGGGTCGCGCCTTTCCACCAGCGCCACGCGGTAGGCGACAACAAGGGATACCACCCACAGCAGCGCAACGACGATCATCACCGCGCCAAGTATCCACACCCAGTTGGCAAACGTCCAGGGGCTACGAAGACCGGGTTCCACGCCGACCCCCTCCCATGACGCTGACCAGTGCGGGCAACACGTCCTCATCACCGCGCAGCCTCACATAACGTAGCGGCAAGGAGTCTAGAAGGTGTGTCACCCGTTCACTGCGGTTCCTGCGGAAGATACGCCACTGCGACTTCAAAGTTTCGTTCCCCTCCACGAAGTCCGGGAGTGGGCCGCCAAGTACGTCGGCGATAGTGTCACCATCCGCGACTTCTGTGGGGTCGAGGTCGTCTATCAGAAATACGCCGACCTCGTTTCGGGATGTGAGTCGCCCAAGCAGGTATGCCGTTTCCTCATTGATTTGGCTCTCATCAGTGATCACGTAAATCAGGGACCGGCCTCTACGCAGCTCAACGGCCCGCAGGACTGCAAGCATGTCCGAGGGCGGGGCCGTGACCGTCGCCGCCGTTGCCACCCGTAGCAGCGTTTCAGCGTGCGCTATGCCGGCGCGCGCAGGCATCTTCTCCACTCCGGATGCGTTGCCCGCAACTAGGCCAATGAGGTCACCGTGTGCCGACACCAGCCAGCACAGGGCACGAATCAGTTCCGCACTAACCTGCCGTTTGGGATTCCCGTTGGGGGCGTCAGCGGCCATTGCTGACCCGGTGTCCGCGGCGATGATGACGCTCAGAACCGCGGTTGATTCAAACCGTTTGACAACCGGCTGGCTGAGGCGAGCGGTCGCCTTCCAGTCAATATCCGCGATGTCGTCCCCGTACCTGTACTCCGCCATGTCGAGGAACTCCTGGCTGGCACCCGCCCCCTCGCCCCTATGGTGACCGTCCAATAGCGACAGCAACTTGCGCTGGACGGGGTAGTCGACCAGTCGAGAATAGTCCTGTAAGCGCGGGGTAGCCATGTGTTAGGGCACCGGTACGACGTTGAATGCGGCGTCGACAAGCCCATCCACCGAAACCCCGTCGGCAACGGCGTCCCATGTGCGAACCAGACGGTGGCGCAAAACGGGGTGGCGCATGGCCTTCACATCTGCGGGCGTGACATAGTTTCGGCCAGCCATGAGTGCGTTTGCCTGCGCCACCTTCATGAGGGCTATCCCACCACGCGGAGAGGAGCCCATCCGCAGATGCCGGTCTAGTCCGGGCAGAGGGTTCGGGCCGCCACCACGTGTCGTGTTGATGATGTCCACGATGTACGCCTTGATGGCGGGGTGGACAAAGACCCTGGAGGAGTAGTCTTGCAGCTCTTCCAGCTCCTGCAGGGAAATCTGTGCGCCTGTCAGGTTCTCTTGGAACGCTCCACTATCAATCAGCTCCAGCACCCTTATTTCGTCTTCAGGGGTGGGATAGGTGATGACCACCTTCATGAGGAAGCGGTCCATCTGCGCCTCAGGCAGGACGTACGTGCCCTCCTCCTCAATAGGGTTCTGTGTCGCCATCACCATAAACGGCTGGGGTAGCGGGTAGTTCTCTCCGCCGATGGTTGTCTGCCCTTCCTGCATGGCTTCCAACATGGCTGACTGTGTCTTCGCGGAGGACCTGTTGATCTCATCTAAGAGGACAAAGTTGGCGTGCACGGGGCCCAGCTGAGTGGTGAAACCACCTTGTTGCTGGTCGTAGATCTGTGTGCCGACAATATCAGAGGGCATAAGGTCAGGCGTGCACTGAATCCTCCGGAACGTACCCGACACGGAATCTGCCAGAGTGTGAGCGGCGGTCGTTTTTGCCAACCCTGGCACGGACTCTATGAGGATGTGGCCCTTAGCCATCATGGTCGCAATCAGGGCGGAACGCAGCTCCTGCTGCCCAACGACCCGTTCCCCGTATAGACCTTCAATCTGCGCAATCAATTCACCCGCGCGTTTCGTCTGCTCCGGGGTCAGGTGCCTGCCAGCAGCCTGCGGTTCTGGGTCCGCCACCGTGTCTTCATCCACCACGTTCTCCGCCTTCGCCTGTGCCGGCATCCGTCCGGGGCCTGCTGCCGCGCCGGACACCTCAGTTCGCATCCATTGTTGACTGTCCTTCATGAAACCCTACAGTCATTCCAGCGTGGTTCCGAATACTAAAAATCCCCTCCGCCGCCGACACCAAGGGGATCTGCAAGGGACGACGTATGAGAAGGGGGCATCTGGTCTCCCAGATGCCCCCTTCCTAGCCTTCCACTGACAAGTCAGTTAGGCCGAAGTTGCCTGTTGGCTATGCCTTCGCCGCCGCGATGCGCTCACGCAGCTTGGTGAGCTGTTCGCGCACTGCCGCAGGAACCTTGTCGCCGAACTGCTCAAAGTAGGTTTCGGAGTCATCCGTCTCCAGCTCCCACGCGTCCGGATCGATCTCATACAGAGCGTTCCAGTCCTCTTCGGTGAAGTCCTCAAGGCCCTCAATGTTGAAGTCCTCAAACTTCGGGTAGCGGCCGGTGACGCCGTCAACTGCGTCAACTTCGCCTGCTGCACGACGAACGATCCAGTCAAGGACGCGGGCGTTGTCGCCGTAACCCGGCCACATGAACTTCCCGTCGTCATCCTTGCGGAACCAGTTCACCTGATAGACCTGCGGGAACTTGTCGCCAAGTTCATGGCCCATTTCTACCCAGTGGCCCCAGTAGTCCGCCATGTTGTAGCCACAGAAGGGCAGCATTGCGAACGGGTCGTGGCGCAGGGAACCGGCCTTGACATCGGTTGCAGCAGCCGTAACCTCAGAGGCAACGGTTGCGCCAACGTAGACGCCGTGGTCCTGGTCGTACGCTTCGGCAACCAGCGGAACGTTGGTTGCGCGGCGTCCGCCAAACAGGATCGCGTCTACCGGCACGCCCTGTGGTGCTTCCCAATCCTCAGAGATGATCGGGCACTGGTAGGCCGGCGCCGTGAAACGGCTGTTCGGGTGCGAGGACGGGGTGCCGGACTCAGGGGTCCAGTCGTTTCCGTGCCAGTCAATCAGATGAGCCGGAGCCTCATCCGTCATGCCTTCCCACCACACGTCGCCATCATCGGTCAACGCAACGTTGGTGAAGATGGAGTTTTCCCTCATCGACTCCATTGCCATCGGGTTCGTCTCATAGGACGTACCCGGTGCAACGCCGAAGAAGCCAGCCTCCGGGTTGATGGCGTACAGGCGACCGTCGGGGCCAGGACGCATCCATGCGATGTCGTCACCAACGGTTTCAACCTTGTAACCGGGGATGGTCGGCTCCAGCATGGCAAGGTTCGTCTTGCCACAAGCCGACGGGAACGCAGCGGTCACGAAGAACTTGCGCCCATCCGATTCGCGGGTGAGACCCAGGATGAGCATGTGCTCTGCCATCCAACCGTTGTCGCGTGCCATCGTGGAAGCGATGCGCAGTGCGTAGCACTTCTTACCGAGCAGGGCGTTCCCGCCGTAGCCGGAACCGTAGGACCAAATCTCATTGGTCTCCGGGAAGTGGGTGATGTACTTGTCATCGTTGCACGGCCAAGTCGTGTCTTCCTGACCCGGCTCCAGAGGTGCACCAACCGAGTGAACAGCTGGAACCCATTCCTGGCCTTCTGCGATCAGGTCCATGGCGGGGGTGCCGATGCGGGTCATGATGCGCATGTTGACAACAACGTAAGGGGAGTCGGTGATTTCGATACCCAGCTGGGAGATCGGTCCACCTACGGGGCCCATGGAGAACGGGATCACGTACATCGTGCGCCCCTTCATGGAACCGTCAAACTTCTTCTGAAGGATTTCCTTCATTTCCTTCGGGTCGGCCCAGTTGTTTGTGGGGCCTGCATCTTCCTCTTTCTCAGAGCAAATGTAGGTGCGGGATTCAACGCGCGCTACGTCCGACGGCAGCGAACGCGCCAGGAAGGAGTTGGGGCGCTTCTCTTCGTTGAGGCGGACAAACATCCCGCTTTCAACCATTTCATCGGTAAGACGCTTCCACTCTGCGTCACTACCATCTGTGAATTCCACAGCCTCAGGCTTCGTCAGCTCTGCGATCTGGGTTACCCATTCAATTACGGCTTCGGGAGTGTTGGCCGGAGCGGCCTCACGGACATCCTGCTCAGTCACGGACATATGTTGCTTGCCTCCTAAAAAAGGACTTCGCCAAGGGGCTGGTCGCCCCCTCTCTCTGCCCCTCTATTCTTGCAAAAGAATCGTAAAACCGCATGGTCGTTAAGTCCTCATGGTGGGCCGACTCACAGTAGAGCGTTCTCGCACTTGACCCATATTTACCCGAGGTGTTACCGCTGGTCGCGGCGACCCGATAGGCTAATAAAGTCTGTGAACATTTGTTGAACTTCTAGTTAACGGAGACCACTGTGGCACT